>JAFGMP010000324.1 GCA_016927495.1 Candidatus Latescibacterota bacterium | reverse complement strand
CATCTACAGTTTGGCAGGCCAGAAAATCTGCGAACTCACTGCCGAATTTTTGCCCGCCGGAACACATACGCTTTTATGGGATGGCAAGGACGCCAACGGCAGTGTGGTTTCATCGGGTATCTATATTACACGTTTGCAGGCAGGGAAACATACTGCGACCGGCAGGATGGTTTTGGTTAGGTAATGTAGGGGCAGACCCATGTGTCTGCCCTGGTTTTCCTGTCTGAACCATGATTTACATGATTGAAGGATTACCATGATAAAAACTATTGAATGGGGAATCATGGTCATCATTTCATCATAGGTATCTGCGGTTCAGACACTCTTTTATTCGTGCCTTCGTTCCTTCGTGGTAAATTTTTAAGAATCCCCTACTCCTCAAACTTCAAAATCTGTCGGGGAAATCAGATGATTGTGTTCCCGGCCAGTCGAATTCCTCATCGAATTTATATACATTCGCAAAATCTTCCTTTTTGTCATCCTCGGTCTTGTTCATGAGCCCGATTTCGATAAGGAGGTATACTATTTCACCGAAATCGAGCGTGCATGTAACTCCCCAGTGTTCAAGCACTGTCCTGGCAAAGTATCCGTATTGCTCACGGGCGTAGTCTGCGATACCTTTTGAAAATTCCTGACCGGTCAGATGCCTTCTTTCGGATAGTTTCGACACCGTGTATTCAAGTGCGGCAAGAATGAATAAAAATGCCTCTTTTTTGTATCTGCCGTCTTTTTCGGCAATATCGGTTATTTTTTTCAATAGTTCGATGTTCGAAATCATTATTAAGCAAAGACTCCGGGATTTTGGTTAATTAATTCATTAGCAATGAAGACTGGCTGACAGTTTTGCAAAACTCATTAATTATTTTTGAGACGCTGTAAGTATACTGATTGAATCGCCACGGTGCAAGTATTCTCTGTCGCAGTAAAACGAAATTATGGTAACGGATTATATTCCCGCCAATGTTCACCACGGTAATTCAACATTTCGACAAAATCACCGTCACGACCTGTCAAATAATTCGGATTGAGTGGAATTTTCCCACAGGGAGTATCGAGTACATACTGAGGAACGGCAAAACCTGTTGTCCACCCGCGTAATCCTTTAATTATCTCAAGTCCTTTTTCAACGGTAGTCACAAAATGCTTCGTCCCTGCCAGCGTTTGCGCCTGGTAAAGATAATACGGACGAACACGTATGCTGACCAGTTTTCTGTTCAGTTTAAGCATAGTATCGACAGAATCGTTTATTTCCCGAAGCAGTACAGACTGGTTATTGACAGGTATGCCCTGTTTAAGTAACCGGTCGACTGCGTTTTCCGCTTCCTGAGTGATCTCACGGGGATGATTAAACTGTGTGCTTACCCACACAGGATGGTAGCTCGCAAGCATTTTCGCAAATTCATCGGTTACACGTTCAGGCCAGGTGCAGAGAGCCCGTGTTCCAACCCTTATGATTTCAACATGGGGAATGGAACGGATTCCACCGATAATACCGTCGAGTTCATTATCGCTGAGCATTAGAGGATCGCCGCCAGTGAGTAACACATCCCGTATGGCTCTGTCTTTCCGAATATATGACAGTACCGTTTCGAGCCGCTGTCCTTTCAAATCGTCGCTGCGGTCACGGGTAAATCGCTTGCGAAGGCAGTGTCGGCAGTACACCGGGCATTTGTTGGTAACGATAACCGCTATCCGATCCGGATATACCCTGATAACTCCGGGCACAGGAGAATTCTCATCTTCGGTCAGCGGATCGTCCTCCCCGAATGTTGTCTCCAATTCTCTGATATCAGGTATCGATTGAAGCCTGATTGGGCATGACATATCGTCCGGATCGATCAACGATGCATAATACTCCGTTAATTGCCATGGATATTTCAGACCGACCCGTTCGTAAATATTCGCTTCATTTTCGGATATTTTTATATAATTCCCGAGGTGCGGAATATCTTTTATCATGCTCTGTACCACACCACCTGTTATATTTTTCTGCCGATCGAAGCAGCTATATTTTTGATATCCTTCATGAGTTGTGAAAACTTCTCGGGTTTCAAAGATTGGGGGCCGTCCGATAATGCTTCGAGGGGATTCATGTGAACTTCGATCAATAGTCCATCCGCACCTGTAGCGACGGCAGCCCGAGCGAGAGGCGGTACCGAGTCCCACCTTCCGCACGCATGGCTTGGATCGACAATGATCGGAAGATGTGACAGTTCATGGATAATAGGAATAGCCGAAAGATCGAGAGTATTGCGGGTTTGTTCTTCAAATGTCCTGATTCCTCGCTCACACAGAATGACATTCCAGTTGCCCTCGCTCAGAATATACTCGGCAGCCATTAATAATTCATTAATCGTTGCCGATAAACCGCGTTTGAGTAATATCGGCTTTTTCTGTCTGCCAACTTTTCTCAACAGAGAGAAATTATGCATGTTTCTCGCACCGATCTGGACAACGTCGGCATACTCGCTAACCATAGCCAAAGTATCGGTATCCATTACTTCCGTACATACCGGAAGTCCTGTTTTTCCACGGGCTTCCGCAAGTATTTTAAGACCTTCTTCCCCGAGACCCTGAAATGCGTATGGTGATGTACGCGGTTTAAATGCGCCGCCCCGAAGCATAGTAGCGCCCTCATGCTTAACCGCATCGGCTATTTCCAGAAATTTTACCCTGTCCTCTACTGCACACGGACCGGCGATAACGGGAAGTGTTATACTGCCGAACTTATTATTACCGACAGTTATAATTGATTTTTCCTTACTCTCTCTGGATACCAGCTTAAACGGTTTGGTAACGTGTATAACCTCTTTCACTCCATCCATAACTTCAATATGGGATGAATCAACTCTTGATTTATTTCCTAACACACAAATTGCCTGTCTCTGAACTCCGGGAACCGGCTCCGGTGTGTATCCCATATTTCTGATAACATCGCTTATCGCTTTAATCTGTTCTTCCGTGGCATCATTCTTCATTACTACAAGCATATATTAACCTCTTATAATTAATCACCGAGAACGAGAAGATCTTCACTCTCTTGTAATTGTTCATCGATATCGGGAACAAGCTGGTCCAAATCCACCAGGCCAATTCCAAGCTGGCGTTCAGCATAATCCTCAAGCTTGGGAACATTTCTTTCACCGCTGTCGCCGATAGCAAGCATATGGGTAATTATATCACCGACATGAACCGCAGAAACCAGAAACGGATCGACGGCGCTGTCAACCGGACTGTGATGGAATCGTACAGCATCGACAATTATTCCCGGTATATTCCATTTGGTCAATAGATATGCTCCTATTTCCTGATGAGGCTGACCGAATATCTCCCGTTCCGCTTTCCTGTAATGTATGGACTGGCTATTGACAAGATTGATAAGTTTTCTAAACTCATCCGGAAAAAGCTGATCAAGAACCAGTTTCCCTATATCGTGTAAAAGTCCGGCTGTGAAATATTCCTCATTCTTGGAAATTCCGATATATTTGGCAACAATTTTTGTAACGATAGCGCATCCTATGGAATGTTTCCAGAATGCCTGACGGTCAAAAATGTCATGATTGGTTCCATCACCCATAAGTTTGAGGATTGAGACAGATGTTACTATGTTTCGAATTTCATTGAAACCAAGCAAAGGGATGGCATCATCGATTGTGGTAATTGTTCTGGAAAATCCAAATAGTGATGAATTAACAATGCGAAGAATTTTTGTTGTGATTACCTGGTCGCGTTTTAAAACACTAACAATATCATCTCGTGTACTTTTGGGATCTGAAAGCAGGCTCAAAGCCAAATGATATACTTTAGGCAGAGTATGCAAGTCTTTTGTGTCATCAATTTTTTTACAGACTTTGTCGAATCCTATTTCTTCATGGTGCTCTTCCTCTGCTCCATCTTTTTTCACACTTCTTTTTGGCGACGGTATAAGAAACTTCGGCGATTCATATATGGTTATCCCGTCTATTAACAGATTGGCACGTTGAAATCGTTTCAGACGTTTAATCTCGTTTTCGTTGATGGTCTCAAACTGGGATATCAACAGAACTCCGCCTCTTGTCAAAACATCACGTGATAATACCATTCCGGGAGTCAGATTATCGACAGACGTACGTTTTTCACGGGCGCTTTCCTTTTTTTGCATCTCCTTTAAAAATGAAAGGAAGTATTTAACTACTTCAGGATCATACAGATATCCTGTGTACTTCTTTAAATGCTTTAAAAATAGTTCACGGGCGCTCATCTGCTTCACCTTTTCCACACCGAAAACAATTCTGTCGTAGGCATCGGCTACTCTTAATATCCGGGATCCCAACGGAATATAAAATCCTTTTAACCCGTCCGGATAACCGGATCCGTCAAAATGCTCGTGGTGGTGACGAATATAAATGCCAATATGTTTGAGAACATCGATCATTTCAACCGCTTCCTGGCCGATTATCGGATGTTTTCGGACAATATCCCTTTCTTTGTTGGTGAGTCTGGAAAGCGCAAAATAATCCTGTGTTTTCTGTAAAATTATATCTGGTATACCGATTTTACCGATGTCATGTAAGAGAGCTGCAATCTCGATCTCATGTTTCACCCTGTCTTTGAGATCATATCGCTCGCTAATCGCTTTACTGAACGTGGCTACTCTTTTTAAATGACTGCCCAAAAACCGATCACGGGTGTCCAAAAGTCCAACAAAAGCTTTTATTGTTTCGGAAAAGTTTTGTTCCCGCATTTTTTTACACAGGTCAAATTCAAGGGTTCGATTCTCTAAAGAACGCTCGAGATTTTTTATGATATCATGCTCACCTACGGTAATCTGGTGTTTTTCAAGAACTGCAGTAATATTTGAAACCAGAAAGTTTCTATCTACATTGACAGGCAAAAAGCTGTCAACTCCAACCTGGACTAAACTAATACTATTCAATCTTGTTTCAGGTTTCGCCAACACAATAACTGCAACCTCAGGATTACTGACCTTGATCTCCCGGATGAATTCTTTTTCATTTTCATTTTCAACATTGATCGTATACAACACAAGACCAACCGGTTCTTTATCCAAATATTTTTGAGCTGATTCACCGGTGTCGGTTATATACGTAGAAAAACCCGATTGATTTAGAATCCCTGCAAGTCTATCTCGAATTTCATCTTCGTTGTTGACAATAAGTATTTTACATGCAGGACTGTTCATATATTATATTCCCAAAACTGCTTCCCAAAAATATTGGTTTGTCTTATTTCACCTGAATCATGGATTTTTCTCAATAATGACTCTGTTTCACTCTCCGGTATCCCAAGAGATACCGATATATCTTCTGTCGTTCCCGGACGACGTTTAAGGTATTCTCGTATGCCATCCTCATCCGATGATTTAGTAATAATCGAATTTTTTTTGAATGATGCAATAATCTCTGCTTTATTTCCAAAAAAATCTCGTATTTCTAATAAACGTTCATGACTCAGCGGCTTGGCCAAAAGCTCAGCAGGCGGTCTGACAACGGTATTGAGTTGAATACTGTCGGGAGATATTTTTTCAACAGCCGACTTTAAAGCTGCAAGTTCTTTCTCATTATCATTTATCCCTTCGAGAAGCATTATCTCGAGCCAGATTTTCCTTTTATATTCCCTGCGAAATCTGATCAGGCCATCTATGATATATTCCAGGTTTAAATCGTGATGAGGCCTGCATATAGCGCGAAAGGTTGATTCCACAGCGCTGTCCAGGGAGGGCATCACAGCATCGGCATCGAGAATATCACTTCGAACCTGCGGATCCCATAGTAATGTACCGTTTGTAATAACACAGACTGGAATATCGGTCAATTCCCTGATTCCTTTGATCATATCACCGATTCCCGAATTCAGTGTCGGCTCACCCGAGCCGGAGAAAGTTATCCAGTCGGTCTGCAGTCCGTTTTCCAATCTGGTTTTTATTTCCGACAAAATTTCTGCTGCCGGTACATATTCACGTCTTAAAATTGTCGTTTCGGGAGTTTTCCCAATCTGACAGTAAACACATGAAAGACTGCATGTCTTCAACGGTACAATATCCACTCCCAGTGATAATCCAAGCCTTCGTGACGGCACCGGTCCGAATAAATATCCCATTATACTTTTTATTCCTCTGATTATTATGTGAAATGTACTAATAATCTTTAAAAATATCTCGTTTCCCCCAATATTTTTTCTCTTTATCAATATAATTATTATATACATCCATAATCAAGTCTCAAAGCACTTGACATAACGACTTGTGTGACTTATGTTCTGCCGGGAGGTTAAAATATGATCATAATAGGAATAGAAACAGCGACCGAACGCCTGAGCGCATCAATCATTATCGAGGGTGAGAAAAAATTTGAGCTTCACAAGGATTCGCGTTCTTCACATTGTGAACTCCTAACCGGATTTATAATGCAATTGACCGGGAATCACGGTGTGAACCTGAAATCTGTCGATTGTATAGCCGTTTCAACAGGCCCGGGAAGCTTTACAGGCCTCAGAATAGGTATCGCAACTGCCATGGGTTTGGCATATGGACTCGGTATAAATACCGTACCGGTAAACACGCTCGCTGCTCTGGTATGGAAAACCGCTCCTGTGAATACACTCGTATGCCCGCTTATCGATGCAAAACGTTCGGAAGTATACACAGGCCTTTACAGATTAACCGACGGTATACCTCAAATTATATGTGAACCGGCAGCCGTCCCTGTAACCAAACTCGGTGAAATATTAAGGTCTACTACCGAACAGGTCACTATAACCGGGCCTTCCGCTGAAAAATTCCATAATATACTTATTAATGCAGAAATGGTCCCGATATCGATCGCTCCTGTATCTAAATTAAAACCTTCTGCCCTCGCCGTTGCAGAACTTGGTACGTTGATATTTCGTGAAAGCGGCGGCGTCAATCCTGCCCTGCTTCAACCGGTTTACCTCAGAAGATCCGATGCGGAAATAGCACGAAAAAAACAGTGTATGTAACATAGCGTAATGAGTGTGTTTTGAATCGACATCCGGAAGATTAAAACAAGAGATCCGTAATTTTATTCATCATGGGCGATGTCCCGACAAAAAGTCCGTTATTGTTTTGCCGGATCATCAAATTTCAAACAGGCACATTTATTGTTATTTCTCATCTGCCGAATAAAGAGCGTCAAGAACTTCTTGTGTCGATATACCCGTCATGGTACCGTCGCTTGAATTTATTACCGTAATAGTAGTGTAAGGCGGTCGCCAAACAACAGGATCTGTTGTGCCAAACAGAACTACTCCGATTGTGCCATATGCGGCGGCGAGGTGGCTGACCCCTGAATCATTGCCAAGATATAATGATGCTCCCGATAACACATCACACAACTCATCAAACGTTTCAATTATTTCAACATCGATAGATTTCATGTCAAAATAACTTTTATATCCTCGCTCTATTTCAGCCGGCCCAAGAACAACTTTCACTTTCCCCATGTATTCATCAGCGGCATAACAAAACCGTTCTGTCGGCCAGTTTTTATCGACACTCCCGCTTCCCGGATGAATTACAAGGCCTGTACCAGATTTATCTGTACCTGAAAAATGCGGTAAAAAGGAGGAAAAATCAGCAAGATTTTGTTCGTTAAATTCGGGAACAATACTCAGATAATGTAATACTATATGTTTATCCGACCACCCTTCGGGCTGTTTCGGATTAAGAGTAAAACATTTCCCTGCTCCGGCTTCAATGACCATTCGTTCGATTTCACGGCAATTTCCGGCAGTAAAAAAATACACTTCGTCAAACAGGGAAAAAAATGAACGGAGATATGGCGACGGTTTTTTTTCTGAAAATAGAGCTGAATATTGTGCGTTGTCGATGAAATAGAAATTTTCGAATAAACCGCTTAATTTTGATATGGCGAGCATGTTACCGTCACCGAGGACAGAAAATCTTGCGCCGGATATGATATCTTTAAGATATGAGACAACCGGAAGAGTCAGAATACAATCACCAAGCCCTCCGGTACGAACAATCAGGATATTCATTTCAGAATAAGTTTGTGAGCAGCCTTAAGGATATCATTTATTTCAGCCATCCGGCCTACACCGATACGACCATCCGCAAGCTTACCCTCGGTCGGACCGACAAAATTGACTCCTGTTTTCTGCAGAATTTTTACATTTTGTTGTACAACAGGATTTTCCCACATCCGGGTATTCATGGCAGGCACCATAAGGACAGGAATCGTGGACATCATGGTTAATATCGTCGTACTGACAAGATCATCGGCTATTCCATGAGCTGCTTTGCCCAGAATATTCGCGGTTGCAGGGGCTACGATGAGAATATCGGCATGATCGGCAAGCGCAATATGCTCCATATCCCATGTGTTATCCTTATCGAATATTCTCACAGCTACAGGATTCTGAGAAAGCGTTTCCAGCGTCAGCGGTGTAATGAATTCGACTGCACGTTCCGTCATAATTACATGTACATCGGCATGCTCGCTTTTGAGTTCACGAACCAGTATGGCGCTTTTATATGCAGCTATACCGGCAGTAACCGCAACCACGATTGTTCTGTCTGTAAACATTCAGGCGCCCCCTTTTGTTGAAACTTTAAGTTAGAATCGAATTATTTTATTCGATTTTTCACGCTTTATTTCATAAGCATTATTTTATGGTTTGTAACATTGTCCCGAAAGTTCAGTGAGAAAAAATATACTCCCGAAGATACCCGATACCCTTCATTATTACGGCCATCCCATCTAACAGTATGATATCCGGTGTTTAACGTCTCAGAAAGAAGATTTCGTATTGCCTGTCCGCTACAATTATAGATTACCAGGTTCGTCAAGCCATTATGCGGTAATACAAAATCAATTTGTGTTTCAGGATTGAAAGGATTCGGATAATTCCCGAATATTGACGGACATGGCAAATGTGAATTTACAGCATCGACCGATGTGATAATTCCGTCATACCAGGTTATGCCGCCCAGTGTGCCGAACCATTTCTGTCCGCTGTCGTCAACTGCGATTGATAATACATATCTGTCTGCAAGCTCTTTACCGGCTCTAAATGTCTTCCATGATCGACCGTCGAAAGCTGAAACACCTGCGGTCGTACCGAACCACAATACACCGTTAATATCGACTGTGATTGTTCTGACATCATCGCAGACCAGGCCATCGTCGACAGTAAACGTTTTCCATACCGAACCGTCGTACGATGCAGCACCGTTATATGTGCCGAACCATTTGACATTATTATAATCGACAGCAATTGCTCTTACCGCTTTATTTGCAAACTCGTGTTCATCGCCGTATGATTTCCACTCGCTACCGTCATAACTCGATATACCGCCATAGGTGCCGCACCATATAATGCCACATTTATCAACAGCTACCGCTTCGAGATGATTGTTCGCCAGGCCATCATTTACCGTCCAGGTTCTCCATACCGAGCCGTCAAAACTCGAAACGCCTCCCCCATTCGTGGCAAACCATTTTGCGTTGTTTAAATCTACGGCGATACTTCTGACATTATTATTTGCAAGACCGTCTTCCTCATTATAAAGAGTCCACATATTGTTATCATAGGATGCTATGCCGCTGCCAAGTGTGCCAAACCATTTAACATCCTCTGAATCAATAACAACAGCCCTGACATCGCTGCCCGAAATATCGAATCCGGGATAGTACGCTTCCCATGTTAAACCATTAAATGATGATATGATACCGTCCGAAAAACCGAACCACTTTGTATCGTGACTATCAACTGCAATGGAATAAACACTGTTATGAGCGATTTCATCCGAAGTCTTAAAAACAGACCATCCCTCACCGTCATATAAAATGAGGCCATTCCCGTAGGTTCCGAAACGCTGATGCGAAGCATTTTCAGTAATCGATATGGATGTTACAACCCTGCCTGTCAGTCCGGATTCTTCGTCAGGCGCTTTCCACTCCGAGCCGTCAAAGAACAAACAACCATCTGACAATCCGGCCCACAACGTTCCGTCTTTTTCAACCGCCAGAGAATAAATGCCATCCTTAAACATGTCAGGTTCGGAATTATAGTGCTTCCAGACTGAACCGTCATAAAAAGAAATACCCCCTGTTGTACCGAACCAGACCATGCCGTCGGCATCAACTGTTATTGCGGTTACCGTGTCCGAAAGCAAACCGTCCTTTGCCGTAAAGTTTTTCCAGTTTGTGCCATCAAACCTTGATACACCTTTTGTTGTTCCGAACCACTTTACATTATCAATTCCGACAGCAATTGAAGTAACGGTGTTTCCCGCCAGACCGTCAATTTCATAAAAGGTTTTCCATACCGTACCATCAAAACTGGAAATACCATTGAATGTGCCGAACCACAGTAATCCTTCGCCGTCTATGGCACAAGAATAAACATTGTCATCTGAGAGTCCGTTATGTTTGTTATAGATTCTCCATTCGATCCCATTATAAGCCAATACACCTCCACCATCCGTTCCCGCCCATAAAACGCCGGCATTATCTAAAACCAGCGATGTTACATTGTTATCGGAAAGGCCATCCCCGGTAGTAAACTTTTCATAGGTGTTATCGGTCACATCCCACTTGACAATACCACCGGAAGTAGCACACCAGATAAACGAATCGTCAATCACGGTATCTGTTATATAATTACCGTTGGAATAAGTGTGCCATGCTCCACCGGAAAAGACAGAACCGTCAAGTATGATCAAAAAGAACAACGACAGAACCGGTACTTTGTATTTCATGACAACATCTCTGGTTTATTGATAAACCGTTTAATGTTAATCGAATTCACCGATGTTATACAACCGAAGAATATCGCCAACAAGATACAGCGAACCGGTCACTAACACAAGCCCGTCATTGCCTGCCAGTAAAATTGCCTGTTCCAGAGCAGCAGACGGTAATTCACGAACATATGTCTCAACATGTCCCGGGGTATGCTTTTCAAGGTCATGTGCATTCATTGCACGAGGATTTTTTACCTGAGTCAGCACAAACCGCGATGAAACATTTCCGAGAATATCGAGGACGTCTTTTATATCCTTGTCACGGCACATTGCCACCACGGCGACAACGTTTTCCCGATCGGTACGGGTTGTTATGTACTCAGTTACAGATTTCATCGCTCCCGGATTACACGCACCGTCAATGATTACTGTCGGATGATCGGCAATCTGCTGTAACCGTCCGGGCCAGATGACGTTTTCAACACCCTCACGCGCGTTCTTTACAGCAACAGGATAGCCTGCCCTATCAATGGTCTCAAGAGCAGCTAAGGCGATAGCAGTATTTTCGAACTGCATTACTCCGTTTAAAGGCACGTAAAACGGTTCAATTTCCCATTTTATACCATTATAACTTACCCTGCCGTCAGATATTGTATAATCAACATCACGTCCTATTAAAGTAAGTGGAGCATTAACCGAATCGGCTTTTTTTTGTATGACTTTGATAACGTCAGGCTCCTGAGGGGCACAAACAACCGGTTTACCGGATTTTATAATACCGGCTTTTTCACTTGCTATCTGTTCTGTCTTTTCACCAAGCGCTCCCCTGTGATCGACAGAGATTGAAGTAATAACAGAAACTTCGGGAGTTATTACATTCGTTGAATCGAGCCTCCCGCCCATACCAACCTCTACAACAGAAACATCGACACCACTCTCTGCAAAATATAAAAATGCAAGACCTGTCCATACTTCGAAAAACGTCAATCCCTTGAATTGATCAGTGGCATCGTGTATCCTGTTTACCGCCGTTACTACTTCATCCTTTGAAATAACAGATCCGTCGATCCTGATACGTTCGCGAAAAGTAATAAGGTGCGGAGATGTGTATAATCCTGTTTTATAACCTGCCCGATTGAGGGCTGTTGCAATCATTGCGCAGACAGAACCTTTACCGTTTGTTCCGGCAACATGTACGAACCAACCATGTTTATGCGGGTTGCCCAGAACACCCAGAAAATCGTTCATACGATTCAAGTTGAATTCAGTGGTCGTATATTTCCATCCGGTACGTCGTTCATAATCAATAAAACTGTAAAGAAAACCGAGAGCATCATTATAATCCGATATTTTTCTCATATATAATAACTCATTCTATACATAATAATTAAAGACATATTTTGAAAGTGATGATTAAGATAATACGGTTTGAATAAAAAATGGTATACAAATTAAAAAAGCCCGGAAAAAAATCCCGGGCTTGAGTACTTCGAAAAACAAACTGTATTTTATTTATTTCAGGAGAGTCATCTTCATCGTTTTCGAAAAATCACCCGATTTGACGGTATAGAAATATACACCGGCAGAATAGTCTGATGCAGACCATACAGTCGAATGAGTACCGGCTTCCATATAATCGTTGACAATCGTGTCGATTTTCTGACCGGCAGCATTGAAAACATCGATTGTAACAATGCCTGCGTCCGGAATAGTGAAGTTGATTGTCGTTGTTGGATTAAACGGATTAGGCGAGTTCTGTGCGACTGTAAATGCCGCAGGACTCGCATCCTCGACAACAACAGGTGCAGCTGTGATAGTACCCTTAAACGAATCGTTGGCAACGTACCACAGACCCGCTTTGTTATCCGGATCGTTGGGGAAGTCGCCATAAAGACCATCGTAGGCACCACCGTTGTCGACAGTCAACTGACCGTATTTGAGTGAAGCGACTTCGGAAGGCAGAGCAAAATAGCCGACACCGGTGCCGTCGGGAGCCATGACACCCATAGACAACGCACCGAGATCATAGGCCGAGAAGATTGAGAATCCATTGTTGTCCGCAGTGTAATCATACACCCACGGTGCAGCGCTGCCAGCTGAGCAAAGCCAAGCTGTTTCTCCACGGTCTTCCTCGAAGTACCGGTCGCCAACATAGTCACCGTTGCCGTTGTACCACAAAGTTACATCGTCATCGTCATCCTGATTTGGATCAACACAGTGTTTGAGGCAGAACGATAATCCGGCGCAGTACATACGTCCGTTCATGTAGTTGGCCATCGTCGGACCGCCGTGGTATTTTAGTTGAAGCTGGTTGATCGCACGGTCGACCTCGGTAGGGTCCCACCACAACCACGTAAAATCGTACTCACGGAGTTGGCTGCCTGTTTCCGGATCCAGGTAGTACATCGATGCCGGATTTGAGGAATCTGGATACGAGTTGTCGCCTATGACAATCCAGAGGTTACTGACATTATCACTGATGGGACCGGCGTAGCCGCCAGAGGTATTGGCCACGGTCCAATTGCCGCCATCGCCGAAATCAAGGTCCTGTTCGGATTGTCCGTTCGGTGCCCATTTCCACTTCATAACTATCTGCTGTCCGCCCGATATCACAGCCTTAGCGATGTAATTCTGAACAAAGAAATAATTGTGGTCGCCCGGCATAAAGGCGATCTTACCGTGATCATTCCATCCCATAAATGTGGTCGTTTCAATTAACGATTGATCCAGCGGATCGTTTCCGAGTACCCATTTTGCACGGGTTTTAATACCTGGATTTTCGCTGCCGTCGTAACCACCATCATCCTTGCCAATCTGAGTAATTGCTCCGGCCGGTGGATAGTATATGGGAGTAGTCAGCGGGTTGTTGTCGACATCATGCTGTTGGATAAACCCAGCCTGGTTGGACTTGGGACCGAAGAATTTGCAGGCAAGCATACGGGGTGTCACCGCATCGTATCCCCAGAGATAATAGGTATATTCTCCCGAGGGTGCCATATTACCGTCGGCATCCTTTCCTTCCCAACTAACCGTATTGGCGCCCTGGTTCATTTCAAAAACCGATGACATATACACGCATGTATCGATATTATTGACATAATGCCAACCAAGATGGCCGTTATGGACTTGCTTGATGTTCGAGGCCATGTCCTTGGTGTATACCATGAAAACGCCAGTCGCCTGCTTCCCGGTAATAGTCACAGGGATTTCAAGCTCTGTTCCGTCAAAATCGTAATGAACGATATCGGGAGCTAAAAGTGTTAATGTCGTTGGGCTAAAGTTTGCTGCAAATGCCACAGACGAAACGAGCAATAAAGCTACTAAAATCAAACAACTTTTTTTCATAATTATATACCCCTTAATTTTTTAAATAAAACTTACACTGAAAAATTATATCCATATACTCATAAATCACCCCCTCTCATCTTAACAATATCATAACATATTCTTAACATATCTCTAATATTTGACAATAACTCTTTTATAAATAAAAGTCAATCTTATTTTATTTTTTTCAGCCAAAAAACACAATTCCTTCAAATATCTTTTGATATATTGTAATGCTATAGTGCGATGATTTCATGAGTATTGGGTTAACTTTAAGTTTTGTATAAAAATCAAAGTGAAAATCTTATTTCCAAACGTAATGTCATTTTGAATATAATGGTTTTATTATTCTTTATTTGACATTAGCAGAAAAAAAATGTAGTTTATGCAAAATAATTTCTTACATTTATGCGTAGAGAAACACATATTTTCCAAACCTTGCAAATGTATTGGTGGAATATTTATTATGGATAAAAATAAATTTCTCTTTTCTATTGATCCCCAAACAATTAGAGTCGAAACAACTCCGCAATTCGATGTTTTTATTGATGGAGATTCAGAAAATTCACATATTTTCATTAAAGCCGGTGACATTTTTCAAACGGAACAACAGACTAAAATTTTTTCCGATGACATTAATTTACTGTATATACGCCAGAACGATAAACCCCGTTATTATAAATACATTCTTACATATTTATCGGATATAACCGAAGATGTTTTATTGCAAACAGCAAATAAAGCAAGAGTATTACACGAGCTTATAACTTTTCTTTCAATGACAATCTTTTCAAGTCCTTCTGCCAAATTAATTACAGAGTTTCGCAAAGTAATTCAGTTATTAACCGAGTTTGTAATCAGGGAAGAAGATGCTATAAAAGATTTAATTCACTTAACCACATCCAGTTTTCACCTGTATAACCATGTGGTTAATGTCGGTATATTTGGTTTGGGTCTGGCGAGAGAAATTATAGCTGATGATTCAACATGTGATATGTCAGAAATATCCTCAGGCCTGTTTCTGCATGATATTGGAAGATTCACTATCCCAAAATATTTCAACCAGCGAAACGGCCCACTTTCAAATGATGAATGGAAAGTTATGAAAAAACATCCTGAGGAAGGCTATAAAATTCTCGACAAATTTAACACTATCTCCGAAGAAATAAAGGTGATTGTACTGCAGCATCATGAGCGTAACAACGGTTCCGGATATCCAATGAGTCTGCGCGGCAATCAAATACACATGTATAGTAAAATATGTGCAATATCCGATACTTTTGATGCTCTTACTTCATACAGGCCATATCGACCGGCACAGTCATCATTCAATGCCCTCGCAATTATGCAGAATGAGATGAAAGGTGAATTCGAACCTGAATTCTTTGCTCGTTTCGTAAGACTATTCAGTAAACAATAATCCTGCCTGAGGAGAATCGAGATTAAGGAGTCCGACCGCATGAAACGCCGTGAATTTATTAAGCACGGATCCACTGCGGCTTCACTGTCTTTATTGGGCTATGCACAAAAAAAAGCTGAAGCGGCAACATCCGGAAGACCTTTTATTACCTGCAGAAAAGATAAAAAACTCATTGGTGTCTACTGCAGTATCGATGAAATTTTGGATCATCCGGAATATATCGATCGGCTTCAGGAAAAGCTGGGATGCAATGTGATTATTTTGTCCGCTCCCGGTGTTAACTATCCCCGGGACATCCTTAAACTCGCACCGTTCTCACCTGAAACAAACCAGTGGATCGGAATCGGTTATTCTCAGGAAGAAAATAAAATCAATCTGTGCGCGGAAGAAATTCACAAACGCAATATGGATATCTGGCTTATTGGTTCGGGCCACTATGACCGCGGTAACAATGATGCCTTTTCACCTGTGGATTTCAACGGGATGCTCCTGAGGAATCAGACTGTCCCAAAATATGCCATAGAGTCGTCAACCGCTCTTTGTTTCCAAAAACAACGTATCATAAACTGGCAGGTTAACGCCTACTCATGGATATGTAATAATCACGATATCGATGCCCTTTATCTTACTCACCACAGATATAATGCACCGTCGATTTACTCACAACTTTGGGGCTGCACCTGCGCTGACTGTCGTAAGGCAGCAAACCGTCTCGGATACGATTTCGACCGCATGGGCAAAGCGATGATTAAGCTTGAAACGGATCTGAACACGTTGACCAAAGAACGAATAAAAACAATGGCATCGCTCGGCTTCAGTCTGGGTGATTTTATTCAGGCGGTCACCGGGGGAAACGATATACTTGACTGGATAGAGTTCCGGGCTAAAGCGGTAACCGATTCACTCAGCCGTGTCAACAGAGCAATCAAAACATCAACACAGGGTAAATGTGCATTCATCATCGATACCGTCGGTCCGACATTCTCGCTGCTTGTCGGACATGATCTCAAAGACTTCACAGGCAAAGTATCTGATGCCTATTACCCCATGGCATGGGTAGATTATCATTATATGAGCGTACCCGCAGCATGGGCACAGGCTCTTGTCGAACGAGTTCCCAATCTCGATGAACGTACCGCTCTTGAGGCCGTATACAAATTTATCGGCTGGGATGATATCGATCTGCCTCGAAACAGCATAGCTGACATTCATATCGGTGCGACCCGA
Organism: Candidatus Latescibacterota bacterium; assembly: GCA_016927495.1. Taxonomy (GTDB): domain Bacteria; phylum Latescibacterota; class Latescibacteria; order Latescibacterales; family Latescibacteraceae; genus JAFGMP01. Next base: position 18,513 of record JAFGMP010000324.1, on the reverse strand, counting down.
AATGAACATTCCATAGAGGATTTCTATAGCCATTTCAAAAAATATGTTCCGGGACTCATGACTCATGAATACAAACACGGTGCATTGCTAAATACAAATAATTACCCGAGTTATCAGACCGTATTTCCACATTTCTGGGGTGCAGAAATAACTGAACCGTTATTTGACGTAATAATGGACACCGGACATGATGGCTATATATTTGAAATCAGCGCTCAACCTTTTGTTAATAAACCAGAGAAAGGATAAGGCATGAAAATAGCGATTGTGTATCATTCGGTTTCAGGCAACACAAAAAAACAGGCGGATTTAGTTGCAGAAGGCGCCCGATCCATCGATGGCGCCGAAGTCAAAACGATGTCGATCGACAGCCCGGACAACGCATGGATTGAGGATTCGGCAGCAGTTATATTCGGTTCCCCCTGTTATGAGGGTTCATGCAGTTGGCAGATGAAAAAATACTTCGACACTCCAAAAGTGGATTTCAGCGGCAAACTTGCCGGCTTTTTTTCATCCCAGAACTGGCCCGGCGGCGGTGGCGCCGATTTTGCCGAGATGACTATGATTGCCGCCGCGCTGGTGCTCGGAATGCTCGCATACTCCGGCGGTGTCTCGACCGGATACCCCCCAATTCATTTCGGCGCCGTATCACATAAAGCGCCCACTACCGACATTGACCGCGAACGGGCTGTTAAACTTGGAAAAAATATAGCTGCAATGGCTCAAAAACTTTTCGGGTGATCCTCTGTTCGCTCCTAAACGGTTAATCTGAAGGTCATACTATTAATTTATATAAATACACCGGTCATATAGGTATGCTTATACCATGTTGCATTTAAAAAGTTTTTATAAGCAAGGGATGAACATGGATATGATAATGCAAATTATGTTTGAATATTATATTAAATATAAAATTACAAATCGTTCATAACCAATTTATCTTTGTCATCGTATGTATTTAACAAATTCTTAACGCCGACAAATTTCACTACCATCTTCATAATAAATCATACATATTATTCTAACAAAGGTTTATCGCTTTAACATGAGCAATATTGCTAACCTAAGACTCCCGGTTGAAAGGATAGTAACAACATGCTTGAAAATAGAAGGTCGGGTGAAGATCGTCGTCACCAAAACACATCAGCTTCGAAAGAACGGAGGCACACTCCTGACAGAAGGGCGCTTCTGAAAGATCCTGAAGGCACTATGCAGCGAATAAAAAATATTGATATGTTCAAAGGGTTAAAGGACGGTCAACTGAGAAAAATGGTTAGCATATGCGCCAAAAAAAATTATCCAAGTCAGCATCAGATATATACCGTTGGCGAAGAATCTAACGATATGTTCATTCTCTTCAAAGGCAAAATCAGCATTGCATTTAACTCCGGTGTGGAGGTGCAGGATATAGCTCCCACCGGAACGGTGGGCGAAATGGGTGTTTTCACCGGTGAACCACGGTCGGCATCGGTGGTTGCCAACACAGACTGTATTGCTCTCGTATTCAGTAAAACCGAATTATTCAGGCTTTTCAAAGGTGATACGGAATTATGGATCAAGATACTGATGAACATCATAAAAAGCCTGTCACATAAACTCCGAAAAGATAATCAAGTAATCGAAGAATTAATGTACAGAGTGCGCTCACTGGAAATACTGTAATATGTCAGGCAAATTGATCCGTTCCTGATTTTTTAAAAGGACAGACACATGACGAAAAACTTTCGATCCGGTATCGATAGAAGACAACAGAATATTTCTGTGGAATTTGACAGACGGTCAGGCCAGGAAAGGCGTTCATTCCTTATAGACCCCGATAAAACCATCGGCAGATTACGGATGATTCATATATTCGACGGCTTGTCAAGCGAACAACTCAAGAATCTGCTCGCAATTTGCACGAAAAAAAATTACTCGAAAAACGATGTTATTTTCTCCATCGGAGATAAACCGTCATTCATGGTGTATTTCATTAAGGGGAAAATAAGGATTGTATTTAAGGACGGCAGCGAAACGGGCGGAATTACTCCTACCGAAATAATCGGTGAAGTCGGTATGTTTACGGATACATTAAGGTCTTTTTCCGTCATTGCCGATATTAGTTGTACCTCGCTTGTATTCAATAAAGACGAACTTTTCAGATTATTTGAAAACGATAAAGATATGTGGATTATAATACAAAAAAATATTATAGGAAACCTTCAGAAAAAACTGTATAACGACAATGAACAAATGGAGGAAAAAAGAAAAATCCGCTCGCTCGAACTGCTGTGATGAAATACGGATATTAAAATTACATGAAAGGATCATATATACTATTGATACGAGTTAAAAGCCCGCAGAACATAAAAGTTGGCCGTCTCGGTACAATCCGGTTCGATCCCGGTTTCTATGCCTATGTAGGTTCGGCTCTGAACAATCTGGAAAAAAGAATCGAGCGGCATAAGCGTTCGGAGAAAAAACTCTTCTGGCACATCGACTACCTACTGCAACACGCTAATATCATCGAGGTATTCAGGATTGAGAGAACCTGCAAACTTGAATGCAAGATCGCCCAAAATCTGTCACAAAACACACAACACATACCCAAATTCGGCTGCTCCGATTGTTCCTGCAAAAGTCATTTATTCTACCATAAAGATGAAAAGTTGATGAGAAAGGTTATTGAGGATGCAATTAAGAATGATTATGAGAAATGAAAGAGCTAGATTAATTACTCAATAATAAATGACAGAATTAAAATACTTAACAAAAAACATTATAAATTTCAAATAATAAATTAATTTCAAAGTTATATTTGCTAAATGCTGAAGGGCTTTCCATGTTCAATAGCTTTAACAACATTGATAATTTCTGAATTAATTTCTTCCAATTCCATTACATGCGCTATGTTTGTGGATGAAAATGAAACACCATACTCAGTTTTGCTCCAGTTTGATAGAGAACCCAAAAGTTCCTTACCTGATGCAAGAGATATAATATTTCCAAATTTTTCCCGAACACTTTTTATTCGCTCTCTCGCCGTACAATTGGCACCTGTTTGTCCAGTTTTACGGTTGTTATTCAAATACTCCGTTGATAAAGCATCAAAAATTTCATTTTCAAGTTCGTTTGAATATAATATCAGTTGATTTGTGATTTCGTCTTTATTTGGAGGGACCTTTTTTTGTGTAATCTTTGAAGCGATAAATCGAGAAATAGCTGATGGAACAAGTAAATAATTTTCAATCTCTTTTTGATGCCAGATATGAAGTTGAATGTCTTTTCCTTGTGCTTCCTGATAACGTTTATTTATTTCAACATCACTGTGATAGTCAGAATCAAAAATACAGTAAGTTATTATGTTCTGACCTAATGTATTATGGAATCCCATCGATGTGCCAATTGCATATGTCCATCCTCCCCAACCACCAATTGGCATATTTGGAAGACTTTGGAAAGGTATGTCGCTCTGAGGGAACATTATATCTTGGAATTCTTTAAGTATTTTTAAATCATCACCCTCAACTAAAATCATACGATTTGCATTTAAAAGGCGTGTTAAGTGAAGGTTATGAACACTACCAAATCTATTGATTACGGATTGAACGGCTGGAACTGATACTGCAAAACACGATTCACGTCTTTTTTTATCAACAATTAATATTTCGTCAGGTAATACTTCTGACATAATTTCAACGGAATGAGTTGTTATTATGGTTTGATCATGTCGATTTCTAAGATAACGAATAATTCGTCTTTGTAGGTCAGCATGCATATACACGTCAGGTTCATCAAGTATTATAGTCGATGCATTATCTGCAAAAGTGAGAAACCACATGGTTTGTAACCACATCTGGAGACCATGTCCCATATCTGCTACTTCAGCTACAAAATCTTCATTCCTTATTTCTAAGTAAAGTTTTTCATCAGGTAGACCATTTCTGCCAATAAATTCCTGTATCTGCACACCCGGCCATGTATTTTCAACTACTTCTTTGAATCTATTATATAGATCATATCTTATCCTAAGTTGATTTCTAAAGTGCATAGGAGCTAATCTAGAAGACATTGTTGCCTTGACATAATCGTCATTAAGAATTGTTTTTTCTCTCTGAAGAGGAGCAACTTGAGGCATAATACGAACCTCTGGTAATTCTACACGTGCTGCCTGTTGGTTGTTCTTAACAATTTGGCCATGTGTGTCTTGGATCACTGCATGAATACGACCTTCGCTCAAAATGTAAACTGTAACTGAAGTTCCATTTATAAAAGATGCAACTAATAGTCCTGGAGGTTCATTATAATGGTTAAAAATAGTATTAAAGTTGATATCAACATTTTTCAATGAAGGCGTTACTCCTATTAATCGGCGAGGAATATCGGTATCACTTGGTGGGGATTTGAATGGTAACTTTCGGTAACGGAGTGTAACCATCGACAATAAGCGTAATGCTTCCACAATTGTTGTCTTACCTGCATTGTTCTTACCAACTACAACCGACATAGATGCAAAAGGTAAATCGTGTTCTTTAAAACCCCGATAATTCTGAAGGCTGAGATTGGTTATCATCTTATAAACCTTTTTTATTACTATCATAACTCTAATACACAAACTATATTACTTTTTTATTTTACACAATATTATTGATATACTTTCTCAAGCAAAACAACACATTATTTTATCATTCTAAGATTCAAGATACAAAAACAAGGTATTCAACTGATATATAAATAACTTTGTATTATTATCAAAAATTCAAACAAATCCATCCCTCACCCAAATACACCCGACACTTCCCCTCCCCGTTCGATCATACGTTCGATACTCAGTAGATTGAGCATGAGGTGACGGGGGTGGTGAAAGTTTTCAGCCCTGCCAGTATGAGGTTCGAAAGTGACCCAGCGGTCAGCTTAATCGATCCAGAGCGGGTAGCCGTACTGCTTGAGCGGAAATTTTTCACTGACATAGGTATAGAGCCGTGTGAACATTTCCTTTTTTTACAATCTACTTAACTCAAAATTTGATACAGACAAATAGGTTAAATAATTGGTTCAGTCAGATGCTTTCAGAGTTTGACCCTTCGCAGTTTTTCTCCGGGCTGACAAATCTACAACTTTCCTAACACTTGTATTCTGTCTTTTTTGCAGTAAATCCCCTAATCTACGAGGATTGTAATTTGCTTCCCTGCTTATGGCATCTTTGATTTGCCATAGTTCACGGATAATTTCGTCACTCATCGTTTATTTCTCCCATGAGTTCCTGCGGTGTACAAATCTCAGGGTATATATAACCGTAGTCGTTACATATTTTCCGTATAAATGGTTTCATTTCGGCATTATTAATATGTCGGCAGTTCCAAGTTAAAAGATAATCGATACCATGAACTGCTGCTACAGAAATATGCATAGCATCATCAGCGGCATTATGAGGTAGAGCTCCTCCCTTAATCAATTTTTCCGCAAATGCAATAGCTTCTTCAGTTATTGAAAGTTCGGGTATACCATGGAGTTCTGCAAGCCTTTTTTCTGCAGCTTGTGTATCACCTCTTTCAGCTTCCGCCACAACCAGTTCAGAAATATATAACTCGAAACCATTCCGATGTAATGACCACCATTCAAATGTGATCTGCTGCCATGCAGCGGTTATCAGATTTCGACTGAGATGGGCAGTTAAATAACTGAAAATTGATGTCTCTATATATACGCTCTGTTTCATTTTATTTTATATCAATTAAATTTAGATAGACCATTACATAGCAAATATATAAACTTCTTATTAGTTTGTAAAGAATAGATATTCCACATTTTTAATCCTTTTTAAAATATGAATGCTTTCTATTCTTTCCTTAATGTGCTTCATGGTGAAAAAATCTCTCACCCAAACACCCCGGACACCTTCCCTCCCCGTTCGATCATACGTTCGATGCTCAGCAGATTAAGCATAAGGTGACGGGGATGGTGAAAGTTTTCGGCCCGACCGGTATGCGGTTCGAAGGTGACCCAGCGGTCGGCATAATCGATCCAGAGCGGATAACCGTACTGTTTGAGCGGGAATTTCTCCCTGACATAGGTATAGAGCCGGGTAAACAGTTCCTTTGCCCACCCGGCGCCGGTATGTTCGATGACACAGAGCGCACCGACAAGCATCTCCGCCTGAAGATACTGTGCCTTGCCCAAACCCCATGTGTTGTTGTCGACATTGTGCAGGGTGTGCAAAAGGCCGCCGTAGACATCATCCCATGCAACTTCGGCGTGACGTTTCAGCCGCTGAGCCGCAAGGTCGAACAGCGCCCGGTCTTTACGGCGAACCGCCTCGTACATGGCCATCCAAGAGGTCTCCGTGCAGTGCCCCATATCCACATAATCGGCAAGCGGATTATCCACCCGTGACAGATCATGATTGATAACCTCGTTATTAAGCCGGTATTCGGGATTAAAATGATGGTTCAGCACCGCATCGACAGACCGTGCGGCGACCTCCTCGACCTCGGAGTCATTTTTGTATTCGAGCATACCGGTCGCCTGATCCATGAGGCACATCCAGTGCCCCTGAATACGGGGTGCGGGAACACTGATGCCGTCGACACCGGTGAAAATATCCTTTTCGGCAGGCGGATAATCCGGTCGGTCGTATATTTTCAGGCATTTCAGCAGCAGTTCCTTCGCCATATTCCAGTAGGTGTCATCACCGACAGCTTTGGCATACTCGGAAAGCCCGTTGGCGATAAAGAGGTCTTCGTAGATACGGTTCGTGGGGCCGCTCAGGAGTTTACCGTCACGTGAAAACTTTTCCGGCCACAGGTTGTCGCCTGATGGTTTGTGAGGGAGCGTGAATTCCACCGCTTTACGGAGCGTTTCGAAGTGTTTCGGATTGTTGTCGAGATTGTTGTACAGATACCCGTAAGTAAACAGGCCGCGGCCGAGATATCGTGCATATTTATCAGAGGCAAGCATGGTGCCGTCACGATCGATGCTGACAATGAAACCGCCGTACTCGTGGTCAATGACATACTTGTCATGGAACGGGATAAAGTCATCGAAAAGATCATAGCGATAGAAGTCGCGAAGTTCGGTGAGTGTTTTTCCGCCGATCAGACCGTTCTCGTCGACAACTGATACCGTCTTATCACCAGATGAGCGAACCGGTTCCCGTTCATTAGGAGAACACCCTCCAAACCCGGCAGCGGCTGCTGCTGTTACCGTGGTTTTACCAAGAAAAACTCGACGTTTCATAGAAATATTGCCTCGAAATTGAAAAATATATTCGTATTATGTTTTGATCCGTGAAAATCCGTACAATCTGTGTGAATCCGCGTTCTATTTTTTTATGAATATTCCGGGTCAGTTCTATTAATAAATTATCCTCACATCACCAAGTTCTGCCTTTGAGCAGTTTCTCACGCTGGTACGGTGTCAGATCATTGCCGCGTTCCTTAAGCCATTCCGTAAAATCTTTTTCAATGTCGTCGGTCCATTTACGGTCGATTTCCCCTGGTGTATATTTCCCCTCACGAAGACGTTGATGCCCGAATTTGTCACGAAGGCTGATAATTTCGGATGACTCGACAACCTCCTGTGCAAGATGCGCCGGAATGAATATTATGCCTTCCTTCTTTCCGAGAACGACATCGCCCGGCATAACAGCGGCGTTTCCTATACGGATAGGCGTATTGATGCCCATAAGCATCATATCTTTGAGATAGGATGGATCCCAGCCACGGTTGAATATGGGAAAATCCGGGATCTCGAGGACACCCTCTATATCACGGGCACCACCGTCGATCACCACACCGGTTCCGCCTGATTTCACATAGATCGAGTTTGCGAGATTATCGCCGAGAAAGGTTGCGTCAGTTACTTTACCGAACATATCGACCACAATCACATCGCCTTTGACAAGGGTATCGATTATCCAGGAATTCTGGCCTCCGATACGGCCTTCCTGCTCACCTTTTTTCTTGATCATATCGTTTACATCAGGCCGCAGCGGCAGAAAGAATGCGGTGACAGCCCTGCCGACCAGCACAGGATTCTCCTCAGTAACTACCCAGTTGCGCTCGAACTGCTGTGTGTAATCATGGTTCCGCAACACTGCCCAGGCTTCCTCGATTGCTACATTTTTCATACGTTCGAGAATATCATCAGGTACTTTCGGACGTCCGTCGGGAAACCGTTCACCTTCCCATAACGGCGTATATTCGATAAGGTCATTTTTTGAAAAGACACCAACCTGCCCGTTAACCGTATCGGTAACGATCCATATAAAAAAGAAGCTCAGCATGCATAGTATTACAATGATCGACTTTTCTCTCATATTAATCTCCTGTGGCGTATTGTGTTGCTTTCTGATGTTTACAAAACAGGTATAGCTATATATAATTATTATCTGTAAATTACCTATGACTAAAGCGAACTATTAACATTCCCCCGTTGAAATTCACTTAAGAAATGTGCAAAAAAACTATGCAAACATTAAACGGCGTCCTATCGGTGCAGGTACCGGATCTCCAAATTCTAAGGCAGTATCAATCCAGAGTTGAACTGCTTCATTTACGTTTTTGAGTGCTTCTTCCTGGGAACCTCCGTGTGCCATGCATCCCGGAAGTTGTGGTACATCAGCGATAAAAGCTTGGTCTTCATCACTCCAGTAAATAATAATTTCATACTTTTTCATTAATTGTCATCTCCCATACCATATTTTATTAATACATTTCTTATTTGACGTACCTGATATGATTTAGCATTATTACTTTCTTTTTGTATGTTAATTTTTTCTTCAATTCCGGATACGAAATAAATGATGACTGCCACGAATACGGTCTTCAAATCCAAGGTTTAAAAGTAAATGTCGCAAATCAGAAAATTGTATATTTGCGTCTGATTTACCTTTTAAAATTTTTAAAAGAATTTTATTGAATTTCTCTATGTGATTTTCTTTTTCTCAGTTTGTTTCAAATTAAAATCAGTATAACATATGGAATACATCCATTTGACGGCACAATTAATATAGTATATTTATTATATGCTGAACGAACAACATACAATACTGACAGTTTAACTTTTTTTTGCCCGTTTCGCTGTCCATGTTGCAGTCCAGTACTCCCCCATTTCCACCGTACCGCTCATGGTGTCGCCATCGACTGTACCTGTATAGTGAAAACTGACACCCGTAGCTTCATGTTTCAGAAATCCGCTGAAATCGACAGTATTACCTTTAACAGTACCGTTCAGCGTTCCTTCAATGATCTCACCTTTATATGTACCCGATAATTTTTCACCTTTTTGCTCGATCACGGCGGTATGATTCCCTGTACCTGCTATGAATTTAATGGTGATTGACCACGTACCTGCAACATTCGCAGATTCTTCTTCTGCCGTAACTAATCCTGTAAGGCAAAATACACACAATAAAAGTTCCGGAAAGAATGTTTTCTTTAACATGTAATTTCCTCAATTATGTTTTAACATTTACCCATAAAAAACACAACAATGAAAACAAATTTTTTTTATAAATATTTATATAAATTCAAATTTTTTTAACTTCGTGTCTTCCTGCCTTTGTGGTTATTTTTAAAAAAACACTATTATACCGCTCCTGATAACACTTCTTTCAACCTTTGTGCAACAGGTACTTCATCGCCCTCTTCGAGCATATAGGACATAATAGTCATGCCGTTTCTACCATAGGGCATTTCAATTCCCGGATTACCTTGATACAACTGTTCGTTAACATCGCCAGGTTTAATTTTTACCGTATTCTGGTCCCAGGTTATGGAAAGCCGCGGCGCATAATTCGATGGCCTGTCGGGCTGTTGTACTTCAGCTTTAACTGTCGGAATCGATACGACCGCATCGCTGATGTATTTCAGCTTACGTTCCCATTCCAGCCATTCGGCTTTATGGTCACGGCCATGTACCCACATTTCCGTTGCGGCGAGCATCCCCAAAATTTCCTCTTTGCCGACTTTCATAGGACGGCCGAGAGCATGATGCGGGGATATGTTCAGGAAAGCAGCCCTGACAAGGTCTTTACGGCCCAAAAGCAACCCAGCGCTTTGCGGACCGCGCATACATTTCCCGCCGCTGTAACAAACCAGATCAGCTCCGGCCTTAAGGTATACGTTCGGTACATCGGGACGTTCCGCTGCGGCATCAACCATTACCGGAATGCCGTGCTTTTTGCCGATGCTGATCATATCTTTCAATGAAATCCTGCTCAGATGAAGCACCTCGCCCCATACATCAATCATGGCCGTTTTGTCGGTAACTTTCGACTCCATTTCTTCAGCAGTCTCAGCCTCGATCATTTTGACACCGGCCATCCAGATCGAGCGGTCATATACATGACGCTGATCTTTGGCTACAAGCACTTCATTTTTCATTCCCGTTGTGTCGGGCAGAAGCGCCATTTTTTCAGGATCGGTTCCCGCCACACAGGCACAGGTTGCGGCAAACATCGCTCCTGCGGCGCCTGATGTTACACACCCGAATTCCGCACCGGTCAATTCGGCAAGCCGTTCTCCGACTTTTTCCATGAGATCGTCCATACGGACATAATGCTTGTTCCCTTCCTCAATAGCCTTAATAACCTCGGGAAGCATAAGGGAACCGCCGCGGTTTGTATGAGTTCCCAAACAATTTATTATCGGTTTGACCCCTATAGATTCATATGTCGGAATGGTTATGGCAGATGTTTTTACCGGGGCTTTTACACTGCAGCCCGCTGCTCCCGTTAAAACGGCGAGTCCTGATCCTTTCAGAAAATTACGCCGGTTCAGGCGGTTTAATAATCCTGAAATTCCATGTTTGATTCTCCCGGAATTCATTGTATTTCCTCCTATCAACATGATAGTTATTTGGTTTTTGCAGCAATAAACGATGCTCGAACCCGGATATCATTTTTCTCATACCCTGAATTCGGCATCAAACAGGTCCGTACACCGGGCCCTTTGGTAAAATACTCTTTGTATATTTCATTGAATGGTGCATAATCATTAATATTTCGCAGGTAAACATTTCCTGAAACAATATCTTCGAGTCGCAATCCGGCTTCATTTAAAATATCGATGTGGTTTTTCGCCATCTGGTGTGTCTGAGTTCCAAGGTCAACACTGGTTATTCCTTCCTCAGGCACAAAACCCGATATGGATGAGATGTAAAGTGTATTACCAGCCCATACTGCCGGGCTTGCCGTCATCGCTATTTCCTCCGGGCCGAACGACATGCTTTTGGGACGAACCACCTTACGGATCGACAGGTCGGATGTTGCAATACAGGTTATCTCGATGTGCGATCCTCCTGGTATCCAGTCGACAAATACTGTCTCACGGGCTGGTTCGTTGCCATACTCGAAAAACTCGCTGTAGACCTTATTGACAATTCCATAATTATCATAATTGTCGATATATACTCTGCTCAATACCACATTCTCAAAATTTAGTCCGGCTTCTTTCAAGACAGATCCGACATTTTTCATCGCCTGTCTGACCTGCTCCTCAAACGTATCGGGATGCTTGCCGTCGGGAAGCTGGTCGCCTTTTCCGGATATATATAGGGTATTTCCCGCTAAAATACCCGGGCTGAACGGGAATCCCTCAGGCGGTGTTCCGATTCTTTTTTTCTCCGAAAGATCGGCATATGCTATACAGGTAATTTCTATTCGCGAATCGCCGGGTACTTTCGGAACGCCAAGGGTAGTCCGTGCCGGAGGGTCTTTCGGGAAAAACTCGGCATAAACTTCGTTAAATTCGGCGTAACGGTCGGGTTCTTCGAGATAGCAAAACGATGTTACGATATTTTCATAATCCATTCCCATAACCTGTAAGGTCTTGCGAACCTCATTCAGACAATTTCTGACTTTCACCGGATATGGTTCACCGGGTTTATAATCACCTTTGCCTGATATGTACAGGGTTTTACCGATCATTACACCCGGAACAAACAAACCGCCGGGTCTGGAACCGTCTGTTGTCGCGAACTTCTTTTCGGGAAGTTCGGCAAATATCAATTGAGCAAAACCTGCCATTACCATCAAAACCAGGATAGTACCTAATACGTTCTTTTTCATACAATTCCCCCTTAATAATATCGGTTATAAATTCACCACATTCTTTTCAATATATTTTTCTTCCCTGGATTTTCCCTGCCGTCTCAGGTCAATATAGTAAAACGGTTCGGCGTACTCAAGACCGTACTGTTGCCCTAATTCCCTGTATTCATCAAGATAAAATTGCCTGACATACTCACGGTTTGCCGTTTCATCATCATTTCCTAATATTGGCAGACGTTTACCCTTTTTTGCCAACTCAGCCCTGAGTTCTGCACCTCTGTTGCCACCGCCCTGTGATTTGCATTCGACAAGTGATTGAATCTTCTGTTCGATCGATGAACTGATATCTACAACACGATTGTACGGCTGGCCCGGTCTTCCTACAAAATAGTACCGTTCCTTTACACCGTAAGGTTTTATACCTGCTTCCATGTGTTCCGGGTAATCGTTGCCCATGCCGGACATCCAGCATGCCTCTTCAGCCACACGGCCTGTTACCCAGTGGTCGGGATTTTCTTCACCGTGGCCCCACGGATTGAATGTAATAACCGTATCGACTTTGAGCAGTCTGTACAGAAAAACTAACCGTGACCGAAATTCCTGTGTCGAAATATTGTTCATCCGGTGGTTACGGTAATAAAAGTCGAACACATCGGTAAAACCAAGTACTTTGGCCATTTTTATGTTTTCCTGTTCGTTGCTCAGTATATTTTCGGCGTTTGTCCCCCCACCGCATTTCTCATCATTGCTTGTCCTGAGCAGATATCCGGTATATCCCTCATTGATGAGCTTTGCGCATGTACCGGCACAATAGTACGGTATATCATCGAGATGCGCATGTATCGCCAGCAAAACTTTACCTTTATGGGGTTTGCCCGGTACATCTTTTTCGACTACGACTTCTCCGACATCAGCCCGGTTAGCCAGTGCCTCTTCGGGGCCACCTAATCCCATACCGCCGCCGAGTAAGGCACCCGCCGCCATCGCTTTACCAAATATATTTTTTCTTTCCATATTATTTTTCCTCAAAAATTCGGTTTTTAAGAATATATCATAATTTTTTTGTGGTCATGTTAATACAACCCTCATTTGATTTCAAATTATTTCACCTCAGCGGCACAGCGCTGTTTTTGATGTAGTCATCCATAGTCGGAGTGTAACTTCTTAATTTATCACGCGGCCCGATATAGTGAAATGCTTCTGCGTATTCAAATCCGAACTGTTTACCCAATTCTTTTTCATCTTCGAGTAAAAACTGCTTAATATACTGGAAATTTGCAGTGTGGTCGTCATTGCCAAAAACGGGAAGCTTTTTGTTCTCTTTTTTTAGCCTTTCCCTGAGATTTACACCATTATTACCTGCTGGTCCCTGTGCCTTATTGGCTATATTTGACTCGATCTTCTTGTCAATAACTGAGCTTATATCAACAATACAGTTGATAATCTGAGGTCCGCGTGCATGATAATACTTTTCCCGAACAGAATGAGGTTGTAAACCTGCCCTGAAATGTTCCGGATAATCTTTTCCCCCACCTGCCATCCAACATGCCGCTTCGACTGCCTGGGCGGTAACATAATGGTCGGGATTTTCTTCATACAGTCCCCATGGATCATATCCGATAACCGTATCGACCTTAAGCGTTCTGATCAGGAATATAAGTCGTGCTTTCATCTCGATGATATCGATATCCTCCATACGGTGGTTACGGTACCCGAGATTGAACACTTTCTTCAATCCCAGCGCTTTTACAACCTCGTCCCAGTCACGCTCATTAGCAAGGCATGTCTCTCCCACCGAACCCGGCCCCGCATGATCATCATTTGTGGTATTAATCAAATAACCGGTGTATCCCTCTTTGATCAGTTTGGCAACAAGCCCCCCCGCAAAAATGGGAATATCATCGGCATGGGGCTGTATTGCAGCAAGAACTTTGCCTTCATGAGGTTTACCCGGAACATCTCGCTCGATTATCGGATCATCGGTCAGAATCATATGATTCGATTGTTTGGCTTTCGCGGTTTTTGTTCCTGTTAAACCGAGAGCGCCGCCCAGTATTGTGCTCCCTGCAAGAGTACTACCGATAAATTTTCGCCTTTCCATACCTGTCCTCCCGGATTATAATATCGAAAAAAAGATAAATGAATCACGCCGGTAATTTTATACATTAGATTTTTAGTAAACTGATATTAAAAATTACTTTTAAAACTTTAAACATAATATATATTTTATCCTGCATACTAACATACTATGTTATAATGTCAAGGCGTTTTTTTAAAAAAATAGCCAAATTTTAAAAACTTTAATTTGAGTCAGTACATACCGATGTTTTTTATTAAAAATCATATATATCTAAAATGGGAGAAAAATATTATGAAACGACGTTCATTCATAACCAGATCACTTGCAGGCGGAGTCGCCGCAGGAAGCGCTCTCAGTCTTTTGCATCCACAATCAGTTTTGGCGAAAAGACCCCGCAAGACTTTTAGCATTCAGGAAACAGGCAGATACGACCTTCTGTTAAAAGGCGGCCATGTAATCGATCCGGCAAACAATATTAACAGTAAAATGGATGTTGCAATTACTGATGGGAATATTGCAGGAATCAGCGCCAATATTCCGCAAAACGAATCGAAAAAGACAATTGATGTATCCGAATTATATGTGACACCCGGTTTCATCGATATGCATGCCCATGGCTTTTATACGGATTTAACCACTTCATATCAATGGGTACGATTCAGCGATATTTGCTTTCCTTCGGGCGTTACGACCGTACTCGATGTCGGCAGTTCCGGTGCAGAGACTTTCGAACAGTTTAAGAAACTCATCGACATGTCCAAAGTACGTACTCTTGCGTTGCTTAATATTTCAGCGACCGGAATGAATGATAAAGGTGAACAGGATCCGGCTCAATACAAAATCCCGTCAATGGTCGAAATGGCTCAAACCTATCCGGACATAATTATAGGATTTAAAACCGCTCATTACTGGACTACACCACCATATGATAAAATTCATACTCCATGGGCATCGGTCGATGCAGTAATTGAAGCAGGACGACGCGCCGGTCTGCCGGTTATGTTCGACTTTTTCCCGAGGAAGCCTTCCGATGGCTATCCTGCACGGTCATACCGCGAACTCATCCTTGAAAAAGGGAGGCCCGGCGATATTCATACCCATGTTTTCGCACGGCATTTCCCCATAATAGATGAAAACGGTAAAGTCAATCAGGACTTGTTTAAGGCTCAGGAACGCGGCTTTATTTTCGATGTTGGGCACGGCGCCGGAAGTTTCGTATACAGAAATGCGGTTCCGGCCATACAACAGGGATTTCGTCCGAATACGATCAGCACCGACCTGCACGGTGACAATACCTGCGGTCCGGTGGTTAACATGGCAAATGTTATATCAAAATTCCTCTGTATGGGTTTGCCGATCGAAGATGTTATTCTCCGTTCAACCATAAATCCGGCTCGGATAATGAACCGACCGGAACTGGGACAGTTGACCGTCGGGCACACGGCGGATGTTGCCGTTTTCGAAGTGCTGAAGGGAGATTTCAGTTACGTCGATACCAGCGGAGGCAAAAATTTCGGAGATCAGAAAATTTATAATATTTTGACATTATCGGGCGGCAAAATCGGTTTCGATCCCTATGGCCTGAGCTATCCGTACTGGGAAAATGCGCCAAAAGATTCTGCTTACTGGGTCAACCCATCCGGCCAGTATTTTTAATGTATAATAATTGAATCTAAACAAAGGAAATCACAGGTTATGAATTATACAGAACAATCTAAATCATCATCCCTCAGGATGTTTATGTTTTTTGTATGCATTTTGACTTTAAATCTCATTGCGTCATCGGTTTCTTTTGCTGTCGAAGGACTCGTAAATCCCAAAAAAGAAACAAAGGAGATCACGGTCGGAGGTCCCGATGCAGATATTCCGGGTTTCACTACACGGTCTATTCAGATAGCCATGGATGCCCTCGATTTAAAAGGCGGCGGAACAGTCAGGCTCGGCCCAGGCCGGTATGAAATAGATGCGCCGGTGAAACTCTATAATAACATTAATTTTATTGGATCAGGTAGTTCAACAGTGCTTCACAAAATTGATGCTTTCAGAACAAATTTTGTGATCGATGCTGACTACGGGATGTTCAAAGCCACCGTGAAGGACGCATCGGGATTAAAACCGGGAATGGGCATTCTTTTATACGACGATGTTCATAATGACTGCTGGGACCATACAACGGCAAGGATAACCAGTGTAGAGGGTAATGTCATCTATTTTGATTCCAAGCTCGTACGTGATTATTATGCGGCTGCAAACGGTACGATTACAACGAGCGGCTCCATTATTGAAGGCAACGGGGTTGAAAATGTCCGTATCGAAAATCTTGTAGTGGACGGAAACAAATCGAACAACGACATTATCAGCGGTTGTATCGGGGGAGGAGTATATCTGTACAGAGCACGTAATGTTATCGTTGAAAACGTCACTGTGCGAAATTTCAACGGTGACAGTTTCAGTTGGCAGACTACGGAAAATATCACTGTACGCAAATGCGAGGCTGAGTACGGTACCGGTCTGGGCTTTCATCCGGGGACAGGCTCCGATACCACATGCATCGAGGATTGCCGCAGCCATCATAACGAAGCGGACGGAATCTTTCTGTGCTGGAGGGTACAGAACGGAACGTTCAGAAACAATGTTATTTATAATAACGGCCGATTCGGTATTTCTATTGGACACAAGGACACCGACAATATTTTCGAAAATAATCACATATATGAGAACGCACAGCACGGTGTGAATTTTCGTGACGAAACCGAGGAGAATGGTGGTCATCGAAACACATTCCGTAAGAACATTATAGAAAATAACGGTTCAACCGAATTTAAAGCATATGGCTTTTATATTGGAGGTGTCACTTATGATTTAACAATCGATGGAAATATCATCCGATCAACGGGTAAAGGTAATCAGGTCGGAGCTGTTTTTATTGGGGAAAATGCTCTGAGGATAGTGGAAAATAATAATACTATCTCAGGGCATCCTGCAGTTACCAAACAAAAGTAAATTTAATAAATCAAGCTTTTTATTTGTTTTCTATCAGAATACGGAATTGATACAGAGTGATCAGTAAATCCTCGGAAGGCTGGATGTTCATCCGGTCACGGATGAGTTCACAAATCTTATCGTTTGAGTGAATGCCATCGAAATAATCGATCATATCATATATTCTTTTCGGAACTTCCAAAGGATCGAGCGAGGAGTAACCGACCAGTGCATATGATTCGTCACCGGTTTTTGACACTCTGAGAAATGGATTGCGCATGAGTTTTTCAGGTAATTGAGGCTCCATCATCCTTTTATATGCTTTGATAATATTTTCCCGTTGAATTTTTTGTGCAATACCCTCGATGTAATCAAATTTCTCCGGAGTAAGTTCTGTTATGAGACGGTAAGATTCCCTGTATAACTCCTCTTCTCTACCGCCCCATTCTCCCCAAATGGAACGATATGTTTCTTTATCTGGCGGCAGATCATCAAGTTCCTCAATTGTTAACGGATTATCCTGAGATTCAATCCTGATAATTTGGTGGGATTCAAAACCCGTATTATGAAGAACAAAGTGGATTAACGTTTTTTCCACACCTTCCATATATTCTTTCAGAGCGGTCCAGAACGTCTTACCTTCCTGTCCGGCAGCATATTTACAGAACCATGTATTACATAATGAACCGGAGTATGGCCAGACAGCGCAGGCTCCTTCCCGTGATATATAATAAGGGCATACAAGTTGTTTCGTTTTACCGAACGAGTTAATCTGACTGTGTTTTCTTAACAGGGAGTATTTCGGAGGTGGAATAATTCCGTGCGGAAGAACCCCGATCTTTTGTTTGATTTTTTCACGCAACCTTTTGCGGCCGCATTCATATTCCGGACTATTACCGGTAAGAATAGCTCCGATCAGGTAATTTGAAAGCATGGGATGAAATGTACAACATTTCGCATCTTTTGAAAAAAAATTGCCTTCCAGGTAGCCCGTTCCGTGGTGTTTGAGCATTACACAATCACTACAGGTAGCAGCGCTCTCAACAGGAATTGCAGACTCGAAAAAAGGAGAGAGAAAACTTTTATACACATCGGGAAGCACATCATTCAATTTTTGAACATCCATAACAACCTCTAAGATTTCTGATTACTCTTTTTGATGTAGTATGTGCCCTTATGATTGTTTCATGTACAATGCTAATCATAAATTCAATCGCAGAAAATTATTATGCTACTTATCTTTTTACTATAATTTAGCGCTTCGGTTTTACTGTTCATCTTCATCTGTTATGAGTATTCTTAACCTGTACATGGACAGTAATAAATCATCGGTTGGAATTTTTTTATCCTTTTCAAGCAATATATCACAGACATCATCATTAGTGCGTTTGCCGTCAAACAAGTCCAGCATTTCATAAAT
>JAFGMP010000323.1 GCA_016927495.1 Candidatus Latescibacterota bacterium | reverse complement strand
GGAGCCGGCCGTATCATCTCGATCTTTACACCCTCGATAATGCCAAAGTCCATAAGCCTTTGCCGTATGGCTTCATGTGCATTAATCTTACTAATAAATCCGGTTTCACCGGGAAGAAGATCGTTTACAGTTCTCATGGTATTATGAAATCCAATTTATTATTTAAATATTTAAGACTGACCGTTATTTTTCTCATTATCCTTAAAACGATCCATATAGCCGGTCAATTTTTCAATAGTGTGACTGCTCAATACATGTTCGATTTTACAGGCATCTTCCTGGGCAGTCTCAATGTCGACCTCAAGAACATCCTTTAAAAAATTGAAAATCAATTTGTGTCGGGAAGCAATTTTTGATGCTTGAAAAAAACCGTCTTCCGTCAGCTCTATATAATCATACTTCTCATGGGCAATAAGACCTTTCCCCTCAAGATTTTTAAGAGCCCCATTGACACTTGGCATGGTGACTCCGAGTTTATGAGCTACATCCTTTACACGGACGGCACGTTTTGTTTTGTCGATTTCAAAAATCGCTTCGAGATAGTCCTCAAGACTGGCTGATAGTCCCATTATTTTACCTGTAATAATAGTATGTGAATAATGTTCAAGTTAGTTAAAGCTAACTATTATAGTATAGCTAAACTTTAAGCGGATTGCAAGACTATTTTTTATTGATGTTGTTTTGAGGAGAAGCTGCCGGAAATTTTACGGTGAATGCCGTTCCTTCACCTTCATGACTTTGTACGGAGATCGTCCCACAGTGTTGTTCGACTATTGTTTTGGTGATGGACATTCCAAGACCGGTACCTGATGATGTAAATTTTTTCGCATTTGAGGCCCGAAAAAATTCGGTGAATATATTCGGAAGTGCATCCTCGGGTATTCCGATACCGGTATCCGATACTGTTAATATAATTTCGTTTTTGTCCATTCCGATTTTGACATTTACCGATCCGTTATCGGGTGTATAGCGAATTGCATTCGAAATTAAATTGGCAGCCAGCCGTTCGAGGTGATCCTTATGCCCGTAAATTTGGGGTATATCCTGATCAGCCTGCACGGTCATTTTTATGTTTTTCTCCAAAGCCTGGTTCATATACATTTCCACCGTCGCAGTAACAATGGGAAGAAAATTGAGTTTTTTAAATTCAACGTGTATCTCGTTTAAATTTTTGATTCGGGAAAATTCCAGAAGTTCCCTTATGAAAAGTATCAGGTCGTGCGTTCTGTTCGGGATTCGTTGAAGCGCCTGTCTTATTTTCGGATCGAGTGAATTTCCATGAACTGCAAGGATAGAGTTAATCATTGTTTCAATTGCAGCTATAGGGCTTTTCAGGTCGTGCGCAACAACATCGAGGAAACGTGACTTTTCCGCTTCAAGACGTTTGAGTTCGTCCAGAGCGACTTCTAATTCACCCTGGTGCAGCCGTAGCCGGTCCATGATGGATGTCGCCATATATACTGCGATAAACAGTGCCGATATTACCGCGGTGATTATCCCTGCCATAAAGATTGTCTGTGAATAATATGCAGGAGAAAAGAGATTATAATGCCGTAAAATGCCGTACCCTTCAAGTAATGTCATTCCGAAGAATAAGCATGATGCAACCAGCGCTTCAACATAGGCCGCTTTTTTCGAGAGTAGAATGGATGACAGAAGGGGATGAAAAAAGTAATAGAAGATGAATGGATTTGTTGCACCGCCGCTGAAGTGAAGCATCAGTGTGAGCAGGAGAAGATCAACATTAATCTGTATTTTGGTAAATCTGACAAGACATTGTGCCGGTACGAAATCGTTTTTATTATGATTCCTGCAACCGTATAAATAGAATAAAACATACAATAAATTACATACAAGGAGCATTATGGTCAATATCCACAGCGCAGTATAATTGAATGTATGGATAAAATACACGTTCTGCGCAAATATTAGTGCCACTACAACTCCAATAACAGCAAAAAATCTCATAGCGAGGAACCATTTCGGCCTCCATATAAACGGTTCCTGAAGTGAAGAGGATTTTTTCGATCGTTGTAACTTAGAGTCGTTCACCTTGTTCATCGTACTCCTTAAAATCAATTGCTGGTGCAGAATCTTAATAGTTTTATTTGCTATACAAAAAATATGAGGATATGCTAATCAGGCCACGGTAATACTGTTAGCATGTCATGATTTTAATGTATACCATTCTCCTATTTGGGTTCATTTTACAACAGTGAGCGGATCTGTAATACCCAAAACGTAAATTGCCAAAAGACCCATAATGCCGACTACCAGAACATAATAAACCGTGGGCAATATCGTTTTACGCAGTGTTGTGCCCTCCTGACCCAAAAGTCCGACTGTTGCCGAAGCAGCAACGACGTTATGGATCGCTATCATATTACCTGCCGCCGCACCGACCGCCTGTAATGCCACCACCATAGCGCCTGATATCGCCAGTCTTTCGGCTACACTGAACTGGAATAAACTGAACATCAGATTGCTTACAGTATTGCTGCCGGCAATAAAAGCTCCCAATGCACCGATCGATGGTGCGAACAACGGCCATACACTGCCAACATTAACTGCAACCCATTCAGCCATTGCCACGGGCATACTGGAAAATCCGATACTGTTGACTCCCGAATTAATATATATACGAACCATAGGCACGGTAAATATTAAAACGAAACCCGCGCCGAGAAGAATTTTGCTCGATTCGGAAAAAGCTCTTTTTAATTCGTTGATTTTCATCCTGTGTATAAGATAAGTGATTAAAACAACACTAACCAGGATTGTACCGGGCAGATATAATGGTTGGGATGATCCTGTGATTCCGGTTCCCATAATATCGACCCATTGAATATTAAGAGATTTCAGGATAGTTCCCACCGGTAATTGAGGTAGTCGCGTGATTACAAGGAATAAAGCGACCAGTATGTAAGGTATCCACGCAAGCCAGATCGACATCGATTTTTTTCCGATAGCATCGAGCTTGATCTCGATTTGGCCTATCCATTCCGAATCCCATTCTTCCGCCGGTGCAAAATCCCATGTATCATTCGGAAGTAAAAAACCTTTACGGGCTGCGAGGGTAACGATTGCGAGCCCTATCAGCGCACCCAGCAGGGAAGGGAACTCAGGCCCCAAAAATACTCCGGTCAGAGAATAGGGGATAGTGAATGCCAGACCGCCGAAAATCGCAAACGGAGTGATAGACAGACCCTCACTCCAGGATTTATTACGGCCGAAAAAGCGAGTCATCATAACGACCATCAAAAGCGGAATCAATGTACCGGTAATACCATGCAAGATTGCCGATTCCGCCGCTATAATTCTCAGATAACTTTCAAGGTTTGTTCCTGCCGCAGCAAGTTTTGCGGTTAACTCGGGATTTTCCAGTCCGCCGCGGACACCGATGAGTATTGGAGTACCGACTGCGCCGAATGTAACCGGCGTACTCTGAATCATCATACCGATCATAACAGCCGCCATAGCCGGAAAACCGAGAGCAACCATCAATGGCGAAGCAATAGCAGCCGGTGTACCGAAACCTGCCGCTCCCTCGATAAACGAGCCGAACAACCATGCGATAATTACAACCTGTACCCGTTTGTCATTACTGATGCTTGTGAAACCTGCGCGAATTGCTGTTACAGCGCCGGAATGTTTGAGGGTATTCAGCAGAAATATAGCCCCGAATATTATATACAGAATATTAAACGTAATAAAAAGGCCCTGGATTGTTGAGGCTATAACCCGTGAGAAAGACACACCCCATGTTGTCAGAGCAATAACGGCAGCCACAATATAGACTATCGGCATAGCACGTTTTGCCGGCCAGCGTAAACCTATTAATAAAATTGCCGCAATTACAATCGGCAGTACTGCTAACAGCGCTTGTAACGTGAGGCTCATTAATTAACCTCCTCTTGTGTTTTGAAACAGGCCTTTTTATTTAACAGGCAAGGGATGTGTAATATAACACATCCCTTGTCAATATAAAACTTTCGGTTCGGAGTTTAGAATGTTGCCATGAACTGCGAGCGAATTGCATAAGCATTATCTTTGACTGAAGGGTTTATATCCTTCATATAGTCCGAGGGCATCACATAAGCGAATACAAACATATAACTGAAGTTTTTATAAACAGGAATATTTAAGGTATTGTCAAACTCGTAACCGAATGCTTCACCCTGCTCCGTCATTCCCAG
Organism: Candidatus Latescibacterota bacterium; assembly: GCA_016927495.1. GTDB lineage: Bacteria > Latescibacterota > Latescibacteria > Latescibacterales > Latescibacteraceae > JAFGMP01. The sequence goes on along the minus strand of JAFGMP010000323.1, from coordinate 2,415 downwards.
ATATATAGGGCTGAATGTAAAGCTGGCCTTATACGGTAGAGAAACCGTGGCATTTGCTTTAAGATATGTGGTGTTTTCAAGTCCCGGCGCCAGGTTTTCATACATTCCTTTGGACAGTTTGGTATACATGTGACTTGAATTATAAATCATGTGGAGGAATCTGTATTCATATGCAAACGCATAGGGAAAGAAAGGTGCTACACCAACATAACCTTCAAAATCTTCAGTATCCGGATCATCTCCGCTGCCGATTCCGAATTCACCTGAAAGCCTTAACTTGTTATTCAGCACAGGAGGAGCGCCAACATTAAGCATGAACGCATACCCGTTCCAGTCAGTTTTAGTGTTTGAGCTGTCAATTGTACCAATCTGATAGTCAAATTCGCTCTTGAGAGTAAAACCGGCCGGCAGGCTCAAATCAGCAGTCAGACCGATATTAACATGGCTTAACTCATCGAGACCTTTACTGCAGTCCTTATAATATGTCAGAAATGCTCCTGCCTTCGATTTTTCCATGGGTAGCGGTATTGACCCGTCAGCAAAGAGAAGATCAATATCGTCAGGATCGTCATTTTCCTTTAATTCGTAGTTGTAATTCTCACGTAGACCCTCATAGAATTTCATCGAACCTAAACGAACAGAAGATTTTCCTGCTCCGAAATCACTGTATACCTGAAATCCGAATGCCGATGCTATGTTCGTGTTGGAATAAATACCGTTACCAAGTACGAAAGGCTGACGGCCAAATTTTAACTTTACAGGATATCGAGGTAGTTTGACATCCATCCAGGCCTGACGAAGGTGCATCTCCCACGCTTCATCCGTGTTGGTGGGTCTTAATGGAAGCTTGGCGATATCTGCCGCCGTCGGATTATTAGGATCTGATACCCCTGAAGTTGAAGAAAGAAGTGTAGCCATTTCTTCCGGGGCCACTTCTTCACCGGTCTGAATTGAATTATAACGGAACCTTTGACCTTCAAATACAAATTTATGCATTTCGAAGAACAATGTGACATGTTGTTCAGGTTTCAGCAAAAATTTAAGTGAAAGGTCACCAAAGTAATTATGTCGATTAATGTGCCCTCTTGAACTGTCGTCGTTGAAGTCAAGATTATAATATCGACCGCGATACAATATCTGACCGTTAAATTGAAACAGTTCATCATTTCCGTCTTTAAGTTCCCATGCATATGCATTCATTGCACTGAGTACAAGTAATGCCGTTAATATTATCTTTACACCAATTCTCATTCTTCCCCTCCTGGAATCATATGAGACTATTGCCTGCCATAACAGCCGATTCATAATAATATTCTGACTCATTATTTGTACCGGCATGAGATTGTCATAATAACATATCGTCTAACAAATTGATACCGTTTTGATTCAACCGGATACTCGAGCACAAGATTCCGGTTCCGAATATTACATTAATTCATAGGAAACTGTAAAACCTGTTGTTCCATAATCCTCCTTTAGTGAAGTTAGTTTAAAGTGAATAAACCTGCTCGTTATTGAGAATTACAATTTTTTTATTCTTGAGTGTTTCTATTGCTCTATCGATATTTTCGATACGGAAAATCATAACCGCATTATTCGATGATTTTTCGACAAAGGCATACATATATTCAACATTTATCCCCGAACTATCAAGGATTTTCAGAACTTCTGCAAGTCCTCCGGATTTGTCGGGAACTTCAACAGCAATCACGTCAGTTTCCGAAAGTGTGAAATTAGCGCTTTTCAAAACTTTTAGGGCTGTGTCAGGATTATTGACAATAAGCCTCAAAATTCCGTAATCGCTTGTGTCGGCAAGTGACAGCGCCCTGATATTGATATTGTTTTTCCCGAGAATATCGGTGACCTCAAGAAGACGTCCGCTGCGGTTTTCTATAAATACACTGATCTGTTTAACTTTCACAGTGTTTTCCCTCCTTTTCAATGCTTAATCGACCATATACTGAATAAATTATGTGTACAATCGAGAATTAGAATGATAGAGCCAAATCTCAGATATTATTGTTTTCTATGGTCTGTGACCCGTTTTGCTTTTCCTTCCGAACGTTCGATAGTTTTAGGTTCTACCAGTTTAATCCGGCATGAGATACCGATAACACTCTGAATCTCGTGAGCAATTTTTTTCTGTAAATTTTCAAGCTCTTTAATCTCATCGGAAAAATACTGTTCCCCAACTTCAACCCAGGCTTCAAGTTGATCGAGTGTTCCTTCACGGAAAACATGTATGTGATAATGGGGTTCCGTTTCTTCCATGGCGAGAAGTACGCTCTCTATCTGTGTCGGGAACACATTAACACCGCGAATGATGAGCATGTCGTCAGACCTGCCGCTTACCCGCTCCATCTTGCTGTGAGTTCTGCCGCACTCGCATTCGCCGTAAAACAGCCTGCTGATGTC
>JAFGMP010000322.1 GCA_016927495.1 Candidatus Latescibacterota bacterium | reverse complement strand
GCATGGGAAGACACTCCCGTATGTAATTTATACAACTCGGCTGGTTTACCGGCTTCTCCATTCAGGACCGATGAGTGGCCTGGAGTAACGAAGGGAATACTTTCACCATATTGATATTATTATACTAAACAAAAGAGAATAACTACATGCAAAAGTATATTACAGTCGGATTATTATGTATGCTCATGAGTTTTGTCAAATACTGTGGGATTGAGAAAGGACTTTCTGCAGCCGAAATATCAAAAAATGCGGGAAACCACCATTCACCGGAACAGCATTTCTATGTCAGTGATTTTGGTGCTCTCCCGGATGGAAAGACCATTAACACAAAAACTATGCAGTATGCAATCGATGCGTGTCATTTGGCCGGCGGAGGAATTGTATATTGTGGTCCCGGCCGATATGTGACGGGTTCTCTTATGCTGAAAAGCAATGTCGAATTTCATCTGGCAAACGGCTGCACGATTATTGGCAGCACAAGCCTGACCGATTATTACGAGTTGATGGCTGACGGTTTCAGGGGAAAGAATGCCCCGGAGGGAAGCAGCAAAAGCCTATTTTTTGCTATCGAGGCAGAGAATATCGCCATTACGGGTTCAGGTGAGATAAACGGGTCCGGCCTTGCATTTTATAACACAGATGATTTTGCAGGGCGCTTTTTCCGAAAGCCTAATACTGCCCGGCCGCGAATTGTAACATTTTATAAATGCCGCAACGTCCGTTTTGAAGGCGTTGATTATATCGATTCTTCCTGCTGGACATTCTGGCTGATGAAATGTGAGCGTGTCAGCATCCATCGTGTAAAGATCAGCGGGGACCAGCGGATGATTAATAATGATGGCATCGATCTTGATTCGTGCCGTGATGTCACCGTGTCCGACTGCAGTTTCAAAACCGGTGATGACTGCCTGATTCTGCGTTCCATATCCCAGGTATTCGATACACCGGGTATCTGCGAAAATATCGCCATAACCAACTGCACGCTCGATAGTTGGTGCCAGGGAATTCGCGTCGGTTGTCCCGGCGACAATGTTATCCGTAATTGTACGTTCAGCAATCTTGTCATCAACAGTGCCGGAAACGGTATCGTATTTGTCAATCCGAAACGGTATCTCCCAAAAGACAGTTCTGTCCGCGCTGACATTCACGATATCCTGTTCTCAGACATCATAATAGATTGTGCCGGTTCGCCGATAACATTATTGGTAGAAAACGGTATTACGCTGCAAAGGCTCTCCGACCTCAGTTTTTCCCATTTCAGAGTAAGGAGCGGATTACCGATTCAGGTAGAGGGATGCCCGGAGACCATAATCCGAAATGTGAGCTTTAATGATATGGGAATCACTACTTCAGGTGAAAACGCAATCATATGTCATTTTTGTGAAGATATAAAATTCGATAACATGGAATTGTCAAATATTCCGGATACCGGGCTGGGAAAGTAAAACGGTTTGATAAATTTGAAAAGTAAATCTGTTATTCAATAAGATTGCTTCTTCATTTCACTCCTCGCAATGACAGCAATAAAGGCAAAATAACATATTAGTCATTAGAATAAACAATTAGCCCGGAGTATACATACTATGTATGGAGTACTACAATACCTGTTATTTAACATAATCAGATCGAGAAAATACATAAAACTAACAATGTATGTATTATACCTGACTGTAACGATAACTTCCTCCATTCACTCTGATGTTACACTGCCGGGTGTGTTCGGTGATTACATGGTTTTGCAGCGTGATATGAAAGTGCCTGTCTGGGGCACCGCCGAACCCGGAGAAAAGGTCTCGGTTTCTATTAACGGTAAAAAGGTCGATACAAAAGCAGAAAAAAATGGCCGATGGATGGTCAGGCTGAAAAAAATGAAAGCCGGCGGCCCATATGAAATGACCGTAACCGGCAAAAATAGGGTATCATTTTCAAATGTACTGATAGGCGATGTCTGGGTATGTTCCGGACAATCGAATATGGCGATGACAATTGATAGAGTACGGCACATCGAGGCAGATATTGCAGAGGCACATTATGATAAGCTTAGATATTTTTCAGCCGGATACGGGATAAGTGAAACACCGTTGTACGACTTTGCACGTGAGGGAATAACGTGGACAAGCTGTACACCGGAAACAGTTAAAAAATTCTCCGCTGTAGCGTTTTATTTTGGGAAGGAACTACAAAGTGAATTGGATGTTCCCATAGGACTTATGAATGCATCTGTGGGGGGAACAGTGCTGGAAGCCTGGATGAGCCGTGAATCCCTCAAATCCGATCCGCTGCTACTACCGATTATCTATTACTGGGATGATATAAGGGAAAACTGGCCTGAAATCAAAGCAAAATATGATTTTGAGGTTGCCGAATGGGAAAAAGCAAAGGAACAGGGTCAATGGGTACCTGATCCTCCGCAATCTCCTCGTGGACCATCCAGTAGTGCATTCTATTCATGTCTTTATAATGCGATGATCACTCCGATGATACCCTATGGTATTAAAGGTGTTATTTGGTATCAGGGGGAATCGAATACGGTTCGCGCCTGGCAGCACCGAACACAGTTCCCGGTTATGATACATAGCTGGCGGAAAGAATGGAATCAGGGTGACTTTCCGTTCCTGTTCGTACAACTGCCAAACTGGGAAGCTGAAACATGGCCGATTCACGGCAGAAATGTCACTTGGGCGGAAATGCGTGAATCGCAGCTTCAGACATTATCCGTACCCAATACCGGTATGGCAGTGACAATTGATATTGGTGACGAATATAATGCCCATCCCAATAATAAATGGGATGTTGGACGCCGTCTGGCTCTCTCAGCGCTTCATACAGCATATGGTCGTGAGATTATATACTCCGGGCCGATTTATGATTCAATGAAGGTGGATGGAAACGCAATCAGATTGAGCTTCAAGCATGTTGGTGACGGGCTTGTTGCCTCTGACGATGCACCGTTGAAAGGATTTACCACTGCCGGTAAAGACAGGGTGTTTTTTGAGGCAACTGCAAAAATCGAAGGCGATGAAGTAGTCGTTACATGTGAAAAAGTACCGAATCCGGTTGCCGTCCGGTACGGTTGGGATGATAATCCTGAGTGTACTCTCTGTAATTCGGCTCACCTTCCGGCATCACCGTTCCGAACGGATGACTGGCCCGGTATGACCGACGGAATGCTGATACCATATAACCGGCACGATCTCTATTTCTGGTATCCGACGGTGATACGATAAATATACGAATTTTTATAGATTATCCTTTAAATAATCCGTTTTCTGCAGTGAGTAATGGCATAATCTCAATAAAGGACAAAATAAACTATCTTTTACTTGTGTTTTCCAACAATAGGCCGTTAATTCAATGTATAGTAAATAATTTTAATTCTGGGAAAGCAGCTAAAGGTAAATATCGTATGTTTCCCGGGGGAAACGACATGGATAATGATAGCGAATATAAAAAAAATCGACACAATTCAGGAACTACTTCTTATCGTGACACACATATTTTTGCTGAAAAACAGTCGGCAATACGTGAAAACTCAACATATATGACTTTATTTAAAAAAGTCCCTATTTTTAAAGGTTTAACGTTATTCCAGTTGAAGAGTATTCTTAATATATGTTCGCAGAAGCAATATAGACAGAATGAGATTTTATGCACAGTCGGGGAAGAGTCTTTATACATGTTTATCCTTTTATCAGGTTCATTAAGTGTCAGATTTCCCGACGGGGAAGGTTTATCATTTATTTCACCGGGAGAGACAGTCGGTGAGATGGGAGTATTGACCGGAGAGAGACGTTCGGCATCAGTTGTTGCAGTTGTAGACTCGATTGTGTTGTCCATTCAAAAAGTTGAGCTTTTCACACTCTTTCGAAAAGACAGCGGTATAGTATCTCGCGTACTATTAAATATAATTCGGGATTTGGCGCATAAGCTCAAAAAAAACAATGAAGTAGTTGAGCAATTGAAAGGTACTTGCCCAACTGAATTATATAACTTTATCGTAGCGAAAGCTCGAACATTTATTCCATAAATTCTGTTATTGATTACGTTAAAAAGGGAAAAATATGAGAAAAAGAGTCCACACTGACGAGAATTTCCGGATGATTCAAAGTGTTATTCCTATTGTATTATCGATTATTTTATTTCTGATCTCTGCCATGCCGGTATTTTCCGATGTAAAGCTTCCGGGAATCTTTGGAAATAATATGGTACTTCAACAGAACATGCAAATTCCGATTTGGGGTACAGCCGATCCGGGTGAAAAAGTCACTGTTATGATAGATGGTAAACGTTTTGAAAACAAAGCCGGGAAAGACGGTTGCTGGATGGTGAAGCTGAAAAAGATGAAATATGGCGGGCCATATACGATGACTGTGCAGGGGAAAAACAATATTTCCTATTCAGGTATATTGATCGGAGAGGTCTGGATTTGCTCCGGGCAGTCGAATATGGCATGGACTATTGGCAATGTAACTGACATCGACAGCGAAGTTACTAAAGCGAATTTACCCGAAATAAGGATGATCACCATTAATCGAATTTCCAAAGAAACGCCGCAAAATGACTTTCCGGGTAATACACCGCAGTGGGTGGTGTGCGATCCCGAAACAGTTAAAAAGTTCTCTGCAGTCGGATTCTTTTTTGGTAAGGTTCTTCATCAGGAACTACAGGTACCGATAGGCCTGATTCATTCTTCATGGGGTGGTTCGGTTGCAGAAGCATGGACAAGCTATAAAATTCTCGAATCGAAAAAAGAACTGAAACCCATTGTCGAAAACCTTGATGAATTAAAAGCGAATTATCCCGGTGCCAAAGAACAATACGATAAACAAATTGCGGATCAGCAAAAAGCGAGAGCCGAAGGAAAGCAGATAACAACGTATATTTTACCGCCGCGCGGACCGGAAACACGTGACTGGCCATCCGGATTATACAATGCAATGATATATCCTATGATTCCATACGCGATTAAAGGAGTAATATGGTACCAGGGCGAATCCAATTCCGTCCGTGCCTGGCAGTACCGTACATTATTTCCGGCAATGATGCAAAACTGGCGCAAAGACTGGAAACAGGGTAACTTCCCATTTCTCTATGTCCAGCTTGCAAACTGGGAAACCGAATCTACAGGTGTGACACGTGGCTGGGGATCATGGCCCGAACTCCGTGAGGCCCAAACGATGACATTGAAGTTTCCCAAAACTGCAATGGCAGTGACCATCGATATCGGCAATCCAGAAAATATCCATCCTAATAACAAGTGGGATGTGGGTTATCGACTGGCGCTCGGTGCACTTCATGTCGCATATAAACGTAATATTGTCTATTCCGGTCCGATATATAAATCGATGAAGAAAAATGGAGATACCATCAGGATAAATTTCGATTATGTTGCCGATGGTCTTATGACAAAAAACGGCGGACAGATTTCCGGATTTGAGATTGCCGGAGAAGACCGTGTTTTTCATAAGGCAACAGCGAATATCGAGGGGAATTGTGTTGTTGTAACATCTCATGAAGTGCCGAAACCGGAGGCAGTCCGTTATGGCTGGGATGACAATCCGGAATGCAACCTGTTCAGTACCGCCGGTCTCCCAGCTTCACCATTTCGTACAGACTCCTGGCCGGGGGTAACCGAAGGAATTTTAAAACCCTGAAGTTTTAGCTGTTCTAAAGAAGTATCCGTTGTAGGGGCGCATCGCGTTGTGCCCCTGCTTATATAAAGACGCAAGAAAAGGAATTTAAAGAAATTAGCATCAGTATCGCCCGTATTCTTCAACGATATCTTTCATGAGCTTTATTCGTTGAAACGATGTACCGGGCGGTGTCTGATCGCCGTCCGACATAATCAGCCGCGGACTGATTGTTTTCAGGTTCAGCCATTCCTTCACATGTGCGATGAAATCTTTTTCTGATGTGTTTGGTGACCAGAATACCGGTGACACTCCTCCCGAAAGAATTATATTGTTGCCGCCTTCCGCCCTTATCGCCTTCGGTGTCAAATCACCGGTCGGTTTTGGGGTTAAGGCATCGGCAATATCCACTCCGCATTGAACAAGTTTGGTTAAAAGACCTCTTACTCTTCCGTCGAGATGCACGGCAAAAAATTTCCCTGCGCGATGAATTTTTTCAGCTGCCTTTGTATAATACTCTGCGCTGTATTTTTGAAAAAGAGTCGGTGATTGAACATCGCTCGAGAGGTTATCGGATATTAATATTACTTCAGCAGGTGAATCACAGAGGAATTCAATGGCATCAAGATTAACACGATTAATCAGTTCGATAGTTTTACCCATTTCCTCAGAATAATCATGCAACGCATAAATCGTATTTTCAACCCCCATAAACCGCGATATGAAAAAACCGAGACCGCTGTAGGGTACACCGCACGCATAGGGAAGGCCGTACTCTCCGCATACCTCAACCATTTTCCGGTATTTATCGAATCGCGGTATAAACTGTCGTCGCTCCATTGCATACCTAACAACATTGACATCCTTTATATTCTGCACCATTCGTCGAGCAATATCCCAGGAACAGCTTTGTTCGTTATAAGTACGGACTTCCTGAATTTGTCCGGCAGGCGTTTTTAGAGTCCATAAAAAAGTATCGCCCTCGATACGCTGTTTTTCCTCGACATCGCCATCGTAGACGGTATCGATGATGCCGCCCAGTTCGATATATATTCCCGTACCGGCTTCTTTGCAGATTTCGATCATATCAATATCGAGTTCTTTGTCCTGCGATGGTATAAAACGCTGCTTTCTCTCGGCATTAAACCAGTTCGAAAGATCTGCGAACCATGGGACTACATCCGGTGTTTCGCCATGAAGGACTGTTAGAAGCCGTTCCCTTGGAGTCATCGGTATTCCTTTGAAATAGTATGTGTTAAAAACCACCAAGACACAAAGACACGAAGAACAGAAATAATTTTTTGATCATCGTGAAAAATCGAGAAAAATGGATTGTTATTCGCATTATTGTATATTACCCTGTATGATGCCGGATTGTAATCAGTATAATATAGTTTTGATTTCGGTAAAGACAATAATACAAATGCATTACACGGAGGAAAAATAATGAACAGCGCAAAGTTATTAAAAGTATCTTGTATTTTGTTGTTAGCAGCTTGTTGTTTTGGGTTTTCCGGAGACCTTTATGCACAAATCCGGGAAAACCTGCTTGTTCACAAGATAGATCCGACAGATGAGTACCCGCGTAATTCCGAGGGAGCATTTATCACCCTGAATGACGGAACCATCCTTTTTGCATATTCACAGTTTTACGGCGGTTCATCAGACCACAGCAAAGCACGTATCGTATCGATTATATCGAAAGATGATGGTCTAACCTGGTCGGAAAAATCTGAAATTCTTGTTGAAAATGTCGGTGATTTCAATGTAATGAGCGTTTCATTTCTCCGACTTCAGAGTGGGAAAATAGCGCTGTTTTATCTTATCAAAAACAGTCTGCACGATCTTAAACCGGTGGTGACATTGTCCTCGGATGAAGGCAAAACCTGGACTGAATCCGTATTGATGATCGATGCTGTCGGTTACTTTGTCATGAACAACGACCGTGTTATCCAGCTTAAAAACGGTCGTTTGATTGCACCTGTCGCGTTTCACCGGCCGATTTACCGTAACGGCGAAATGTCAGCCGACTGGCGCGGAATAACGATGTGGTATCTGTCGGATGATGAGGGCAAAACATGGTATGAATCGGATTTGTGGTGGGCGCTGCCTGTACCAGACAATAATACCGGTTGTCAGGAACCGGGAGTTGTCGAACTCGAGGACGGTACTGTCTTTAGCTGGGTTCGTACCAATACGGGGACGCAGTACGGTTTCCGCTCGTTCGATCAGGGGAAAACATTTTCCCCACCGGAACCGACCAGCATGGTTTCTCCGGTTTCCCCGGCCAGCATAAAACGAATTCCGGGCAGTTCCGACCTTCTTGCGGTGTATAACGACCATTCGGGACGGTTTCCGTTTACCCCGAAACACAGGAATCCTCTTGTTGTTGCAGTCTCGAAGGATGGCGGCGTTTCATGGCCAAAGGCAAAAGAGATTGAAAGCGATCCGGACGGACACTATTGTTACACCGCCATACACTTTGTAAGAGATGCGGTTCTTCTGTCTTACTGCGCGGGATTTTATTCCAATCCCGACATGGGGCCGCTCAAACCGCTCAGGATACGACGGATAGAACTTGACTGGATATATGATAAATGAGGTTTCTTATGTGAAAATTGAGAAACAGTAGAGAAATAAAAAAATAATATTATATATAAAAGTACATATATGTAAATAAAAAAATAAAAAACTGTCATTACGAACGAACAGAGTGAGTGAAGCAATCTCAATAATCATTTTTTTATTTTTGAGATCATGTTCATTCAGATTGCTTCGTCATTTCATTCCTCGCAATGACAGTCACATAGTAATACAAGTTAACATTTAGGAGGTTTATATGACATCATTAATTATTCGCCGCAAAATAATGCTTTTACTGCCTTTAATGATATTTTCGCTAAAAGCCTTTTGTTTCGGTGACGGGCTCATATTCTATGCTTCAGGTAACAGCCCGGGGAATGGCTTCACTGCGGATTATGCGTACGGCGATCCCGAACCGGCCTATCTGAACGAGTACACTATCATCCCGGACGGAGCCAAAGGAAATGCATTTTACGCTCCTCATTCCGAGCAAAAACTCATGACCTATCTTGCTCCCGGAAACATCTACGCACAACGTGGCACACTTTCTTTCTTCTGGCGGTCACGTGACCCTGTCGGTGGTATGCCGTTCAAACTTTTCTACGTGTCGTACTGCGACCACTCGAGCCTCGATATGACATGGCTCAGAGTGGACTATAACGGTGAGCAGGGATTCGATGCCTTTGTTACCGATGCAAATATGGCTCGTGTCCGGGTATCATACAGACCGGACGTTTTTCCAGCACCGGACAAGTGGACACATATCGCGTTTTCATGGGATGAAACAAAGGGTGTCAGGCTTTATGTCGATGGTGTTTTTGTTGCCGGTAAGGATACAACAGCAGTTTTCGACGCCGGTCTTGGCCTTTTTCAGCCTTTCGGAAGATTTTCGACACCCGGAACGGTGACATCGAACTGCGGGCATCTACGCGGCGGCGATATTGACGAAATTCAAATCTATAATTGTATGCTAACCGAAAAGGATATCAGGAAACTTGCATCGGGCAGCACAACAGATACGGCATCACCTCCCGTACGAACAATATCGGATAGGGAATGCAAAAACGAATGGTGGTACCGGTATGGCTGGAACCGTGACGGTGATATTCCGCTGCCGTTAGTCCACAAAAATTACTCTATCCGTAAGGTTGAGATTCATGAAGTTTATGACCACAAGAAATGGGGATGGAGAAGTAATGACGGAATCCGTGAAACCACATGGCCCGATGTGTATAACCGTTCGAATCTTCCCGGACGGTCGGATTATTTCATCGAACCCGACTGGTACTGCTATTCGGTCTCCGGTAAGTCGATCACCTATATCATGCCGGATGAGCCGTTCAATTACTGCGAAATAACCGGAGCGGCATACGGTACAGCGACTCATGTTATTTTCGATAAGGAAAGTCAGGAGTACAGAGAAACTGAACTGTTGAAGCGACAAAAAGGGCAGGAAAGGACGTTCCATAAACTCGATGTTTCTTATAAAGGCGGGAAAGTCATCTATACCAACGATGTACGCGAAACACCCCTTGCTGAATTCAACGTGTACAATATCACAACCGAAAACGAACCGGAGGGCACTGTCAAACTGTCGTATACGCTGACTGCAAATGCCGAGCCGAACTATTATCCCTGTCTTCGCGATCTGCTTGATTACATAGATAAACGCTATCCTGCGGATGAACGTCAAATTATGGTGGGATTGCCGAACCGGGCGCCAACAATACCCAAGACAACAAATATAAAAAACCCTCTGCCGGTTGTTCATGTACTCATTCCCTTTGAATTCAGGGATGAGGGCCCACGTACCAGCGCAGGGGCTTATGGTGGATTTCACTATACCTGGGATACCATGTATGACGGGCTCGACGGTTTAGCTATCGATATTCCGGCGCTTAATGTACAACCGACTCATGGCGAGTATTATCCATTGAACATCAAAGTAAAGGATCCGCTTTGGCCCAACAGGTCGATGATCGATGTTTCATTTTCTGTCAAACCGGGGGAACCACACACCCTTTTTCTTGATACCCGCGACAGAATTCTGCCGGAAAACCACAGCCTGTATATCACATTTGCCGGTGCGGGAAATGATTTTAGCCCCGATGTCCTTGAAGGAACTCAGATCAGGCTCATATTTAAAAAACGTGCTGATGCAGTTGCTGAACATGAGATCGACCGTTTTACCCAGATGCGGGATAATTTTGGCGCAAACATGACCGAGACACGTCCTCAGCGTAAAAAACTCGAGTTTCTGGTTCGTTTCAACAGGGATATAAAAGATTTATTCAGCGTCAACCCCGATCATAATCCGGGCAGATATTACTGGAAATGGTGGAATCCCGAACAGACCACCTTACCGTACGATCAGCCGGAAGCACCTGCAGGTATTCCACTCTGGGTGTTCAGGCAGGTTGAGATTGTCAAGCAGTGGCGGTATTTCCTGAACTGGTGGATCGATAACCGTCAGATCGAAAACGGCGAGTTTGGCGGCGGGCTTTCCGATGACGGCGACTTTGCCAACTGTATGCCCGGACTGGCCCTCATCGGTGTCGATTCTGGAAAAATCACCAATTCACTGCACCGGCTGATGGAAGCGTATTATGAGAATGGAATGTTTACCAACGGCCTCAACACTATTCTGACGGATGCTCTTCATGCAACCGAGGAGGGTGTCAATGTGCAATCGGAACTGATGCTTCTCGAGTATGGCGATCCGAAACTTGTCGAGCGCATGATGGAAACGTCGATAAGATACTGGGATATTACCGGGATTAATTCAGCCGGGCACCGTCATTTTCCTTCGAGTTTTTTCAGTTCTACCAGAATGGCGACCGAATATCCCTGGTGTTGGTCTTCGAGATATGCCCATACTATTCTATGTCCTGGTATGGTTCTTGCCGAGTTCAACGGTAATCCCAAATTGCAGGGACTTTTGGATGAGGTTGCGGATGGGATACTCGCTCATGCACAAACCGAAAAAAACGGAAGTATAACGCTGCCATCGGAAATCAATTATCTGACCGATGAAGCACGATCTTTTTCAACAGGAACCTCTTCGCAACTTTTCCGCGCTCTTTACCGATGGACAGGTAAGAAAAAATATATCGGTCACCTCGGAGTGCCTGCCGAAGTCAAATCTTTTCCGTATGTGGATAAAAAGCGCCTTGAAGACAGCTATGCCGGAATTATGCAATATAATACGGAGAAAATGTACATTGCCACCGAAGGTTTCCCGTGGGATGACGGCCCGTATATCTCGTTCGGATCAGTGGTCGAAGACAGACTGGGAGGAGCACCGGTCAGAAGGGGTGGTCAGTTTCCTGAGCATGTTGTAAGCTGGAAATTTGACGAACCTTACAGCGGCGAAAGTGTTGCGCTTCTGACTCAGGGATCATCGGGATCACTGATTAAAGTTATCGGTTTCAATTGTGAAAGTGAGGCGGTTAAGGGAGATATAACCGGATGGGATGTCGAGCCGGGAATGTGGGAAATAATAGAGGGTATAGATGATAACGGCGATGATATCATGGATACCGAACTTAACAAAAGAACGGTTGAGTTTGAGAGAACCGGCGATGTATCGTTTATTTTTCCGCCCCGGAAAACTCTGGTTGTGCAGATGAAGCTGAAAAAGAAGGGGATGCCATACCATAAGAGGCCGGAACTGGGAATCGGCCGGGATGACATAACCTTACGGAATAACTCAATGACCGTAACCGTCCACAATCTTGGTTCGGTTGAATCCCCCGAGTGTCCGGTCGCGCTAATCAGCAGGGACGGATCCACTATTGTAGAGGCAATGATTCCGGTACTTAAAGCGCCGCTCGATTTAACGAAAAAGACATGCGACATCATGTTATCTGTTCCTTCGGGAACGATTTTAAGCGGATGCAAAGTTGTGATCGATCCGAAAAATACGTTGACCGAGATAACGAAAAAGAACAACATGGTGGATCTATAGGAAATAAAGCAAATCGATAAAAATATGTATGATCATCTGTAACAATCCATTAATTCAGAAGAGGTGATATCATGGTACGTACCAAATTCAACCGCCGTACTTTTTTAGGCTCAGGTGCAATGGCGTTAACTTTGGCTGCCACCGGAAAAGTCTCTGCCGAAGCTCGTACCCGCAAACCTGAAGATTTGCTGAAAATCGGTTTGATTCTCGGTGAATGGGCTCATTCGACAGGTTGGGGCGCAATGATGAACGGTGTTCAGGATGATCGGACATATCCGAAAAAAACCGGTATGGTGTATACCCATGTCTGGCACATCGATCAAAATACGGCGGCAAATTTTGCTAAAACGTATGGTGTGGCCAATGTAGTGAATTCGTTCGATGATATGATTGGAAAGGTAGATGGCGTAATCATCGATACCCTCTTTCAGACGCCCTGGGTGTATAAACTTGCCCGGCCGTACCTCGAAGCCGGTATCCCGGTATTCAGCGATCGCCCCTTTGCGGATGCGGTATGGAAAGTGAAAGAAACTATAGAGGTCGCAAAGAAACATAAAACGCCGTTCTGGAGCGGATCATCGCTTGAACACATGCAGATTACCTACGAGGCTGTCAACGACAATCCCCCTGAATCGATTTTGGGTTATGAGACATGGAGTGAGGGTGTCCCCGATTATTATTCGCATGGATTGCATGGTCTCTGGTGGACATATGCCACAACAGGAGGAGGTATTCATGCAATAGCTCAAAAGACGGAAGCATGGGAAAAAGGCGGCGGTACATCGACTATTATCCACAAAGACCGTGGTAACGGCCCCTGTATGGGGAAAGTAATGCACCAAAAACGTGAAAACGACCTTATCTATACTAAATTTAAAGGCAATGACAAAATTTACCGGTATGGCTTGCAGGGATACTGGGATATATTCGTCTATCTGCCGCTTCTGCTGAAAGTTCAGAATATGTTCTATTTCGGTGAGGAGGGTTTGCCCCAGACATACGATGCCTTTCTGGAGAAATGTACATTGTTTCTTGCAGGTTTCCGCTCTATTCTTCGTGAAAACGGCGATTTTGTCGAACTGAGTAAACTTGATGAAGACTGGTCGGTAGGTTGTCCATGGGGACAAATCTATATGCCGGGCATTGATATTTACAGGGCATATACGAGACTTTTAGGGCCGGAAAAAGGGGAAATAAGGCCGCCATCATGAATGTAGATCATATTATTTCTACCACAAAAAAATTCCATACGCTATTATTTTTTCTTATTTTATAGGTGTTTTGATTTAGTCATGGAAATTTTTTTAAAATAGCAGGGAGAAATTTTATGGAGACCATTTCGAGACGTAAGGCACTTGCCGGAATATGCAGCCTCACCGGTTCATCACTGTTTATTGGTTCCGGCTGTGCGGTGAATCCCGTTACGGGTAAATCTCAGTTTATGCTTATGAGTGAAAGCAAAGAAATTGCGATGGGGCAGCAGGCCCACGGCGAAATTGTACAATCCTACGGATCATATGGCGATAGTACGATACAAAGCTGGTTCAATGACCGCGGTCAGGAGATGGCACACATCACTCACCGTCCCAATCTCCCTTATAATTTTACGGTTCTCGACAGCCCTATTATTAATGCATTCGCTGTTCCCGGCGGCTATGTATATGTAACCAGAGGAATTCTTGCATATTTTAATGATGAAGCCCAGTTTGCAGGAGTACTCGGGCATGAACTCGGACATGTTAATGCCCGTCACACAGCCGCACGGTATTCGAAAGCTCAGCTGGCAAACTTAACACTTGGAATTGGTACAATATTTTCTGAAGAATTTGCAAGATACGCCCAGATCGCTTCTCTTGGTACATCCCTACTGTTTCTTAAGTTTTCCCGCGATGATGAACGTGAGGCTGATAAGCTTGGAGTTGAATATTCTTCTGCTGACGGTTATGATGCGGTTCATATGAGCGAATTTTTCCATACACTGGAAAGAATGCATCCCAGCGGCGGTTCGCTTCCTGCCTGGCAGAGTACTCACCCCGATCCGGGTGACCGTATCAATGCTACAAAGAAAATGGCGCTGGCATATCAGAGCAAATATCCTGATAAAAAATTTATCATCAGGAAAAACGAATACTACGATCTGATCGATGGTATCGTATTTGGCGATGATCCCCGTCAGGGATATGTTAAGGATAACATGTTCTACCATCCCGGCATGAAATTTATGTTTCCGGTACCCTCGGGATGGAGTGTGTCGAACCAGCCTTCAGAGGTTCGTATGTCGCCTGAATCGGAGAAAAGCATCTTGATATTTAATGCCGGATCGGGAGACACTCCCCGGAATGCTGCGACGAAATTTGCCGAGGGGAATGAGATCACGGTAACGAATACGGTCGATCTTCAAATTAACGGTATGTCTGCCACACAAACCACTGGTCAGATGGCAAGCGGAGAAGATACTCTTGCCGTCATCTCCTATTTTATCAAAAACAACGATATGATATATGCGTTTCACGGGCTTTCCGCCGAAGCGGATGTAGCCACTTTTTCAACGGTATATCGAACTACAGCGACCGGATTCAACAAGCTGACCAATAAAAATTATCTTGATGTCAAACCTAAAACAATCGAGGTTCGCACTGTTTCCGGCCAGAAAAGCCTGCGGAATGTTTTGAACGGTTTCGGTGTTCCTGAGGATCAACTGGAAACGATTGCAATTTTAAACGGAATGGAACCGGATGATTCACTTCCCTCAGGAACCCGGGTAAAGGTATCTTCATAAGTTTTTAGGTATGTCAATACGTTATTGAGAAAATCAACCGTGAAGACATGAGAGAAACATAGGCATAAAGGGAAAGACAGTTCAAACCGGGATTGCCTGGATTTTGGAGGGATTACCCGGATTTCAAAAAAGGGATAAGGGACAAGGAAATTGTAGGGGCAGACCCGTGTGTCTGCCCTGTGTTATTGTCTGAACCTTGATTGCCTGATTACTTGATTTAAAATAATGGTCATCCTTTAATCATGTAAATCATGTTCAGACTTTTTCCACCCGATCATACAAAAAAAATTCCTAACATTCATCTATCGTCATAATAGCAGTAACTTAAATATTATTAAACACTTACACATAACTATATATTGTCATATAATAATTTATTGATTATTAATCTAACAATATTAAAAAATAACTCTTTACAAAACCCCTATCTTTCCTCTTATTGTATAATATACATATAACTCATATGGTATTAATTTAGCAATTATTATAATAATAAGCGTTGTCTTCCCGATAGCAGTCAACGACAACAACGAAATTTGGTTTGGAACCTATGCCGGTGTATCGAGTTTCTATGGGAAATCATGGAAAGTCTATGCAGCCCGAACTCAATATAATGTACTTGAAGAGCGGTGTGTATATGCTATCGATATTGATGATAATGGCATCAAATGGTTCGGAACAACAACCGGTATGTGGAAATTCGATGGAGAGACATGGACGAGTTTCACAAGTCATGAAAGCGGTTTGAAAAAAGATGTATATGTGAGAGCGATTATGACTGATTCTCAGGGGGACAAATGGATTGGTACAAGCAAGGCGTTAACGTCATTCGATACAAATGCTGAACCGATTATGAAAAAATCCGCTCTACCGGTGCAAATGACTATAACCGGTAATTTCCCCAATCCGTTTAATCTGTCAACGACAATTTTTTAACCTTACATGCCCATGAAATGTATCTTCGACATACATACGATGCAATAATCGATGGCAACACAATTCATGCAAATGGTGTTGGAGATCCGATTAAATTACGTGAGGATTGCAGAAGAACTATTATCAGGAATAATAAAGTATATGTCGGCTGCTGGGGTTTTATAGTGGATTATCCTGAATCCACAGAATCTGCGAGTAGCGATACCGAAATCTACGATAATTTCTTTTATCTGAATGATGATTCAACAAGTGTAAATACCGATCTTGATATTTACAAAGGACCGGTCTGGAATCCAAACAGGTCTCCGTTTATTTCGGAGTTTTATGACAATACTATGAACTGTGAGTTTTCAGGCGACGACGGACATTATGTTTATGGTGTGGCGTGCGAAGATACATGTACGTATGTTGCTGTAAATCAACCCGATTATCATCGAAATTACATTTACAAATTTCTCAAACGGGAAGGGCCAATATTCAAGATATGTCTTGACCAACTCCCTTATTATAACAATATCAGAGGAGATATGTGTACAACCGATTCATATGTAATTGCTTCAACGGTTAAATACATCGATGC
>JAFGMP010000321.1 GCA_016927495.1 Candidatus Latescibacterota bacterium | reverse complement strand
CGGGTATACGGCCAATGTTATCGCCCATCACGGTATTCTGAAAGAGGGAGTACATTTTATTCAAAAACCGTTCTCCATGAAAGACATGGCCATTAAAATACGGGAAGTACTCGATAATATTTGAAAAAAATAAATTAATTATTTCTTGGATTTTCCTTGAATACAAACTTATTCATTTTGTGTACTGACTGATTTGTCAATATCAAGAATAGTATCACTAAGATACATCATTTCCTTGAAACTCGTAATATTCATAAGCTTCCGGGTAATCCCTCCCAATCTGATTATTTGTTCTTTTATTATAATCATGTTTTTATATGCCTCGTCAGGATTATAATCCATAATCATTAAATCTATATACCCACTGATAACAGAAAGAGGTTGATTCATTTCGTGGCAGACTGCACCTCCGGTTTTTATAGCCGCTTGCAGTTTTGTGTGTTTGAGTCTGAGCACTTCTTGTTGTTTCATTTCGGTGATATCATTTAAAGCAACAATAGTAAGTTCACTATTACTAAGCCACGATGTTGTAACAGATAGAATTCTGTGTCCTTTATCAAAAAAAGTCATCGATGCTTCAATATTTACCTGGCTTTCTTTTGTATGAATAGTTTTCTCAAATGTATTTCTTAAAACACAATCCCTGCAGGTTACACCATAACCACAACCCATTGGATCATCGTCTGCATGTATACAATTAAATGCTTCGCCTCCTTGTAAACCAAAGAGATGAAGCTTCGATTTATTAGCTAAATTTTCTGCAACTTTATTTGCTAGCACAATATTTGTATCAGTATCAAGAACAATAATGGCACTGTTTAGATTATCAATTACTTGCTCAATAAGAGCGCTCTTCATCCGGTATTCTTCCAATGTATACATTACCAATTCTCCATAAATATTTGGTTATTTAATACGTACTAGTCAGGTCTAAATACTGACTCTTTCCCGATTGCAGGGAAAAGAAACTATTTATTTCTCAACTGTTTGCACTCCTCAAAATCATCGTCAAAATTGGGCGTATCTGGCAGAAGTAAATAACTTTTGATAATCGTTGTGTACTGTAGCAATTAATTATGTTAAATAAAAACAAGATCAAATTGGAATATAGTTCTTATAGAATAATCCCCTATTCAGGGGTGAAAGAAAATTTGCAAAACTTTCACCCCTAAGGAGATGTGAAAAAAATCTATTAAAACTCTTCAAAATCATCGTCGAGAGGAATAACATCCTCGGGACTAACGACTTTCGTTGCTGCTACAGCTCCTTTTTTGAAGGTTGAAAGTTTTGATGTTCTCGCCGCAAGAACTTTAGCAGGTTTTGTAACGACTGTTTTCTTTGGTTTCGATGCATTATTATTCGATCCGTTTCCGCCGACCAACGCAACAAGTTGCGCTACCATCATATTGAGTTCACCTGCCTGTGAAGAGAGTTCTTCACTTGCTGAAGCAGATTCCTCAGCATTTGCGGCAGTTCCCTGGGTTACCTGATCCATCTGAGTAAGCGCACTATTTACCTGAGTTATCCCCTGAGATTGTTCGACACTTGCAGCGGACACTTCACCTATAAGTTGTTTTACCTTTTTAGAAGATGTGGCGATTTCTTTCAGGATTTCGCTGACCTCGGTGGTTACAGCAACTCCGTTATCAGCGTTTGTCTGTGATCCATCTATAAGTTCTGCTGTATTCTTGGCAGCCTCCGCGCTGCGTTGTGCCAGGTTACGCACTTCCTCGGCAACAACGGCAAAACCCATACCGGCCTCCCCTGCACGGGCTGCTTCAACTGCTGCATTGAGAGCTAAAAGATTTGTCTGGAAGGCGATTTCATCGATGGTTTTGATTATTTTGGCAGTCTCATCAGATGATGTTTTAATCTTTTGTATCGCATCTTCCATTTTTACCATGGCAGTTGAACCTTTTTCAGCAGCCTGACTCGTTTCATTTGCCATCATATCAGCCTGTTTAGCATTCTCTGTGTTTTGTTTTGTCATTGAAGTCATTTCTTCGAGTGAAGAAGAAATTTCTTCAAGACTGGATGCCTGTTCGCTGGAACCCTCAGCTAACTGTTGACTTGATGAGGATACCTGGTTTGCTGCTGCCGCAACCTGTTCGGCGCCTGAATTTAGATTATCTATTATATATTTCAGAGCTTTTACAATTCCACGGGAAATAACCACTGCCAGAAAAATCCCCATGATTGTGGCAATTATACTTAAAGTGATAACCGCGAAACGAGTGCTACTTGCAGCGTGCAGCATTTCTTCATCGGTCATAACATTCTGTTCTACCGTATGATTGACCTTACCGAGAAATTCCTGAATTTTTTCGAGGTTGGGTTTCGTTCGCGTGGCATAAATTTCATTTGCTTTATTCATACCTGCCATGCGTGCATCCTGCCACTTCAACAGGTTTTCGATGTGGGCTAAAGTTTCTTCGGCAAATTTTTCAGTATTACCCGTGAAATATGTTAATGCCTCCTTATTTTGCCCTGCTTTTAAGTAATTCTGTATCTGATTCGCACTAGCATGAAGTTTGTTATGTGGTTCCTCTATTGATGCCATTATTCTATCAAATTCGGGATCTTTCTTCCTCATTTGTTGGACAGCATCAGAATAATACCATTTACCGAATTTGCATAAATGTGGATCCATCTGGACGTCAACGGATTTACGATTATGAAGCATCGCGTCCTTTACTGTTCCAATCCAGGCAAGGTGGTCACCTCGTGATTCACGAAGCATATTACCGAGTTCGACATCCGCCTGATGGAAATGTTTACCAATTTCGACTGCGGATTCGTGAAGATGATTATGGGGTTCTTCAATCTGATCGAGGAATGATTTCAGTTCCGGTACCAGCCTCTCAGCTTCTTTTCGTGCATCGCTGTAATACCACTTACCAAAAGCACATTTATGTGGATCGGTCTCAACGCTAAGTTCTGTCACATTAGCATCCGTTAAAAGTGCGTTTACTTGGTTAGCCCAATTTAGATGATCGACTTCTCGCTGTGTCATTTCACCACGAAGTTTGTTTCCGGCAATTACTTCTGCTGCATTTCGTACAATGCCTCCAATGCCGAAAATTGACCAGCACGCTACCACGATAAGAGTTAAAATAACCATACCAAATCCTATGCCTATCTTATTCCCTATACTTAAATTGTTCCATTTCATGATATACTCCTTCTTGTTTTTTTTACATTTAATTTTGATAGACTAATAAATTGTGTTCGATTTCATGATTCATTTGATGATTTTTTGGAAACCAAAAGTAGATCATGTTTCTCCTTTCTGGTTGATAATTTATTCTATATTTTATGCTGTTAGATTTATATTTGATTTCATATTCTATATTAATTGATTTATTTATTATTCTGTTTTTTAGATTTTTCATTTGATATTATATTATTTATTACTGCTAAAATATCATTAATATTATGATCATTTGTGCTGATAAAGCGAGGCTTTAATAAAAGTCCTTTCGCTATGGTGTTCTCATCTTCATCCGGGAGAATAATGATTATCTTACTCCATTCAAATTTTTCTCTATAGAGAAGTATATCCACAAGAGTATTATGCGAGTCAACATGAAATATTATTAATGAATTAATGCTTATGTATTGAAAAATATCAGAAAGTGAATAAACCACCTTTATATCCACCTCATTCAATGAATTGTTTAGTTTTTTTACAAATCGTTCACCGTTTTTATTAAATTTTTTCGTTAGTAGGATTACTTTCATTAAAAAACCTCTCCTCAATATTATATCCAATTAATGTCGATTTTTTTATTAATCAAAAACCATGCCAAACTAATTAAATGATATGTAAGTTAATAATAATTAATATGTTATGCTGATACAACGAAATAGCATTGGACTTAATAGGGGCGTAGAACCAGTAAAAATTCTAATAAAAACAGACTGAGTCTACTTTTTATGGACAAACAAGGAAGAGCGTATCATAAGAATTATATGATTTTTGAGATAGAATATTTTTTGAGAAGAGAATATAAACGGGCTCTTTTGAGATTTGAAATAATGCAAGCTTTTTCAATATCACCTTCGGTTTTTTTCATCAATTCTTTTAAGTATTCCTTTTCTGCAATTGAAACAATATTTTCACGATATTCTTTTAATGAGGGTAATGAATCAAGACCAGGATGACTTTCATTTTGTTTTTTATGGGGATCAAACTCTGTAAAATTGGTACTACGGGCAAATTTGACACGGATATATTTTGGAAGATGGATAGGAAATAAAATGGGCTCATCTCTTGAAACTATAACAGATTGTTCCATTACATTGATTAATTCACGAATATTTCCCGGCCAGTCATAAAACATAACCATTTCGAGAAACTCCGGAGAAAAGCCTTTCGTCTCAAGACCGTTTTCGGTACAGTATTTAAACGCATAATGGAAAGCCAAATCCCTGATGTCTCCTTTACGATCCCTAAGCGGTGGTTGAATGATTGAGATAGTTCGCAACCTATACAGAAGGTCTTCTCTGAATGTTTCCTCACGAACCATTGCATCGAGATCACGATTTGTAGCGGCAATAAGCCTAAAATTGCTCGTAACTTCTCGCGTTGAACCGACCGGGCGAAATCTGCGTTCCTGAAGAACTCTGAGAAATATTTTTTGAAGATAGTAAGGCATTTCCCCAATTTCATCCAGAAAAAGAGTACCTTCATGAGCATGTTCAACAAGTCCTTTTTTTGACATGACTGCACCGGTGAAAGCTCCTTTCTCGTGTCCCAAAAGCATACTTTCCACAAGGTTTTCGGGAAGTGCAGCACAGTCAACGACCACAAAATTGTTATCAGCACGTGAACTGTTTTCATGAATAGCTCTTGCAGTAAGTTCTTTTCCGGTTCCTGTTTCTCCGGTTATAAGAACATTTGCATCACTCACTGCAGCTTGCGCAATCAGATCCTTCAGATCTTTCATGTGCGGACTGTTCCCAATTATACCGTCAGTCTTAAGGGCGATTGGAATTTTTTGTGATAGTTTTTTTTCCCTATATTCAAGTGCACGTATTATCGAAAAAGTGATTTCATGGAGAGAATCCCCCTTCTGAATGTAATCCCATGCACCATATTTGATTGCAAACTCGGCACCATCACACGAACCTTCTGCTGTAATTATGATAATTTCAGGCGGTAATGCAATACTTCGTATCGCCGGGATTACTTCGAGTCCGTTCCCATCTGGAAGATTAACATCGAGCAGAACTATATCATACTGATTTTTTTGAGATTCTCGCACACCCTCCGTTAGAGTATTTTTGATAATGGCATCAAAACCATAATGTTTAATTGCCCTTTTTATAAGTGCACAAAAGTTGGTATTATCATCGATGATAAGAATTTTGCTCATGTGTAAGTACCATGCTGTACAAGTTATTTATTCATAACAGATTATAAATCGATTTTATGCAATTTTGCATTTTTTTTGCTAAGTATATAATTTTATAGGTACAACTTAAGAAATCCATAAAAATTAATCAATACGTAATTGAGGAACGAAATATATTTCGGTTGTTTTAAAATAAACTTCTAAAATAAATGCTTAGACCAAAATAATATGGTACAGTTTTTTTAGTATTTTAAAAGAAAATGAAAAAATTGACTCAAGATAAGATTATCGGATTGTCTCGAATAATTTTGAGTATTATGCAGATACAGAGTTAATGATATTGATAATCTGTGTAAAAACATAAAGGCCCATAATATTTTCTTAATTTGTATTTATTTGCCTGTGTATCGTATTTAAAGACCCGCGAAGATTGTCCGATATCATGTAGTCAACACCGGTCAGATCACGGTCATTCAATGTTCTAAATAGCTGAAGCCAACTCACCTCACTTTCAGTATCCGCTTACAAGGCAAATAGATTTTCGTATTAGCTGTCCGTATTAATACCTATAAAAGTCAATACCCTAAAAAATACAATAGAACCATCTTGTAACTGTTGCTGTAACCAAAACGTTTTTCGGACCGAGCGTACGTCTCGACATCCAAAAAAGACGTCCGTACTTTCTCAAGAACCTGGTTAAATGTTTGCTGTAAAAGTTATCGAAACGGATAATTGTCTTTCACAAAACTCGCTTTCGGCATTCTCGGTTTGCCTGTATCTTTTCACTTCGAGTGAGCCATGTTCCATCACCTTTCGTTATTCCAGTAATGATTTAGAGATTGTAATACCGGCTCGATTTTTTTCCTTTCACAGAATGGTTTGAACAAGCTGGAGTCAGTAAGTTTCATTATTTGTCGGATTTTTAAGTAATTCTAATTGAACCAATCATTATTGTGAACCAAAAACTATTTGGTTTTAAAAATTGTGGAGAAAAGAAAACCGATGATATTATGATATCCAATCAAACGAGGAAAACATCATGGAAATTATATATCAACCCAAAGGCAGAGCACGAGAATATGCATTCAAAGCTCTTAATTATTACAAAGGATGTCAACACCGTTGTTTATACTGTTATTGTCCTTTGTTTCTGAAACAACATAAGAATAAGTATTTCAATGCTCCAAATATAAAGAGCAATGTGATACAACGTGTTCAGAAAGACGCACAGTACCTTCATTTAGTACATAATGACGAAGAGATCCTTATAAGTTTTATCGGCGATCCCTATCAGCCTGCAGAAATGGAATTGAAACTTACTCGTAAAGTAATTGAAATTCTTATTCAAAATTATTTAAGATTTACCATTCTCACAAAAGGTGGTACTCGCGCAGAAAGAGATTTTGATCTTTTGGCAAATTATTCGAAATCACGTTTCGGTACATCTCTTGTCTTCACAGATCAGAATGATGCTGACTTCTGGGAACCTAACGCCGCATCTATCAATGACAGGATACAATCAATTAAAACAAAGCATAATATGGGTATACCCACATGGATTTCTATCGAACCTGTTATTAAACCTGACCAAGCACTACATCTTATCATAAACCTACAGCCGTTTGTAGATCACTGGAAAATCGGTAAAATCAACTACAACAAAGAGATTGAAAACCGGGTGAATTGGATTGAATTCAGAGAAGAAGTAAAAGAACTACTTGAATCACTGGGTGCTGATTACTATCTGAAGAGGAGTTTAACGGAATTATAATGAAATATTTGTGAATTATCATGACAGAATCGATAAAAATATCAAATAGTAAAGTCTTGAAATTACAGGAAACCTTAGGAGAACTGTTCACGCCTGAAGAGGTTGCAGAGTACTTTAAGGTTCACCTGGTGACTGTATATAACTGGGTTAAGACAAAAAAAATTGACTGTTATATACTTACCAAAGGGACACGAAAGAGTACGGTTCGATTTGATATTGACCAAATTCAAAAATTTATTCAGTCTCGAAATATGATGTGAAAAATGATTAATAACCGGCAACATATGATTTTCTTGTCAGTGGCTGATGTGCAATATATATTATATCAGCATGCTGTTATACGGTCATAGGAGGGAGTAATACTATGGCAGTATACAAGCGAAAAAATGTTTGGTACATCGACTATTATATTAATGTCAATGGGAAAAAAGAAAGGAGGAGAGAACCCGTTAGTACCAGAAAAGATGTTGCCGAACTCAGGTTGAAAGAATACCGTGAAATGATTAAAAAAGGAAAAGATCCGAAAGGTGCAATTTCTGAATCTGAAAACTTCAAAGAGAAAACTTTTCGGCCTACTGATAAAAAAATCCCAAAATTTAATCAGTTTGTCCCTATTTTTCTTTAACTTTATGGGAAAGAAAAGAGCGAAAAAACTCAGGAGTCTTAATGAAGTAGCTTAACACACCTGTTTCCGGTTTTTGGGAAAATTCGGATAAATAGTATTACAAAATTCATGGTAAAAACATATATGGCTAACCGTAGTAGTGAAGGTGCTGGTAATTCTACAATTAATCGGGAAATTTCCTGTTTAAAATGTATCCTTTCTAAGGCTCTGGAAGGGAATATATAGAAAAAAATCCTATTCAAGGTCTTAAAATGTTAAAAGAACCACCACCAGTTGAACGGTATCTCACAAAAGAGGAGGCCGAAAGACTGTTAACAGTATCACCTCCTTACCTGAAAGAAATAATCATTTTTGCCCTTGGTACTGGAGTACGCAAATCTGAAATGTTCAATTTAATGTGGGATGATGTAGTTATAAATGAAGTTTTCAAATATGGTGCAATAACGGTGATGGGGAAAGGTAATAAACGACGGACTATCAGAATGAACAAGACAGTTTATAATCTATTAAATAAAAAAATGAAAGAAAAAGATAGTATTTATGTTTTCCCGTCAATGAAAACATACAAAAATTTAACACATGTAAAACGTTCCTTTGCCACTGCATTAAAAAAAGCCGGTATTGAAAATTTCAGATTCCATGATCTTCGTCACACTGCAGCATCATGGATGGTTCAAAGTGGAGTTGATTTGTATTCAGTTCAAAAAATTCTCGGACATTCCAGTATTAGATCAACCCAACGGTATGCTCATCTTTCTCCTGGCTATCTTGAAAACGAAATCAGCAAAATTGACAATTTTTTATCTCGAAATAACGATTCTCAAGAATTTACAGAAACCTCCAAAAAAGCAATTTTATGATGAGTCGTCGGAAAAGTAGTCACAAACCATATTTTGGGCAAAAAAACAAGGATTCACGATAATACGCAAATCCTTTATTTACAACCATTTAATATGGTGGAGCTAGGGAGGATCGAACTCCCGACCTCCTGACTGCCAGTCAGGCGCTCATCCCAGCTGAGCTATAGCCCCACTAGCTTCCAAATATAGTTCAAAATTTCCGATTTGTCAAAACTTTTTCAATCATTGGCTCCATTATTGTCTATCTTTACTTCCGGATATTGCAAAATGTCATTCGGAAAAAAATATGTTGTTTATTTTCCCAAAAGTCCTTTTTTTTACGTAAACACAATTTACAGGTCGATATGATTATCTTTTCGGAGGTTTTTCGAAATGATTTTTTCCTTTAAAATAAACAAAAGTATTTTTATTGTAGGTATTTTGTTTTTTTTTATGGATTTTTTTTCTTCCGGTGATACAAACGCCTCGGCTATCTATAAAAATGGCACACTAACCGGCAAAATGATCGACTGCGGATTTTATGCGGGTGATTCGAATTATCATGCGTTGGTGCATGCTTCTGACAGCAATGTCTACTATGCTATCTGTTCCCACGAACACAATACCCATGTCCACCTGTTTTGCTTTAATCCTCAAACGGAACAGGTTACGACCATTGCCGATATCGGCGAAGTGTTGGGCGAGGATGGCACCCTAAATATTCCACAGGGCAAAATTCATTGCGATCTGTTTGAGTGCGATGGTAAACTTTATTTCGGAACACACGTCGGAATCTACCATCGCGGTGGTTCGGATGACCATGGTCCCTATCCCGGCGGTCATTTTATGTGTTATGATTTAAAGTCGGGTGTTTTCCGTGATTACGGTATCGGTGCGGCAGAGGAGGGAATTGTGTGTCTGCAGATGGATACGGAAAGGAAACGTCTTTACACGCTAACCTGGCCGAGTGCTTTATTCATGTACTATGACATAACTACAGGTACGAAAAAAACCTTTGGCCCGGCGGTGTTCGGTCATGCATACATAAACGAAACCGAATTCGGGGGAGTGCCGCGCTCCATAGGTATCGATCCCGAAACCGGCAATGTCTACTGGTGGAATATCGATGAAACCGTTTCCCGATACAACTTTTCGGCAGATTCAATTGAAATCCTGGAAAACCATAATTTCGGGCGGCCTATTCTGAAAGTGCACGAGCGCGGATCGGATGACGATAAGGTTTTTTGGCGTTCGATACGGTGGAATCAAGCCAATAACCTGTTTTACGGGCTAACATTTTACGGTGAACAGCTTTTTTCGTATGACCCGACAGACGGGATTATCGAAGTCATTGACCGTATCGCTCCGGGGCCAAACAGAAAGTCAGGTGAACTCTCACGAGCCTCGCTTGCATTCGAGTTATCCGGGGACTTTTCAACTATCTATTATGTAAATCACCTCAGGACGTATACAGGTGATACGGAGGGACGGGAGACCGATGAACTCCGGCTCGTAACCTACAACATCCAACAACGATCCTATACCGACCATGGGCCGATTGTGCTTGATGATGGCCGTAAACCCAAAGACTGTCAGGGTATGGAAATTGGCCGTGACGGCAACATCTATCTTGTCTGCACAATCCCCTATACCGACATGGAAAGTGATAAAGGAAAAGCGATCAGAGCGTTACGGTATAAAGCGACGCCAACGGAACAACTGAATCAGGTATATGAAGTTAATTTAGTAATCGTTAAAAATCCACTAATGAGATAAACTTCCCGACAAGGATGAGTTATGCTCCGTAAAATATTTATTGTATTCCCGATGTTCTGTATTATGTTTTGTGTTTCCGCACATTTTTGTAAAGCCGAATGGGGGCAACCCGGATGGCTGTATAAAGAGGGTCAATATACCATTTCGACGGCTAAGGAAGGTTTCCGTGGCGTGATGTGGTGCCAGCGTGAAACAGACTGGTTATGGGATCGCTCTTTTCCCGGACCGTGCCGTGTCAGAAAAGACGAAGATTATAGTATATTCGGTGTTCTGGCGAAATATATTACTTATACCTACCGGAACTCCCTTCTCTACGGTGTACGAATCGATATTGAAGGCAAGGGTAATGTAGAAAACGCAATGTATGCCTGCAGAAATTTATATATTCCTGCGCAGCAAATCGAACATATTAACGATAATGAACGTTTCTGGCAGACTGATTATACTTCGGTTTGGGTAACCATCCCCGAAAAAGAAAACGGGCTCGGTACAATCTACATCTGGGGCCGTGACCGTAAATTTCCGGAAGATTCAAAGCATCCGGTTCATCTTGCCAAACCGCCAGCGCTCAATTCATCGAATAAACGATACAAACCACGGCAGTATGTAGCTTACCGCGCCTCGGGGCCGATAATTGTGGACGGCAAACTTGACGAAAAAGCCTGGCGCGATGCCGAATGGACAGAACCCTACGAAGATCATCAGGCGCCCTATGCACCGGAACCGTGGAAAACCACTCGCTCAAAGATATTGTATGACGACGAAAACATATATTTTTTCGGTCAGCTTCAGGAGGAAAATGTCTGGGGTCATCTCACCGTTCGTGATACGATAATTTATTATGATAACGACTGGGAGATTTTTCTCAATCCCACAGCGGATGGTGTCGGATATTATGAATTCGAAATCAATCCCCTGAATTATGCATGGGATATGTTTCATAGCACCGATTACCATCGTGCTTCCTGCCTCGACATCTACTATAATGTTACCGGTCTTGAACATGTGGTCGATGTTCAGGGTACGCTCAACTGGCATCATGATAAGGATACAGGATGGACTATCGAGGTCAAATGGCCGCTCAAATCTCTAAGCGAACGTAATGACAGAGTCAAACTTCCGATTGAGCGCGGTGATGTCTGGCGAATCAACTTCAGCCGAGTGCAATACATGCATGTTTACAACCTCGATTTCCCATACTTACTGCCCCACAGTCCTTGTGAGGACTGGGTATGGCAGTCGACTAACACCGGGGATTTACACAATCCCGAAATGTGGGGTAAAGTTATTTTTTCCGATTTAGCTGCCGGTACTTTCAAAGATATCGACATGGAAAACGCTTTTTCGATTTTAGAAGCGCCGAAACCTCCTAAAAATCGCAAAAAAGATATGGTTTATTTTGAGGCATGCAGTATTACCATGGGGCCCGATCCGACCGATCCCGAACATTGTCCCGCCCACACTGTCAAGCTTCCTGAATTCTGGATGGACCGCTACGAAGTTACGATCAAAGAATATACAGACTTTCTGAATGAAATCGGCGATGATTCGTATTATGATCCATGGATGCAGGTCCCCGAATTATGCGGCATCGTGAAAGATGATTCCGGGAAATATCATGTATTTAAAGGCCGCGAAAATTACCCGGTGGTATTCGTGAGTGCAAAAGCTGCCGCAGCATTTGCGGAAAGTAAAGGCAAACAGCTACCGAGCGAAGCAATGTGGGAACGTGCCGCCCGCGGACTCGACGGACGAACCTATCCATGGGGCGACGAGCCGATCGATCCGTCACGTGCCAATTATGATTTCCATTACGGCGGCACATTACCGGTCGGCAGCCTGCCGGAAGGGGCGACACCTGAGGGAATCTTTGATCTGTGCGGTAATGTCAAGGAATGGACTACCGGACTTCACGAACCATACCCCGGCGGCAAACCCATGGTTTATATCCTGCAGTGTCCGCCATGGAACCGTAAAGAAGCACACATTTTCTCCGTTGCAAGAGGCGGTGCATGGACAAAACAGGAGGCGTGTATGGCAGCCGGCTACCGTGACACTCACGGTAGCCTGAATATGGGATTCAGATGTGTGAGAGTAAAATAGGCAGATTACTTTAAATGTTTTTTATATGATTTTAAATACGTCATTGCAAACGAACGGAGTGAGTGAAGCAATCTCATTTTAACTATAAATCTTAACCCATTTCAAAGGATTATTATAGTGCGGCACAAATTTCAATTATCAAAAATTATTGTCAGTCTCTTTATGCTCACTGTCTTGACTGCTCATTCCGTTGAAGCCCGTGACCCGCAGTGGCTGCAGCTCGATCCGCCGTTGACATTGTCGGATGAAGGTTTCCGCGGTGTCAAATGGTGCACGCTCCTCAAAGATATTCCCTGGGAATGGGATGCCTTATATACCTATCCCACGGCGTGCCATGTCCGTAAACAGGAAGACTACACCGTGTTCGGCCAGAAAGCGAAGTATCTCACCTATACCTTCCGCAATACCGTATTCTATGGTGTCCGTATCGATTTCGTGGGCAGAGAAGCAGTCCGGGCCGCGCAAAACCTCTGTTTGAAGGAATATCCTCCCGCTGACAATATCGAGAAGGTCAATGACCGTGAAGCACGGTGGAATACCGCATCGACTTATGTATTGGTGACATTACCCGAAACGAATGACGGACTCGGCCAGATATACCTCTGGGGCAAAGACCGTAAATTCGGCGACGATTCCAAATCACTGGTGTATCTCGCCAAACCTCCGTCGCTGAACTATACCGGCAAGAAATATCAGCCGCGGCACTATGTCATATACCGGGCATCGGCGCCCATTACCATCGACGGCGACATCAACGAAAAAGCCTGGCAGGACGCCGCATGGTCGGATGCGTTCGAGGACCACCAGTCCCCCTATGCACCGGAACCCTGGAAGATGACACGGGTCAAAATGCTGTATGACGACGACTATATGTATTTCGCCGCACGGCTTCAGGAGGAAAATGTGTGGGGACACATCACCAAACGTGATTCCATTGTCTATTACGACAACGATTTCGAGCTTTTTCTCGATCCCACGGCGAATTCGGTGGACTATTTCGAGTTCGAACTGACCTGCCTGAACACCATGTTCGATATGTTCCACGAGAACGACAACAACCGCGGCGCGCTGGCCGACCGCCGGTACGATTCGCCGGGCACCCGTCACGCGGTCCAAATTCAGGGCACACTCAACTACCACTACGACACCGATGAGGGCTGGACGGTCGAGGTCAAAATCCCGTTCGCCGACCTCGCCTCATGGAATCCGAATATGTCGCTGCCGGTCAGGCGCGGCGATATGTGGCGTGTGGAATTCAGCCGTGTCGAATACCTCCACATCTACAATCAATTATTCCCCTATCTGCTGCCGTACAGCCGCTGCGAGGACTGGGTATGGAACACCGTACACTCCGGCAGCATTCATGTACCCGAAATGTGGGGCAAGGCGTTGTTCTCCGACATGTATGCGGGAGCGGTCAAAGATGAAGAACTGGAACGCGGATTCATTTTGCTCGAACCGCCGAAACCGCCAAAAAAGCTCAAAAAAGGCATGGTTCACTTCCCGGCATGCACCATGACACTCGGTCCCGATCCCACCGACACAAAACACAGCCCGGCGCACAATGTCGATGTCCCCGAATTCCGGATGGACCGCTATGAAGTCACAGTCGACGAATACACCGAATTTCTCAACAAAGGCGGCAACGACGAGTATTACGAATCCCGTATGGCGATCCCCGAACTCTGCGGCATCGTCAAAGACGGCCCCGGAAAGTACCGTGTTATCCCCGGGCGCGAGAACTACCCGGTGGTATTTGTACAACAGCAGTGGGCGCTTGCCTATGCCGAAAGCCAGGGCAAAACGCTGCCCACCGAAGCCATGTGGGAACGTGCGGCAATCGGCGCCGACGGCAGAGCTTATCCCTGGGGCAACGAACCGCTCGACCCGTCGAGGGCAAATTACGATTTCCATTACGGCGGCGCCCTGCCGGTGGGAAGTTTCCCCGAAGGCGCCACACCGGAGGGGCTGTACGATATGACCGGCAACGCCCGCGAGTGGACAATCTCGAAAATTAATCCCTATCCCGGCGGTGCGGAGTACGAATACCACATCGAACCCTGGTGGTACCCCGGCATGGAGAGGTTCGACCGCATCTGGTGGGTAGCGCGCGGCGGCGGCTGGACTCAGCAGGAGGGCTGCATGTCGCCGAAATACCGTAACTCGATGAACGTGATGGATGGCGGTATCAGGTGTGTGAGGGTGGAGTGAAGAAGTGATAATTAACGAGGGGGATTAGATTTTGTAGGGGCGGTTCGCGAACCGCCCCTACTTTGTCTGAACATGATTATCATGATTAAAGGATTGGCATGAATTATTTTCTGTAATGAATGATTATTCTGTGATTATAACTATTCGTTTTCATTTGTTGTGGATTTTACAATACGCTTTTTTCTTGATTTTACTTCAAATCGACTGAGATAATGATCTAAATACATGGGTAGCTCCATCATCCACATCTCAAATTCTTTAGGATGAATTCCTAACTCTTCAATCCATGGACCTCTCATCATAGCTTTAGTGGCACGTCGCATACGATCAAACGACTTTCGAGCATCAGTAATATTTCCACTTTTAGCTTCTCGATAAACCTCCATAATAATTTCGTAAAACCACGGGAGATCATCGCGAATTAAGCTCGCAATTATAAGCAATCCTATAGGATCATTTGGATCATCTGATATTATATGGGTTAGTTCATCTAACATCATTGGATGAAAATGTTTTATTCGACGTCTACGGATAGGAGTTCCCTCCACAAGTCTATTCTCGACACGAGAGGGTAAATCTTGAAACATAACCTTAATTTCTTCAAAAAGATTAGCAATTGATGATTCGTCTGTATGCTGATCATGTTCTTGATTATTATCAGTTCCTTGTAATTGCGTTAAAATTTCATCCACTCTCTGTTTGAATGACTTAACCTGCATTTGTACAGCCTCTCGGTCTGGATCAGAATCAGGTATACGGTTTAGTAATTGAAGAACCAGTTTAGTAAGGGATTCTTCTTTGTCATCGCAATTTTGAAATTGTGCGAACGGCCCAGTATTGGCTTGATTAAGTGGAATGCCAATAGCCACACCATAAACAGATGTATCCAATTTACCTTTTGCTACTCCAGCTTCATAAAGTATCCACGGACGATCAAGGCTTCGCCTCGTTAACAAACATACAACATCGGAAGCCGTTTCAAGTTTTTTCATTAATTCTGGAAACCACTCGACTCCGTATTCAATGCCTTGAGAACCTTTTCTGTCTGAGGAACGAAATGATTTTAATACACCTGCGCTTACACTACTTAAAAGTTTGCAAAATGCTTCAGCAAGTTCTGCATCGCGATTATCATGACTAATAAATATTAGAGGTGAAGAAGTCGATGTCCGTCTTACAGGTTCTTTTGAAGATGATGTTGGTTTATCTTCATCAGTCATATTATTTACCCCTTTGGTAATTGTAAATCAATTAGCATCTTGGAGGTTTGATGATTGCAAGCACATAAGAATATTGCAAACAACCATAAAGCTGTCAAGTAAAATATTACTATTTTTATTAATGGTAGATTTGTAAAAATCTAAAACCAATAACAACCTTGGGGCAAAATTATATTGGGGGTCGGTTCGCGAATCTCCCCTATCTGACACTCACCCCTGTCGCTTCGCGACATCCCCTCTCTCGCACGCGAAAGAGGGGAAAGACCCATTCCACAAGTCATAGCGACAAATCAAACTTTGAAACTGTCAATTTATTTTGATCATACAAAAGTCCCCTCTCTAAAGGTTAGAGAGGGGATTTAGGGGTGAGTTCGGGACGGGATATGGGATCTCATTCAACCTCCTCCTCACAAACTCACATATCTCGTTCATCGCTTCGGTAGCTTCTGGGAACAGCGGTGCGCAGGCAGGATAACAGTGGAACATGCCCTCGCCGACATGCAGGGTCACATCCACACCGGCGTCTCTGGCTCTGGCCGCAAGACGTGTGGTGTCGTCACGCAGCAGTTCATCACTCCCGGCATACAAAAGCAGCGGCGGAAGGCCGTGCAAATCTCCGTACAGCGGCGAGATTTGCGGCATTCCGGGATCGTTGTCGCCGCAGTAATACGCCCTGAATATCTCCTGCGCATCTCTCCAGCACAGATTGTCCGATTCGGCATTGGTGATGAATGATTCGCCGGTGTTCTTCAGGTCGGTCCAGGCTGATAAGGTAACCGCACCCGCAGGCAGGGGGATGTTCTGCTCCTTGAGCGCAAGCAGTGTGGCAAAGCACAGGTTCCCACCGCCGGAATCTCCCATGAACACGATGTTCTCAGGCTTGATCCCTTCATCCAGCATATATTGGTAGGCCGAAACCGAGTCGTTGAGTCCATCGGGAAACGGGTGTTCGGGCGCAAGGCCGTAATCGAACACGAGCGCG
Organism: Candidatus Latescibacterota bacterium; assembly: GCA_016927495.1. Classification (GTDB taxonomy): domain Bacteria; phylum Latescibacterota; class Latescibacteria; order Latescibacterales; family Latescibacteraceae; genus JAFGMP01. Next base: position 11,167 of record JAFGMP010000321.1, on the reverse strand, counting down.
CCGACTCCGCTGCCCTTGACAAATTTGGCGACTATCCCACGGTGCGCTTTTGCGGAACCGATCACCAGCCCGCCGCCGTGGAAATAGAGGATCGCTTTTTCCTTCGGGGTATCCGGCGGCATTAGCCATTCGGCAGATATGCCGTGAATCGATACCGGTGTAACCGTAAAACCCTCGGGCAATTTGCCGAAGAACCCGGCGCTGCGTTCGACCTCGTCACGAAGTTGCTGCACCGGGGTGTCCCGGTCGATATTGTTTCGCCGTTTAAGCTTGAACCTGAGCAGGTGACGGTGCCTCAGCAGAAACACAAAAAAGCGGCTCCGTAAACTTGGCATTGTATATACTCCTTTTGTTGTCGTCTTATAGCTAAGCCCTCACCCCTTGGATCCCCTCTCCCAAAAAATGGGAGAGGGGCACACTTCAAACGTCCGGGCAATAGTCCCTCTCGCCAGCTTGCGGGCGAGGGAGCGCCACGATATTGAGGTTATCGGCCCTCTCCTTTTAAGGAGAGGGAATTAAAGGGTGAGGTTAAATTTCTACGTAAAAAACATACTCATCAAAATATTTTTATCCGGTGTTTTGTACTTCTTTCCGTGCGCTGCACGGTGCATCGCAAGGCCCTTGACCGATGTCCAGAAAACGAGTGCAAGATCGTTCGAATCAAACTGTTTTATTGAACCGTCCTTCTGGCCCTCGATGATAATACGGGTTATAATTTCATAAGGCACCATGTTCTCAGCGGCTATAATTTTTTTCGCTTCCTTCGGGATGGCATCGGAAACTGTCGCCTGCGCAATCAGAAGATGCGAAAGTGCAAAGTTTTCGCTTTTCTCAAAGCTTTTCAGCAGCTCTTCCAGGGCGATTTTAATCTTCTCACGAGGTGGCACCGGCAGTTTTTCCAGTTCCCGTGCGGCATGATTCAGTTTCCCAAAAGCTTCCCTGATCAATTCGGTGAAGATATCTTCCTTCGACCGGAAATAATGATAGATCAGTCCCTGGGAAAATCCTGAGATTGTTGCTATGTCGGAAATCTTTGTTGCGGCGAGTCCGTTGACAGCGAACAATCTCAGCGCATTGGATAAAATTTGCTCACGGCGTTCATCTCGCATCTGTTTGTTTAGATCTTTATTTCGTGCCATAAATGTCCTTATTGATAATGACTGAATATTCATTCAATTATAAAATAATCTGTATTTCACATGCAGTCAAGTAATTTTTAAAACAATATATTAAGGATGAACGCAGGACAGGATAGGGGGCTTTTTTTATTGATGGTAACCGGATGGTTACTCAATAATTTCAAAATTTACCGGTAAAAAACATGGATTTATACTATGTGATGTTTTCCATTTGTCATTGCGAGGAATGAAAAGACGAAGCAATCTCTTTTCTTTTTAACGATACATAATGAGATATAATAAATCACACACTATCAGGAACCTGACGGCGTAATCAAAATAAACCAACAAAAAAAATGCCTCCATCATCTGACAGAGGCATTTTTATAAAATATCTACAACATGAACATTATACCCAAACACCATCCTGGTATCCCGGTTTGAGATAATAGAGGGAACCATCCTGCATCGCTGACGCAACCTTTTTTTCCAGCACGGCTTGTTCATCGTCGGGCATCGGTTCAAACGTCCGGGCGATCTCGCAGCATGATTCGAGGACTTCCATGCCCGGCATACCGACTACGGCTCCGCTGATCGGCATACTCATGGCATAGCGCACCAGTTCGGGGCCGGTTGATCCGTTTTTCCCGATGAGTTTATTCTGTGCGGTGGTTTTCATGGCCATCACGGCGATTTTCTTTTCCAGAGCATAGGGTATTACCCGTTGAATAAGTTCCTGTTCACGGGCTGCATTTATGGGGAACATGACCACATCGAGGCCGATACGGTCGATGGCTTCGATAAATGCATCGGCGTTACGGTGCCCCGACATGCCGATAAACCGCACTGCTTTCTGGTCGACAAGTTTTCGTGCCGCTTCCAGCGCACCGCCGCGGCCGGTGATGGTATCGAGGTCTTTCATTTCGTCCACGCCGTGGAAATACATCAGGTCGACGTTATCCGTCTTCATGTTCACGAGCGACTCATCGAATTCACGCATGTATTCGTCGGCAGTTCGCTGTACCGATTTGTTGGTCAGAAATATCTGGTTACGATAATTCGGGCACAGATACCAGCCGTACCGCTTCTGGCTTTTCTGTTTGTCCCCATAGGCATAGGCGTTATCGAAATAATTCACTCCAAGTTCGATGGCACGGTGAATCATTTTTTCCGCTTCTTCCTCTGATTTCACCTCGACATCGTATCGTGATCCGGCGCCGAACGCCAGAAGCGATATATTTTCTCCCGTACTGCCCAATTTTCTCAGCGGCATACCGGATTTCGGCTTATTTCCGGCTGCGAGGCCCGATTGTGCAAGCGTTACCATACCCATTCCGGCAACACTGCCGGCAAGCATATCACGTCTCGTTATCTTCTGTTTCATAAGGTTCCCCCTGTCTCGGAATTATCACTTCTTTATGACAAATTGGCCATACACATATCTAACAATAAACCAAAAAGATATAATGACTCCAAGAGAATATTTTAAAAAAAGTAAATTATAGAAATATGATTATAGTACACCCGGAAAGAGAAAAAGTTCCGGTTAAGTAGCCTTGGGGATAGAAAAAGTATGATAAGAGTAAAGGATTATATGATGTGTTTTTTATTGATTATTCCCAAATATATACCGTGACCCGGTCGAGCATTCAATGAACCTGTCGGGGAATTTTGACTTGATAAAGGTTACAGCTCTGATACCGGAACAATGACAGGGAGCAATCATCCGTACATCGTAACGGGTAAAAGCTTCTGCCGTTGCCTCGAGACGTTCCTGAGATGCTCTGAGCAGATGCATGCCTCCAAGCACAGCGAATATCTTATCGCTGCCGGTATGTTTCGAGACATAATCGAGCGTATTCACCACTCCTGAATGAGCGCAACCCAAGAGTACGATAATACCCTGTGAACTCTCGATATACAGGGCCTGGTCGTCGGGGATCCGGTCAGGTTTGGAGCATGCGGTATCGAGGAAAAAATCTCCGCCGGTATCTTCGAAAAAAGTTTCACGGGGTATTTCACCTGTCGTGAAAATTCCGGGCAATATCTCGACCGGACCGGAACAAAGATTCAACGACCCGCATCGCGATTCTATCAATTCCTTTTGTACCGGAGAACCGATAGGATTGACCGTATATGCGGACTTCTTATTCTGAGAATATCTCTGCACGAAAAGCCCTGGATGGCCATATACCTGGGCTTGCGGCGCCATAAGCAATACCTGAAGCAAACCGCCGGTGTGATCATAATGCCCATGGCTCAAAACAATAAAATCGGTCGTGTCAAGAGGTATACCGAGTTTTTGTGCATTGTCGATAAGCAATGTTGTTTGTCCGGTATCCCAGAGAATATTACCATCCCTGGTTTCGATCCAAACCGACAGGCCATGCTCAGCTTTGAGTTCCTCGCGACTGACTGTGTTTTCTACCAGCACTGTTATAGTAATAGTATTTTCAGACATTCACAAAACTCCTTTTATGGCAAAGGCTTTATAAATAAAGGGTAAAAACAACATAAGTCGTTTGGACGAACAAACAGATTCGTCTCTCTACAATCATTCGTTTTTGCATCCAACAAATTTTGTTGCGTCGGTAATCCTGTAGGGGCAGACCCGTGTGTCTGCCCTGAAATGCAGTTCTCAGGATATGAATCATTTGATTTTTTTAATGACACCAACATCCAATATCACAATATCTTCTCCGCTCCGCTGTAAACTTCTTCAACTTTGACAGCGGCAGCCGCATGTCCCGGATGTTTTTCGGGATTCCATGTTTTCATATCGTCATAAACCGGCCCCGATGTATGGTACTCGATGCTTCCCTTTATCTGATAGGATTTTTTTGCCTCGGTGATAAACAGCAGAGAGCACTTCGATCCTGCCTGAATATTAGCTTTTGTCTTGTAAAAATAATTATCTGCCACAACGACTAATTCGTCGCTGTACTTGCTTACACATGTCGCATAAATTGCGTTGGGCATTCCGTTACTATCGACAGTAGTCAGTATAACCGGGCCGGTTCTCTCTTCCCACGCCCTGCTAACATCCTCTGGTAATGACGGCATATTTGATCCTTTCTATGTTGATGGTTCGACAAAAAGTCAATTGCTTTTCTTCCGGTATTGTAATCATGGATAGTTTATAATTACCCTCACCCTCCAAACTCCCCTCCCACGTTTCACCCGGAAGAGGGAGAGCCATACCCCAAAGGATCGAATCGTTCCCTCTCCTCCCGGGGAATCAAGGGGGTGAGGGCATGTTCACTTTTAAATCAGTTTTATAGTAAACAGAATACTTTTTTCCCTGACTTTCACTGTTACGTTGATTTTATGATTTCAAACGAGTTACTTTTCAAAACGAAAGATCCTACCTCACAACCGATATCCTGTGCAACTACCTTACACTTTGCCATAAATACGAAATATATGTTTTTGTCCACTGTACTCAGGGATTCGTAATTTCCCTGTCCTTTGGCAATGATCAGGTCAGCATTGTTAAATAAATCAATGAATTCCGGCGAACAATCCTCAGGAACTGTTCCGGGAGCATCGGAACCGTTATCGATCACCTTCACCAGTTCGGTAATACCGGCAAACCGGGCATCAGCCATAGTAACATCGTTAATTATCGGTTTGCCCCGAACCACATAGGTGATTTTTCCATGGGGTAACTGTTCCAAAAGCAGACGGTCAAAAACGATTTCACCACAGTTATCGCCCAGATATACTATGTTATCTGCCTTGTCGACAGCATGCTTGAAGTCTTCAATGGACTCCGGTGAAATATAATCCTGTTCGGCACGGTAGAGCGTTTCATGTACAAGAGATTCCTCAATCCGGGAATGTACACCGAAATCGATGATATTTCCCGCAATGGCATACCGTAACGCCAACTCAAAAGGATTGTTAGACTGTTCGATTCTCTTTTCTAATTCCGGGAACAGATTCATTGCCATACGGTTGGAACTGTCTTTAATGCTTCGGTATGGGTCATTGTCGTTTAATAGTTCACGTATAGTCCTGTGTATCCGCTGAGCTATCTCCGGTGGCGACTGGTAAAAATCCATGTTGCCTACCTCGTTAAACATATACCTGAGAACTTTCTCATGAACCTTCTCGTCAGCGGTAAATAACCTGACAGCATCAAGAGTCTGTCGAACAAAACACTGTAAACAATCGAAGTATATTTTCATCAGTGATCGCAGACATTATCGCCGTTTTTCAGTGTACCGTTAACACACATTTCCGCAAGTTCCTCAGGTGTTTTGAACGGTGCGCCGATTATGACGGAAATTCCTTTTGCAGCAAACAGGCCCTGTGCTCTCGATCCCATACCACCGGCGATTACATAATTTACTCCGAGTCCTCCCAGCCATTCGGGCAAAACTCCCGGCTGGTGTGCCGGCGGAGTTAGATCCACACGTTTTGTTACCGAGCCATTGTCATCTACATCTAAAATTGCAAATTGGTCGCAGTGTCCGAAATGCATCGACAGACTGCCCTCTACAAGCGGAACGGCTATTTTCATTGGTTTGACTCCTTAAAAAGTAAGTTCAAAATTTAAGATTTTTATGATAAAAGTTACTGAAAGACAGTTCGAAAATGATAATTTATAATTCAAAGTTGATACCTATCTGCAATGGTAAAAAATCCCGTCGTAGGGGCACAAAATTTTGTGCCCTTTCTTCTTTTATCTCATGGGATTCTGCTCCGTTGTAGTTCATTCCCTATTTCTCATCCTGCGAAGCAAGAATGAATTCGATAGCGGTACGAAATGCCTTTGCCGTCTCCGAACCACCATTAGTAAGGACATAGGGGCCACCATTATCACATGCGTCCACAATACCCGGTTCGATTGGGATACGTGCCAGAAACGGAACATTCATCTCCTTTGCAAGCTTTTCACCGCCCCCGGTATCGAAAATGTCGACTCGTTCTCCGCAGTGAGGGCACACAAATCCGCTCATGTTTTCGATAATACCGGCCACAGGGAGTTCAAGCTTTTTGCAGAAGTTTATACTTTTGCGTACATCATCTATCGAAACACGCTGGGGAGTGGTAACAATTAGCGCCCTTGATTTTTTACCGGTAAGCTGAGCGATACTGAGGGGTTCGTCACCGGTTCCCGGAGGAGAGTCAACCACGAGATAATCAAGTTCTCCCCATTCCACATCGGAGATGAACTGCTTGATAACGCCATATTTCATAGGGCCTCTCCAGATGACTGCATCGCCGCGGTCTTTCAGGAGAAAACCGATCGACATTACCGAGAGGTTGATGGTAAATTCAACCGGTAGCATGGCATTTTCGCTGTAATGGATCGGTGTGCCCTCGAGCCCGAGCATAACCGGCAGACTCGGACCATGAATATCTATGTCGAGGAGACCGACACGATAACCCTCCCGTGCCAGCTCAGTCGCAACATTAACCGCAACAGTACTTTTACCAACACCACCTTTCCCGGAAAGCACAAGCAATATGTGCTTTATCGGTGCAAGCCTCTCTTCGACTGCTTTTTCTTCATCTTTATGATCCGTTTTCACGGTCTCATTCATGTGTTAAACTCCTTTAGAAATAGTCTTCATTTTTTCGTTTACATTATTCCACAAATTCTTGATATCTTCAGCGACAGGCGATTTCGTATATTCCACGACTGTTGTTTCATGCACCATAGCGCCGGTAAAAGCGATGTCATATCTGATTTTACCAAGCATATCGACGCCTTTTGTTTTCAAAGTGTTGGAAATCGCCCAACTCATTTCTTCGTTAATATCCCATTTGTTGATGACTACTGCGGTCGGAATCTTGAAATGTTCGGTCAATTCCAGTACACGATTGAGATCGTGAAGGCCCGAAACTGTCGGCTCGGTTACCGCAAGAACCATGTCCGCACCGGTGACCGAAGCAATAACGGGACATCCGATTCCGGGTGAACCGTCGATAATCACCATATCCGATTTGTTTCGTTCTGCAATTTCCTTTGCAGCGTTGCGGACGAGTGTAACCAGTTTCCCTGAGTTTTCCTCGGCCGGACCCAGCTTTGCATGAACCATCGGGCCGTGTTTTGTTTCCGAAATGAACCATTGGCCGTTAATCGCCGGTTTGAATTCAATGGCGTTCTCAGCACAAAACCACGCACATACCCCGCAGCCTTCGCAATATATGGGATCAATACGATATGTTTTCGGATAAGTCCCGTTACCCGGGCCATCAAAAAACACAGCATCGAACATACACAGTTCTTCACATTTGCCGCATGCCACACAGTAGCCTGACTTAATCCGTGCAATACTTCCTCCCGAAAAGTCTTTTTTGGACTTAATCGTAGGTTTCAATACAAGGTGAAGGTCGGCGGCATCGACATCGCAGTCTGCCAGAACCACATTTTGAGCAAGAGCCGCAAAAGACGCTACGATACTGGTTTTGCCGGTTCCCCCTTTTCCGCTTATGACGGTCAGTTCTTTCATATATGTATCTTTCGTTTTAATGTAGTATACAGATTTTCGTATAATCCGCGGATTTCCGGCATCATTTTTGAAGCGATTTTCCCTTGTGAATATGCTTCGGCAATGGTACGGTTATCATTGAGCCGGCCGATGATGTCGATGTGACGCTGTTCGCAATACCTTTCGGTGTCATTGGTTCCGATATCGGCACGGTTGATAAATACTCCGATCGGTATACCGATTTCCCCGATCATATCTATCGCAAGTTTTAAGTCGTTGAGTCCAAACGGTGTGGGTTCGGTTACCAGAATGATATAATCCGCACCCTGAACAGAGGTAAGAACCGGGCATGATGTTCCGGGCGGGCAATCAATGAGTGTTATACCATCTCCGCTGATGTGTTTTTTTACCATACGGATCAAAGGTGGCGATAAAATTTGTCCTATCGAAAGTTTACCATGTATGAAATTGATATGTTCGCTCTTGCCTTTTTCAATAATCCCTATTTCACGGCCGGCAGGCTTTACGGCGTCAACGGGACAGACCAGCCAGCATCCACCGCAGGCATGACACATTTCCGGGCTTACATACGGATTCTCGGCAAGCATTATAATTGCGCGATACTGGCATATTTCCGCGCATTTTCCGCAAGAGATGCATGTTTCTTCATTTATTACCGGATATGGGACCTTAGCCACCGTGCTCTCTTCAATTACCGGATTCAAAAACATGTGGCCGTTCGGTTCTTCGACGTCACAATCCACATAGGTGACAGATTCATTCTGTGATGCAATCACCCATGCAAGATTAGTGGCAACAGTGGTTTTTCCGGTTCCTCCTTTACCGCTTGCTATGGCAATTCGTAACAATTATTCTCCAATTCCAGGTATAACTTCACCTCGTATGTTTTAATAATAACTTATAAAGAACGGGTAATAGTAATTCATATTATTACCCGCTCTTTTTTTAAATATAACTCATTTGTCTTTAGTACGTTCGGTTTTTTCGGCTTTTTGAGTCTCAAGCGCTTCAATACGCTGCTGAATTCCTGAAAGTGTCGCTTCTATTGACTGTGCCTGTGCACGGAGCGCTTCAAGTTCTGCAGACTCGTCATAGGCCATAGCGCCAAATCCGGGTTGAGGTGCAACCGGATATACCTGCGGCTGGACATAAGGCGCTACAAAACGTCCGAAACCTCTGCCTCTGCCAAATCCGCCGCCTCTGCCTCCCATCATTCTGCCGTAACCCATCCCGCGGCCACCGTAAGGATTCATATAACCTGGAACATTGTAACCGGCACAAAAACCGGCTGCTCTACCTGTCATGGGACCCATTCCTAACGGTCCTGTCCTGTCTCCACCTGGCATAAAAACCTCCTATGTATTGTTTTTTGACTTTAGAAATATGGATCAGCGTACCGGATTAAGAAAATGATTGAAGTGATGGCTGATCCGCAAATTAATCGATTTAACTGTTGATTTCCCGTGTCATTATTGCGCCGCACTTGGGACATGTTATTTGGTTACATGGTACACCCCGTTCATGTGAAGATGTAGCGCCGCAATTTGGGCACATACAATTGCCACCGGTACCCGCGGAAAAACTGCCACCCATTCTTCCACCACCTTTTCCTCCTCCTCTACCGCCACCTCTGCCACCCCCGATTCCACTACCACCTCTTTGCGGGCCTTTCCCATCCTTTAACGGCATAATAACCTCCTGTATCTCTTATTTTTTACTCTTTTCATCTATGTAATTTACCTGTGTTTTCGAAATTTGTTTTCGACTCGAACTCACAAGTTTATTTTTCACAGCGCTGTAAAGACGCCGTGTGATACCGTCCGGATTACGGGCATCAAGAATCGCTGTGGTAACAGCGGGGATTATGAACGTCATCAGTTTAACACCATGCGGTGCATTTTTAAAAATCCGTCCTAAATCATTTACGCACAATCCCCGGCCTCTGCCTGTTAACGGTCCTTTACCCTGCGGCCCGGATCCATCCAATCCCGGCATTTTAATCACCTCTTTTTTTTGGCAGGCTACTAACCTGACTATTTAATCGAAAGAATCCCCGGAAGTTGAGGCACAATATTTTGTGCCCTTTCAACGAACAATTTTTCTACCAGTGTCCCTCAACATTTGCCTTGGCTGCTTTATTCAGCTTCCCTGTTTTAAAAGCTTCCAGCGTTTCCTTTACTGTCCCTGTTGCGCCCGTGTAGATATCGATACCTGCGCTTTGAAGTACAGCGTATGCTTTCGGCCCCATATTACCCGAAATGACTGCTTGAACTCCGAGATCATTGACATTTTTAGCCGCCTGAATACCGGCGCCCTGTGGTGCGTTGAGATTCTGAGAATTGTCGTGGGCAGTGAAAGCTCCCGTATCGGTATCGACCACGATAAAAAACTTTGTTCTCCCAAACCGCGGATCGGCAGGGCTGCTCAAATCCTTTCCCTGCGAGCTTATTGCAATTTTCATCGATCGTTTCTCCTTTTCTGTATGTTTATACATCGACCGTGATGCATTCCCTGTCTACCTAAACCCCTTCCATGTCCGCATTTTCCATACCGGTTTCTTCCACAGCCGGGCATCATAAATTCAGGCCCCGGAGTATTACCACCGGAGAATATTTCTGCTAAACAATCAACATTACCCATTGTCCAGGGATGAACCTCGATTCTGAGATCAACAAGATGTGTTAACAGTGTATTGGAAATTGCGCCGCACACCAACATATCTGCATGTTGTGCTATACATTCCGCTTTTTTTCTAAGACTATCGTCACTGAGCGTTATTTCATGCCGTGATGTTATGGCTCCGTTTTCGATCCCGACTATCAACAATCTTTTGGCGGTATCCAGAACCGGTGATACGATTTCATTCCAACAGGGTATGGCAATACGCATATCTAAATTTCCTCCGACTGATAAAATAGCAAGTATTATGCCATGAAGCGTATTTTTCACAGGTAATGTAGTTATAATATTGATATTAAATGAGTTATGAAGGTGTATCTACATGGGGCGATGTGATTGGCACAAACAGATAAAGTTGTAAATTGCTACTTTATAGAGATGTAAAAGCTGCATTATGCTACTCTTTGTGGATGTGTGAACGACCGTCAAAATCCGGGAGTTGGATATCATAATTCCTGATTTTACGGTATAAAGTGCTTTTGTCGATTCCAAGTTCATGAGAAGCTGCCAAACGGTTGTAATGATTACGCCGAAGGGCATCAATAATAGCTTTCTTTTCTATCTCGTCAAGAGTTGCAACTCCGGTTATGGAGTCGTCGCCAGCCGCTTTCTGCTTGAATTGTGAAGGGAGATGTTCGGGGCGAATGATTTTGTCACGGCAGAGTACAAATGCATGTTCAATGGCGTTTTCCAGTTCACGGATATTTCCGGGGTAATCATGCGAATAAAGAGCGACGAGGGCGGCATCGGAGATACGTTCGATCTCACGTGAGTGAAGGTTGTTGAAATGTTCGATAAAATGTTCTGCCAGAAGGGGTATATCCTCTTTTCGTTCCTTCAGCGGGGGAATTGTTATCCGTACGACATTAATGCGGTAATAAAGGTCGGTTCTGAATGTTCCCTTTT
>JAFGMP010000320.1 GCA_016927495.1 Candidatus Latescibacterota bacterium | reverse complement strand
TCAAGATACGAAAAGCTGGAAAGTATCGGTAAATCCTCATCCTGTGCAATTTCACTTTGATAGTCCAAAATACGTTTTCTGTCCTGTTTACCGAGTACAACATCCTGCTGCCCTGCAAGTTTTCCTGTCGGACAGGGCTCGAGTAAATGCACCTCAAGCGCTCCGTACTCTTTAGCATTTTGTATAAAATACTCAAAGTTTTCAGGCTGCAGAAATTCGTGGGTGGCCACACTAACGATATACGGATACAATCCACTCTGCGATGCTGCTTCCAGTGCATTGGCAGCGATCTTGAACGCTCCCTTTTTACCGCGCATACGGTCATGTTTCTCTGCGTTAAACGAATCTATACTCACTCCGACGGCAAACAGGCCGTTATCCTTTAATCTTTTCGCCCGTTCATGTGTCAAACCGAAACCGGTTGTATTCAGGTTCAGAAATGTACTATCATCGAAATAACCAGCGATACTTTCAAGGTCATCCCTGAGAAGCGGTTCTCCTCCGGAAAGAGTCACTCGTACTGCACCGAAATCCTGCAACTCCCCGATTACTCTCTTGAGAGCAGGGAGTGATAAATCCTGTTGATTTCTACCTGCGTTATAACAATGCCAGCAATTATACATACATCTGTTTGTAACCGCCAGAGTAACGGAATACAGCCTCCTCTCACCTATATTGCCGATAGAACCGAACTGAGCCACAAGGTTGTCAAATGCAGGACTTGGATACGGCGGGAAATGTGTGTTGAGTACATACCGGCCATTGAATTCAATCACTTTTTCCTGTGAAAGATAATCTTTAAAGAACGCTGCAACTTTTGGATGCAATTTCGTAAACGGCGGCTTTTTCGCAGCCTGTATAAAAAAATCGTTACCTTTCATCGTTCCACTCTCTTTTCAAAAATGATATCTTTATATTGCTGATACACATAGGAAACTGCAAGAAGTATAATCCCAAGGCCTATGAATGAGAAAATACGGTAGGGTTGGCCGAGAAATGACAGATCGAAAATAAATATTTTGAGTATGGTAATACCGAAAAGGGCAATGCTCATAATACGAAGCCCCTGGATTTTTCTCAACATTCCGATTACAATCAGTATAATTGAATACAGAAGCCATACACCCGATAGTGATAATTGCTGTTGATTTTTCAGGTTGTCGAGATTTCCGGTGGATCCCACTCCTTGTGGTATATTAACAATGGCCTTCTCGAACACATCTCTGGTTTCAGCCGTAAGTAATAAGAATACCAGCAATACAACAGCGATCTGACATATTCCGGTTACGTATCTCTTCCATGAAATATGCTCAGGACTTTTCCGGACCCATAATTCAACTAAAAATATTCCGGCGGCTACTACAAGCATCGACACGGCGCGAACATTTATCACCGGTAAAAACTCGCGAATCGGATTATATACCGTAATGCCGTTAGCAACCGATGCCATAAGAGCAAGTATCGAAACTGCAAGACCACAATGTAGAAGAGCCGGCACATTATTTTTTATTCCGAAAAGGATAACTGGCAAAGCATAGATAATCCATACAATTGCTAAAACGCACATCAGCATCACTTCCAAATTTTGCCCGGTGAAATCATACGTTTCAAGTGTAATCAGCAGAAAGAGAAGTATACACCATCCATAATGCAGAGCCGCCTGAATTTTTGTTTTATAGGTATCTTCAACATGTCTTGTTAAGTTTACCAATCCGCCGTAAGTTGCCGCAAGCACCGCAAACGTCAAAAACCGACGGTTGAGTATAAGCCTGAAAGCCTCATTTTGAGCATAAAACCATGATTCTTCAATGGACAACAACCTGAGGGTAGCTAAAACACATACACCGAGAGCTGCCTGCCATATATAGTTTAACTTGAAGTATGTTCCACACCATGCGATAACCAGTACCTCGACAGATAAAGCAATAACAAGCGTAAAGCCCGAATACTGTAAAGCTGTGGCAATCACAAGCAGAACAATTGAAGTAAGAGCATTTCGTGTAGAAATTTTTTCATCACCAACATGCCGATTGAGTGACCACAGAAATGTGAGGAAATAGACTCCACCGATCAACAGGAATACGGGAGCCGTCCAGTCCGGATATTCATGATCGATAACTGCATACATCGGTAAGCTATACACAACAGTATTTAAGACGGGCACAAACTGTCTCAACTGGGAAAAAGAGCTGACGGGTTTTAACATCCGCATAATATCGAACGCATGGAACAATCCCCAGAAAAGCGTGAGAAACACAACAGCGATGGCAAAGTTACCGATGGTATAAAATTCTTTATACCATAAAAGATATACAAGATAGGTTGCACCAAGTGTGAGAGGTTCGAGAATAGCCCATTTCTCTTTCACGTACAAAACAGCGAGCAGTCCCGCATCGAGAAGAACAATATAGGTAAACAGACCGACGGAATTGACCTCGCCGGTGCTCAACAGAAACGGTGTGAGAAATCCGCCGAACCAACCGAGTAGCGATACCGCAAATGAATCATAGCGAACGGCCTGCTGAAATGCGATAATCGTCACACACGACATCAGAATAAACGCGATAGCCTGTGGTATAAGTTGATAAAAGTTAAATGAAGCGTATACGGAAAGATACAATATGGGTATTCCGGCGCCGACAAGGCCCTGAACGAAAATGCTGAGTCCTTTTTTATGGAATCGTGCTCCCCCGATTAATAACGATACCCCGACAGCGACACCGATTAACACCCGCATCGTTTCATTGATCCAGTTATTGTCAAAAGCATATTTCAGAAAAAAGCCGCAGCCGATTATAAGAGCCAGCGCACCGACACGATTCAGCAGTTTTCCACCGATAAAGGCTTCCCATTCTTCACGGGTTCGTGATGGTTTGTCCGGTGTTTCCAATTCTTTTGCGCGTTTTTCTTCAATTGGAGTAACGGCAACGGAGATATTTTCAGGAGCAGAAACCGGTTCAATCATTTTATGGCAGTACCGGCACTTGATTGCCTGTTTTCTGATTTGTTTCTGACAAAAAGGACACAGCTTCATGTTATCATCAACAGTAACCGCTTCGGTTACACCAACAGCCGGAATGTTCCCGTGTATTGTTTCGGCAGATATTGTGTCCTGTAATTTTTCCGGCTGATCAATGTCATGTTGAGTCGACATTTCGGTCAAACGTTTAACCGTTTGCTGAAGTTCTTTGACCGCACGTTCGAGTTTCTCGATACGTTCCTGCGGTGACATGCCTTCATGTTCTGTCATTGTTGTACCCTCCTTGATTTTTTGGAGCAGTACTTATGTAAAGCTTCAAAAATACACAAATCACTATTCCTCTACATGCGTCTCGTTTTTTCTTTTAAATTCAAATACCCTGACGATAACATAAGCTATCAAAGCGAAAACGAAAAAAACCAGCAGCATCCATGCAATACCGCCGAGGGTACCTATAATGGTACGGTACACCTCGATCACCCAGCGTTCCATAGTCAGTTGTAATATTTCATCATCAGACCTGACAGCGGTGATGTACCGTTCAAGCTGGTGGATACGGACACCGTTGGATATACCCACAACATAGATAGCAAATTTAATGTATTTCAGCCATGCACCGCTGATTTCATCTGAAATGATTCTTTTTAAAATATTATCGATGGAATTTGAGAATACTCTCACTACTATAAAGGAAACCACAAGGGCAATCAGAAATGTTGCAGCCAGCAATAATATAAACATTGGAAGCCTCCCATCTTGTTGTGAAGTTTAATTGTTGCGGTTTTACGGTTTTTCGAACAATTCCTGCGGCGGCGGCATAAATGTAGTCCAGCAAAAAGGATC
>JAFGMP010000042.1 GCA_016927495.1 Candidatus Latescibacterota bacterium | reverse complement strand
TGTTGAGTTAATATCGCATTCGAGGAGGCGGTTATATTTCGTATCGCGCAGACCCCAAAATTCTGCATGATAGATTTTAGTTGTCATATAATCCTCTGAAGTATTGATAGTACGTAATTTTGTAGTTGTCTGACAGAGAATTTTCCCTGTCTAATTCCCATTTATGGGGATTTTGTTTTATATAATGACGAATACGATCAAATTCATGTTCACTGCGAATAATGTGATCGTGAAATCTTGATTGCCAGTACATTGGAATTTGGTTTTTTTTTGCATTGCGGGTTACCGCAGCTTTAAATGAAGCAATGATAATCGATAACGACCGTGGAATTACATGTTGGAATCGATTTTGTTTGGTTTCGTTGTATTGGTTTGGGCTATGTTGGTCTCGTAGGGACAGGATATATCCTGTCCCTACATCCTGCGTTATATCATCAATATTTGTATTTGATAAATCCCTTAATTCTGATACTTTTTTTTGTGTTATATCATTCTCTTTACTTGTATTTCTATTGGTTATAAATACAATACCGTGCATATGGTTCGGCATTATAACAAATTGATCCAGTTCTACATTTGTGAAATGCTGTGGAATTTCTGACCAGTTTTGTATACACATATTACCGACTGTGGAATGTACCATTCGTCCATTCATAATTTTGCCCAAATAATGCTCTTTTCGATAAGTGCATATTGTCACAAAATAAGCGCCGGTTTTCGTATAATCGTACCCTTTTAAACGTGCGGAACAACGGTAATTAAATTTTGTAATGTTGCTCAACTTTCTTCTTTCTTTTTTATCAAAAACATG
Source organism: Candidatus Latescibacterota bacterium (assembly GCA_016927495.1). Classification (GTDB taxonomy): domain Bacteria; phylum Latescibacterota; class Latescibacteria; order Latescibacterales; family Latescibacteraceae; genus JAFGMP01. The sequence goes on along the minus strand of JAFGMP010000042.1, from coordinate 2,476 downwards.
ATTGCAACGCCTTGTTGTATATCAAAAACATTCTCATCTTTTGAGCCGTCAGGGCAGGTCTCTTTTTTCAATGAATTACCGTGTAGGTCAAGAACATAGATTTCATCGAAGCTTTTCATTAATGATTGACGCATACCCCTGAATGTTGGATTATCAAGATAACTGTGGTTTGTAATCATACCAACAACACCTTCGCCTGCCTGATCGATTTTCCATTGGGCAAAACGAATAAATTTTACATAATCGTCCTGCAGCCATTTCGGATTTTTTTCTCCTAATGGTCTGCCGTTAACAAATTTGTATTCTTCGATTTTTTCTCCTATCCATGTTTTTTTTCTTATAATTTTATCTTTGCCGTTAACATTTTTTACTGTCGTTTTAATGCTTGCATTTGCAGAATGTCCTGAATATGGAGGATTTCCAAGAATGACAAGAATCGGTTTTTCCTTTTTCACTGTTCCTGCCATATGGGATTCCTCGGACAGTGACGACATTCCGGGAATGTGTGTTTGTTCAAGATTGTCCATTTCAAGTGTATTAGTAAGATATAATTTAAATCTGTCATCATCTCTTAAAGCATAACCAAGTTCTTCGAGTAGAAATGACATTTTCATATGGCCAACTGCATATGGCGCCATCATGAGTTCAAAAGCATAGAAATTCTGAAGAATATGCTGCCTGATAAATTCCTGTTTGGTACCATCTCCATAAGTGTTGCAGTATTCACTGACAGCTACTTGCGCTGCTTCTGCTAAAAAAGTCAGTGTTCCTGCGGCAGGATCAAGCACGGTTACATTATTGCTTGCAAGTCCATGCGGTCTGTTGAAATGTTCCTTTAAAATTATATGAAGAGAGTGAACAATATATGATACCACCGGTTCGGGAGTATAATATACTCCTCTTTTTTCACGTGTCTTTGGATCATATTCTGCAAGAAATGTCTCGTAAAAATGAATAATAGGATCTTTTCCTTTGCCCTCATGGAAATACTGGTGTAGTATCGCTTTTACATCGGCTACCGCTAAAACTTCAGAAATATCGTCAATTATCCACTCCATTGGAGCTGGAACTTCACCAAATGATATAAATCTGAATACATCCCTCAAAATGCCTATTGTGTGAGGGATATTATCAAAGGCAAGTTTTCGGTTAAAACTTTTTTCTGATCGCATTCGTGCCGCAAAAAGACCATATGCAATGGTTTGTGAATACAAATCGGCAAAATCTTCATGAGACAGATCATTTATTAAATATGTTCTAAATGCCTCATAAAATCCGAGTATATCTCCCTGCTTCCCTTCACTTTCTTCCTTGATTTCTTCCGCAATTACCTCATCTTTCAAAAATCTTGTTCTTTTTGCCAGTTCAAGAGCAAGGTTACGGGCAGTGGTTATTTTTGGAAATGAATATGAAAAGAATTTTTCAAGAAGATTAATAAAATCCGATTCGTTTTCAACAGGCGGTATAGTTTTTAATCTGTTTAAAACAAAAGGTCGTGCAATTAATGTTTTATCGATTAATCTTCCTTCACGATATAATCTGAACTCGCAAAAATTAGTCAGTATCAGGTTCGGAAATGTAGAACAATACCGGGTGAGTTGTTCTGTGTTTTCTATATGATCCAGATTTTCGAATTCGGGAGCTTTAGCTTCGATATAACCTGTTATTTTTTGCTGTCCGTCCCAAATTCTAAAATCAGGATTCCCCGCTTCAGTTTTCTTGGGCAATACTGTAATATGAAATTTATGTTTGTTTACAGATTCCGCATATGAAGTCAATAAATTTTCTAAAGTAGAATAATAACTTTCCTCCCGCGCATCCCCAAGGCTCGCAATTTCATTTAATTTTTTTAAATATGATTTTACCATATTTCCCCCTACACCCTGAAATCCCCTTTTTTGTGCAGCAGGTAATCGCAGACACCCAGCGCTGCTTTTGCACCCTCGCCGACGGCGACTATAATTTGTTTATCCGGCACATTGGTTACATCTCCGGCGGCAAAAATACCCGGCACATTGGTTTCGCATCTGCTGTTGACAATGATTTCATTGTTATCGTTCAGGTTCAGAATACCGCGAACACAGGAGGAATTGGGTATAGAGCCGGTTTCTATGAATACACCGGCCACCCGGAGTACTGCGCGTTTGTCATTCGCGACATCCCTTATAGTGATGCCCGTAACTGTGCCCTTGCCGGCTATTTCGAGGACATCGTGATTGTGATATATACTCAGATTTCCATAACCCATGGCTTTTTCAATGAGTATGCTGTCTGCTGTGAGTGACGGTTCATGATGTACGAGGTTCACGGTACAACCAAGGACAAGAAGTTCGTTTACCGCGGCAAGCGCAGAATTACCGCCGCCTATCACGGAGACTGTCTTTTCACGGAAATAGGGAGCATCCCTGGTCGTGCAGTAAGTGACGCCGCGCCCTGCGAATTTCTTTTCACCGGGAACATCGAGCGGTTTCGACCG
>JAFGMP010000319.1 GCA_016927495.1 Candidatus Latescibacterota bacterium | reverse complement strand
TTTTTACCATATCTATGCCATTATCGATGAAAATAAAACGAGTGGTACCACACGCGTTGTATGTCTTGGCGACGATACGATTCTTACTACCGCTGAGAACGTTACGGATGTCGAATTCGCGCTGGAAACACCGTTCGCGCGTATTACCGATCCTCCGGCTGAAGGCGTTACGGTTAACGGTGAAGAAACATACCGTATGAATTTTACCGCATTCGACTTTGAAGAAGACGGCGATATCGGTATCTTCGTAGTCGAACAAACCGAACCACTCGGTGGAGCTATAGGCCCCGTAACTGCTACAATAGCACAGTTAACGGCAGCGGCTGGCGCAACAAACGGTTCTGTTTACTGCCTGAATTCAACGGACGGCAGCCTTGCAAATATCGTTGCTATCAGCGAAAACAGCGCAACCTATTATGACATTACGGTAAGGCTTCCTACCGAGGCTGATACCAGATACGCAGCTGACTTTGCAGCAAACCCCGTTGATATGGCAGCGGGTACCTACTGGGTTTACATCGGTGGTGATGATAACGCTGGTGGTTTTGGTGACGGTACCGAAACACTATATCGCGCACCCGGCGCTATTACGTTTGTTAATATCGCTGACACCGATGATCCGTCGCAGATTAATATGTCAGTTTCCCCGACTCATTTAACCATAGCCCAGGGTGATACGATCACTTATACCGTCCGTGCCGCTGATAAAGCAAGTGCAGTCGACCGTATGGATGCTTATATAGCGATCGAGAAAGACTACTGGACACTGGTTAATTCAACGACACCGTTCACGGCCGCTACGGAATACACCGGCCAGTTAATCGCCAATACGGTGATCGATGATACTGCAGCTAACAGATGGATTCTCCGTATGACAGTATTCAACGGCGGAACAGCATTTACCGTTGACGATACCGGACTCGGAGAGTCGGTTGCCACATTCAGCCTCGTGAGCAAAGGAACAACAAACGCTATCCAGGGTGAAACCAGCGTTTACTATGTCAATGAACCCGCAAACGGCTGGGTTTCAAGATTCTCCAATGATGGCGGTGACATTACGATTAGTACCCTCGCAAGTAACGTAAAAATAGTGCCAAGAGCTATTATTGAGGGTATCTGCGAATTGCAGGGCAGAGAAGTCATGAGCAATACCGTACTGACTCTTCAACTGAGAGAACGGGATTCCTATGTAACGGTTCCCGACACTATGTTCTATAATGCAAACGGCGGATCACCGACCATGGGTGTTCAGTATGCGCTTGATTCAGAAGGTAAATTTACTCTTACCAAAGTTCCGACCGGTGAATACGATCTCGTGGCCGTATACGACCGCTATCTGTCAAAAGCGGTTCAGGTCAATGTATATCCTGGAATCGACACGTTATTTGTCAGCTTCGGTCAGCTCCTCGGCGGCGACTGTATAGGTTATACCGATTCGAGCGGCGCAGCAGCTCCGGACAACCAGATCGATACAGCCGATATCAACCGTGTCAGTACAGCGTTCCTTGCCACTCCCGACAGCAGCAAATGGGATGACGGCACAAACAACTGGAAATGGGCTGACATCAATGAAGACAATATAGTTGAGATCGAAGACCTGAACTTTACAACCGCAAATGTGAATAATTCAGGAGCTCAACCGGTTTACAAGACTGTTGGCGAGCCTGCCATGTCTAACACGGACGCTCTCGTCGAATTCGAAAATATTCCTCGGGAACTGAAAGCGGGAGAAACCTATACAATTAAGGTTATAGCCCGTAATGTCGCCAATATCAGAGCATATTTCGTGAACATGAATTATGATCATGATGCTCTCACGTTCGCAGGTATAATAAAGGGAGATTTCATTACGTCTCCGTCTTATTCTTTCCCTGTGCTACAAAACGATATGGTTGGCATTGCAAACTCAGTTTACGGGAACGCTATGTTCTCCGGTAACGGACTGTTGGCGGAAGTGAAGTTCACTGCCAAAAAAGACAATATCTTTACATCCGATATGCTCGGTTTCGAAAGTGTCTCCGTTGTTAACAGTGAATTCCTGAAAGAATCCATTGTTGCTCAGAATCCAACAGGAATTGCTGACAACAGCGCTCCTGCTGCATTCGATCTGGCACAGAATTTCCCGAATCCGTTCAACCCAACCACGACAATCAGTTTCACCATTCCTGAAAACGGAATCACGACGCTCAAGATATATGATATTCTTGGCCGTCAGGTCAGAACTCTGGTGGACGGCGGATATTCTGCCGGCACCTATTCGGTAGTCTGGGATGCAACTGATATGAGCGGCAATATGGTTTCCGCCGGTGTTTACTTCTACACAGTCAAAGCCGGTAACTTTACCGAAACCAAGAGAATGTTGTTCATGAAATAAGGAAACACATGCTTTTTCACACAAAAAGGGCTCGCATATACGAGCCCTTTTTGCTTTTCAATAATGATAGCGGTATTCAACAGGAAAAATTTTTCCGGTACCGGGAAATATTGTACATCGAAATTGAAATTTTATATTATTTTATATTATCACAATAAAACTCCGGGGCATCTAAGATATAACACTCACCCCTGTCGCTTTGCGACATTCCCTCTTTCGCACGCGAAAGAGGAGAAACAAAACGTATTCTCGATCTTTTGCGATGATACCTTTCCCTCTCTAAAGGTTAGAGAGGGAGTTAGAGGGTGAGTTCGGGTGGAGATAACGGTGTATACAATCCCGTACTTTTGCCCGGGGCATTTTTTGATTAAACAAGCTGTTTCAAATATTGTTTTAATTCAACTGGCATACTATTTGCGTTTAATTTCCAGTGGCTAACTGTATCTATCATTTGTTTTTCAAGGTTCTACTATGAGAATTCGTTTTTTTATACTATTTCTGTGCTCATCTTTATTGATTATTTACCTCATCCCGGAACAGTCTGTCTCCAAACCTGCAGGTACGGTTCTGGGAAAGATACGCATGAATTTGTACGAATCCGGCACAGGCAGTGAACGGACCGGAGTCGACGATATTCACGCATCACTGGGTGATACTATCTCAATCGATGTTTTCATACGAAACCTGAGTCAGGTACCGGTGTCGGCAATCGAAACCTATTTTACTGTTGATGACAGGTATTTCAGAATCGCAAGCCAAGGAATCAACGAAGAGAAAAATGAATTCTACAAACATTTCAAACCGTTTATTCAAGGTAAGTATTTTCAGAGTGTCTACAGTTTCGTTGCGACGTATGGCAATAATACGTTTGGAGATTCTCTTACTGCCAAAGATAACAGTTTTGACGGCTGGCAGTTAAATTACGTAGAGATCACCGGGCCGGATGAAGGTTTCGGAAGGCCGGTCTCCAAGTTACGGTATGGTGTTGTGGCTACATTTAAACTTATTGCAATAGCGCCCTGCGATTCTTCCACTATAAAACTGGATGTCGATCAGTTCTACATGCGGGTATCCAGTTACCATGACCCAGGTTCAAACGACAGTTTTTACTTCCAATCATTCCAGACTTGTTATATTTCGGTAACAGGGATCGAGATTAGTCCTCCGCTGCCCGATATTATCATGGCTCCCAACAGTTCGAACAGTTCCCTTGATCTCGACGAACATGTCGGAATTTCTTCCATTCCGGACTCCATGCTTATATGGTCCGCCACAGGTAATAACAATATAAACGTATATATCGATCCATCGACTCATGTTGTCACATTTACGGCGCCTCAGGGGTATAAAGGGTTTGAGGACATAACATTTACGGTTACCGACGGATCCATCAATTCATCTTCAGATATTATGCGGGTAACCGTCGACGATCCTCCGCGCCTTTTAGTCAATTCGATCCCAGACACACTCTATATCCATGAGGACTCTCTCGAGGTTGTTTTAAATCTTCAGCAGATAGTAATGGACAGCGATGATATTTTCGGTAACCTGAACTGGTTTTTTTCCACGGGAGGCAATGTTACACCTTTTAAGGACGGTAATCTGCTTTCGCTATTGGGCGCTCAGAATTTCTACGGAATGGATAAACTGAAACTATCCGTATACGATTCATTTAATCTGGGCGACTCACTGTCAGTTCCGGTTATGGTTTTACCCATAAACGATCCGCCGGTGCTCGATGGTTTACCGAATGTAACATTTGAACGTGGTGATACACACACCTTTAACATCATGAGTTATGTTCTGGAGGTCGACGGCGATCCGCTTACGATAACCTGGACCGAACCGGAACATTTTATCATTCATCTAAATGGCACATTGATAACAATTGCCGGAGAAGAAAATTATATCGGCAGTGAACAGGTAACTTTTACGGTGACCGATCCTCCGGGGCTTTCCGATACCGATTCTATGCTCGTGACGGTTACTCCGGCGAAAAAACCGCCCGTCTGGTCACGATTGCCGAAGGTCGGATTTGCCCAGAACGAGGCCGACTCTTCCCTTGTTCTCTGGGACTATATTACCGACCCTGACGATGAGGACAGTTCATTAACATTCGAAATCACCAACGATGATGATGTGGACCGCTGGGATGTCAATTATAATAATGGGAAATTGTATCTGTGGGATCTCAATGACACTCCCGGGTGGGACAGGCTCACCATAACGGCAGCCGATCCGGATGGAAACACTGCCACAACAAAGTTTCTCGCTTTTATCGCGCCGGCGGATGGTACTCCTATCGTCGGCGGCATCCCTGATACGACCATTGTTGCAGGAGATGTAATCCCGAACTGGATTGATCTCGACGATTACTATTACGATATAGATAATGCCGATTCACAGATGAAATGGACCTGGGCTCGTCAGGCTGATGTTGACAGTTCGGTTACCGTGTCAATCAGTGTCCTGTCTCACATTACAGGCCTGAAAACTCTCGGGGCGGATAAATTTGGCATTAACAGAATTATATATACGGTTACCGATCCCGATGACAAATTTGCGGATGATATTTGTATTATAACCGTCATGGAAGACCTTACCAAACCGGTAATGGACCTTCCGGCCAAAGTCGGATTCATTGCAGGTGCCAGAGACAGCCTCGATCTGGATGATTATGTCGACGATCCCATGTATTTAAAATCTGATCTTACCTGGTTATGGTTCGACAACATCAAAGCAATAATTACCCTCGAAGAACCAAATAAAATTCAGTCCCGTCCCATATCATTTACCGGCCCACCCGATTGGATCGGCTGGGAACGTGTGGAATTTATCGTTTCTAATCCGCTGGGCGGCGCTGCAAAAGATACCCTGACAGTTTTCAGTGTTCCGGATGACGGAAGTCCTGTTGCAGGAGGCCTTCTTACCATTAACATGAAAGCGGGAGAATGCCGCAGCGTCTATCTCGATGATTACTATTACGATGCCGATACTCCATACTATAATATGGAATGGACTGTGTCCGAAAGTGACAGCATTACGGTCAATATCGATCCATTGAGTCACATCGCTACCGTATGCGCACCTTCGGAGTCATGGGAAGGCCGTGAGAATATCACTTTCACGGTAACCGATCCGCAGAGTCACTCAAGTTCCATGGATGTGCTCGTGACAGTGACCGATGCTTTCATCCGCAATGTTTTTTCCATAATGGTCTTCCGTAATCCCATGCAGAATGATTACATGGACATCTATATCAAGAGTCGTGAAGATCTGAGTGTGAAACCTACGATGGATATTTTCATCGAACAGGACTCGACACGGGTATCTCTGACAACCATGTCATCAGGTTTTTATAACGGCAGATATCTCCTGCCACTTTCAAGAAGCCTGGGTTTCCTCGGAATTGCCAGCATTATTGTAAAGAGCACAACATTATCAGGAAAAGCTGTGCAGGATTCCAGCGCATTTTCATATGGCCATATCGGACTGGGCGGCGCAAAAATGGCGCTTGGTCCATTGAGCCTCGACATTCCCAAAGGCGCACTGGGAAAACCTGTCGTTATCACCATGATTCCGGACATGGAAAAAGCAAACGATGCAGAGGTAACACCCGCCGAGGTGATATTATCAGGTGTTCCCTACAAAGTGGAACCCTACTCACTGGAATTAGACAAACCAATGTCCATTGGATTTTCAGTATTTGAAGGCACAGTTGGAGCCGGAGTATACCGTCTTAACGGTGACCTATGGGAATTTGCAGGAGCATCAAAAATTCAGGGCAAAATAACGGCCGAAATAGATAAAGGTGGAATATACTCACTCGGTTATGACCAGACACCACCTCAGATTAAACTTGTCGGATCTCAGGATGACACCATTACATTATCGATAGCAGATTACGGCAGCGGAATCGATGAAAACTCAATCAATCTGGTGCGTGATGGAATGAGCCTGCCATTCAGGTTTGATTCCGTTGATTCTGAGATTATATTCAACATTGAGGATGCGGCAAATTCTATAACCTCTGAGATAGAAGTTATCGTCAGCGACAAAACCGGCAATAAAAAAGTTGAGCCCCTTTCAACTTATATCAAAGCTTTACCGAGCCTTATTTATGTCGAACAGAACAGTCCTAATCCGTTTAATCCGATGACATTCATCACATTCGAAACCTCATCTGAACAGGTAATTCATCTCGAAGTATATGACCTTCTCGGAAGAAAAGTTAAAACGCTTGCCCATAAACATTTTTCCGGGGGTCGTCATACATTTGCCTGGGATGCAAGAGATGAAAACGGCCGGTCGGTTTCAAGCGGCATCTATTTATATAAAGTCATATCCGGCACACAATCGATAACACGTAAAATGATTCTGTTACGATAATGTGGGAAAACCATGAATAAATTTTTGATATTTTTACTTTTAACCTTATTATTATCCGGCTGCAGCGGCGGTATTACCGGTTTTGAGGGAGCAGTCGACTACGATGAGCTTATTAAATCGGGCTGGATAGAATATAACAGGTACAATTATGACGAGGCACTGGATCTGTTCACCCAGGCAAAAGATTATGATGAATTTCGCCCCGAAGGCTATATTGGTTCCGGCTGGACTCAACTAAGACTCCAGCATCCCGATAGCGCAATTATAGAATTTCGAACCTCATTCGAATACGTCATATCATTAAGCGATTCGGTCGACACGATTTCCGGCCTCGCGGGATCATATCTTGCCACCGGTCAGAACTCAAATATCGTCAATATGTTCGTAAAATATCAGGTGAGCTCGTATGAAGATGCATTTCCGCTTGAGGATCATGATTTCGAGCTCGACACCGGCGATCTGGAAATTGTTCAGGCTATGGCATTTTACCGCCTCGGATTATATTCTTCCACAGAACAATCTGATCCCAATAATGCAGTATATCATCTAAATCAGGTTCTTTATACACCCCATGAATATTCCGGCCCACAACTTCTCATAGAAGCCATAACCGGTTATATGCAACAATCTGACAGCAGTTATTACTGAGGTTTATTCCACATTTTGACCTGATAATTCATAAAAAAATCAATAGCAATTATACGAATGCAGAAAATAAAAATCATTTGGAGAGGTAACCTTTAACCTTTTCTCTTTATCTTGCTTCAACTCGCTTCTCTCAGCTTTTTATAATATTACATTTGTACCTTCGAGTGTTAATTGCGTATATTTCTCAGTTACCTAATTATAAAACTGTTTGAAGGGGAAAAATGATAAAAATCATCTGTGTTTGCGGTACACGTCCGAATTTCGTAAAAATTGCACCGTTGTTGAAAGCTTTCTCAAACCATGGTGGTTTTGAAACACTTCTCATTCATACCGGACAGCATTATGACGTAAATATGAGTAAAAATTTCTTCGCTGACCTCAATATCCCCGAACCCGAAATAAATCTGAATGTCGGATCATGCAGTAGTTCATTACAAAAAGCACAGATTATGACGCGTTTTGAACCTGTTGTGAGCCAGTTTCAACCTGAATATATACTGGTGACCGGTGACGTCAACAGTACAGTCGCCTGCAGCATTGTGGCTAAAGATTTAAACATTCGGCTCATTCACATTGAAGCAGGCCAAAGAAGCCATGACAGAACCATGCCTGAGGAAATAAACCGTGTGATTACCGATGCAATCAGCGATATGCTTTTTGTCAGCGAACCTTCCGGAGTAGAAAATTTACAAAAAGAGGGGATCGATCCAAAAAAAATCTACCTGACGGGCAATGTAATGATCGATACGCTGATCAAAAATCAAAAAAGAGCCCAACAATCCGATATACTCAAACAGATCAACATTATGCCAAATTCATACGGAGTCCTAACGCTACACCGCGCCGGCAATGTCGATAATGCAAACACTTTTTCAGAAATAATTAATGCAATCGGTGAAATTCAACATAAAATGACGATTGTATTTCCCATTCATCCGCGCACACGTAATATCCTGAAAAATATGAATTTACATGAACGTATCGATAGAATGCAGAATGTGACGGTAACCGAGCCATTGGGGTATCTCGATTTTCTGAATCTGATAAGTAATGCAAGGATAGTGCTGACCGATTCCGGCGGCCTGCAGAAAGAAACTGCATTTCTGGGTATTCCCTGCATCACACTTCGCGAGAACACCGAATGGCCGGAAACATTGACCGACGGTACAAACCATCTTGTTAAGCTCAATACCGGTGATATAATAACAAAATTTAACGATATTATGAGTCGGATTGGTACTTACACACGACAGCAGAGTACACTTAATGACGGAAAAGCGTCCGAAAGAATAGTTAAAATTATTTATGAAAAATCACAACATAAACAATAATAATACCGCATAATTTAAATAATAATTGCTATTCCAGTACTTTACGAGCTATATATGTTGTCAATGAAAGATTTAATTATAGTTTACTGTGGTAATATGAATTTATAATATGATAAAAGGAATCTGAAATACCACAATGTACAAAGAAAAAAAAATATGCGTGGTAGTGCCTGCTTATAACGAGGAAAAACTTATAGCAAAAACGGTAAATACAATACCGGATTTTGTTGATTATATACTTGTAGTCGACGATGGAAGTAAAGATAAAACCTCAGAAATTGTAAAATCACTGATTAAATCCGATAAACGCATACTCCTGAAAAAACATGAACGTAACAGCGGTGTCGGTGCGGCGCTCAGCACAGGATATATCTGGAGTCGTGATAATGATATCGACATAACAGTTGTAATGAACGGCGATAATCAGATGGATCCCGGTGACCTGACCAACCTTATCGATCCCATAGCTGATGACACTGCCGACTATGCAAAAGGAAACCGTCTTGTAACCGGAGAGGCATGGGATATAATTCCTCATATAAGATATCTTGGCAATTCTGTTCTTACGTTTCTCACAAAAATTGCAAGCGGATACTGGCATGTGACAGATTCACAATCAGGCTATACTGCGATCAATAAAAAAGCTCTTCACTTATTGCCTCTTGAAAATATTTATCCTAAATATGGGGCGCCGAACGATATACTTGTGAGATTAAATATATATCATATGCGGGTTACGGATGTTCCGATAAGACCTGTATATGAAGTCGGTGAAAAAAGCGATATGAAAATCCATGGTGTTGTCTGGACAATATCTTTATTAATTATTCGTTCGTTTTTTCGCCGTATGGTACAAAAATATATAATCCGTGATTTCCACCCTTTAATATTCTTTTACATGGCGGGATTTCTCATGATATTAGTCGATATTCCGTTGATTGTAAGATTGATTATTCGATGGTTAAATTTTGATAAAATACCTCCGATAAATGCACTTGCCATTCTTTTTTGTACTTTCGTCGGCATCCAATTTTTTCTTTTTGCCATGCTGTTTGATATGGAAGCCAACAAAGAGTTGAAAGGAAAATAATTATTCGGATTATTTTTGACATCGGACACCCCGCCCATGTTCATCTTTTTCGGCATGTTATAAGTCATTTTGACAAAAACGGCCATGAATACCTCGTTGTTGCGCGAAATAAAGATATTACACTAAAATTGCTCGACATTTACAAAATTCCTTATTCCGTCCCGGCTGCCATAGGTGCAGGAACTGCGGGATTATTGCGGGAGCTTGTCCAGCGTGAAATCAAGATACTGGCTATCGGGTTTAAGTTCAAACCTGATTTTATTATCGGCACAAGTGTACATGCTGCCCGTATTAGTAGACTGATCGGTTCGAAATCGATTGTTCTGTGCGAGGATGATGCACATGCGGTGCCAATCCAGCGTTTACTGGCATACCCCCTGGCTACCGCCGTAGTAACACCGGATTCTCTGAAATATGAAAATTATGGCGACAAACACCTCACCTATCCCTCATACCAGAAATTATTTTATTTACATCCTGACAGATTCATACCGGATGATTCGGTGAGAAATGAGCTTGGAATAATCGGCGCCGAACAATATGCCATTATTCGTTTGAGCGCACTTAAAGCGCACCATGACAGGGGTGTTACGGGCATAACGAAAGAACTGTTGCATCGGGTAATTGAGTTGGCCGGTAGTTCTGTCAGATTGTTTATATCGAGCGAAAAAGAACTCGACCGTGAATTTGAACCGTACCGACTGACACTTCCCCCGGAAAAAATACATCATGCTCTGGCTTTTGCCGAATTTTTTCTTGGCGACAGCCAGTCGATGACCATGGAAGCGGCTCTACTCGGAACTCCCTCTTTCAGAATCAACAGCTTCGTAGGAAAGTTATCTGTTCTCAAAGAACTCGAAGATTATGGCCTTTCATACGGTTTCAGACCAGGTCAGGAACACGGACTGTTAAATGCATTACAACAATTTCTTGCAACAGACAACCGCAATAGGTTATATAAGAAGTTATGGGAAAAAATGATTTCCGATAAAATCGATCCGCTTCCCTGGTTTTTGGATGTAATCAATTTGTTGTACAGCGGCAAAAAAACGAAAGATATAAAAGAAATTCAGCTATAAGTAAAGGAGTTTGTTATGGCAAAAAAGAAAAAACAACCTAAACCCGCAAAACAAAAGGATGAGAAAGTTACTCAACAAAATATTCAAACCGAAAAAGAACCTAAAAGTGAACCCAAAATACTTGATAAAAAAGTCTACCACGAAGAATTGGCCAAACTCCAGATCGAATTAGTCAAACTTCAGGAATGGATCAGGCACGAAGGATTAAAGGTAGTCGTCATTTTCGAGGGCCGTGACGCCGCTGGGAAAGGGGGCGTTATAAAGCGTATCACACAACGCCTGAATCCACGTGTTTGCCGTGTAGTTGCGCTGGGCACACCGACAGAGCGCGAAAAAACCCAATGGTATTTCCAGCGTTATGTAGCCAATCTGCCGGCAGCCGGTGAAATGATTCTTTTCGACAGAAGCTGGTATAACCGTGCCGGTGTCGAACGGGTGATGGGATTTTGTACCGAGGAGGAATACCGTGAATTTCTTCGCTCATGTCCCGAATTCGAACGTATGATTATACGGTCCGGTATAATTTTGATAAAATACTGGTTCTCAGTGAGTGATGAAGAGCAGGAGCAGCGTTTTCAAGCACGTATAGGTGATCCGACAAAACGATGGAAATTGAGTCCGATGGATTTGGAATCACGGTCAAAATGGGTCGAATATTCGATTGCCAAGGATGAAATGTTCAAATATACCGATATAAAACAGGCGCCCTGGTATGTTGTCGAGGCAGATGATAAAAAGCGGGCCAGGCTTAACTGCATTTCGCACTTGCTCAGTATAGTACCTTACAAAGACCTGACACCCGATTCGATTGAACTACCGCCCCGGCAGAATAATATCGGTTATGAACGTCCCCCACTTTCCGACCAGACCTTTGTGCCCGAGGTATATTAGTTTATGGACCTGACAGGTAAAGTTGCGCTGGTTACCGGAGCTTCCAGTGGCATTGGCAGAGCGGCAGCGTTCCGGCTTGGCCGTGCAGGTGCGCGAGTTTGCGTGAATTCATGGGATGACGAGGAAAATACCCGGAATGTCATAAACCTTCTTAAAGAAAATGGCTGCGAGAGCTTTCAGTATCAGGCCGATGTATCACAGGAGAAAGATGTGGAAGCGCTTGTTGACGCAGTTCTTGACACATGGGGAGAGATCGATATTCTGGTAAATAATGCTGGAATATCGGGGGCAGGAACCACATTTTTTGA
>JAFGMP010000318.1 GCA_016927495.1 Candidatus Latescibacterota bacterium | reverse complement strand
TTATCATGGTAATCCTTTAATCATGTGAATCATGGTTCAGACAATTATTCACGCAGGGCAACCACAGGGGTTGCCAATACAATCAGCACACCCAAACAATACAAGGCAGTCACACGGATCTGCGTGTTTAGCAAAAATATTGCTAAATCAAAATACAGAGCAGAATAATTTTGATTCTTGACAATAATAACGCGACGTGTTATTATTCAAAACGATGATAAAAACATTTGCATGCAAAGAAACCGATAAACTTTTCAACCGGATCACAACCAGCAAAATTCCGACGACAATTCAGCGGACTGCACGGAGAAAACTTGAAATACTCGATGCAGCCGGAGTTTTACATGATCTTGGTATACCGCCGTCCAACTGTCTCAAAAAACTTTCGGGTAACAGACAGGGGCAATACAGTATCCGCATTAATGACCGGTACCGTATCTGTTTTATATGGGAAAGCGGAGATGTATATAACGTCGAAATTGTAGACTATCATTAGGAGTTCAATATGGCCCAAAGTAAATTATCCCCGATTCACCCCGGTGAAATCCTTCAGGAGGAGTTTCTGGAGCCCATGGGAATCAGCCAGTACCGTTTAGCCAAGGATATCAGTGTGCCGCCGAGACGTATCAACGAAATTGTCCATCAAACCCGTGCCATAAGCCCCGATACTGCGCTTCGTCTGTCACGGTATTTCGGGTTATCGGAGCGGTTCTGGATTAATCTTCAGGCACGGTACGACCTTGAAGTAGAAAAGGACCGCCTAAAAGATCGTCTCGATAATGAAGTGCAAGTTCATGCGAGTATGCAGTGATTAGGGGAGTTACAGAGTTACATGATGCAGGAGTTAAAACAAGGCAAAAGGCATAATGCAAAAAAAACTGTCTGAACACCTGTTTTGCAGATAGCCATGATTTAATGATAACCATGTTCCCCGGCTTAATTGTTTTTTATCATGGTAATCCTTTAATCATGCGAATCATGGTTCAGACAATTTTTTTCTAGGGCAACCACAGGGGGTTGCCCCTACAGACAGCGCACCCAAAAAATTCAGGGCAGAAAAAATTATTGACCAATCAAAAAAGGGCACAAGATATTGTGCCTATACGAATCCATTTTCCTTTTCTTTTTCCTTTAAACCTTGAATTTTGAACTGTTTTTTTCTCTGTCACTTTATAACGTACCTTTCAAAAATATATGGACAAACAATCTGAACGAATGTATTATTGTGGTATAGTGAAATGAAATGGCATGGAGGTAATACCTATTTTCTAAAAAAGTACATGGAAACACTGTGAAGATAAAAGAGGCGATAAAACTGATTGAAAAAGACGGCTGGTATGGAGTACGGCAAAAAGGAAGTCACCGTCAGTTTAAACACCCAGTTAAAGATGGTTTGGTTACCATTGCAGGAAAACCAAACGATGAATTAGCCTCGGGAACACTAAATAATATATTGAAACAGGCAGGATTGAAACCATGAAGTATCTCATAATTATCGAAGAAACAAAAACCGGATTCTCAGCTTTCTCACCAGATATTGAAGGTTGTGTTGCAACAGGCAGCACAAGAGCAGAGGTACAAAAAAATATGAAAGAAGCGATCCAGTTTCACATCGAAGGATTGCATGAAGAGGGTATAAAAATTCCCGTTCCTCGTTCTATTTCTCAGTATGTTGAGGTTTGAAAAGTTCCGCGAAATTTATGTTTAAAAAAAGACTGTCTGAACCGCAGATAACCATGATGAAATGATGGCCATGATCTCCGCCCCGTTTTTTTTATCATGGCAATCCTTTAATCATGTGAATCATGGTTCAGACAATTGTTTACACAGGGCAACCACAGGGGGTTGTCCCTACAAATATCATATTTCTTGAACTTTGAACTGTTTTTTTACTCTGTCACTTTGTCATTCGCCTTTCAAAAATAAATGGACAAAAAATCAGAACGAATGTATTATTATGGTATAGAAATCAAAATACAACTTAAAAAACTGAAGCGAGCTTACTATGAAAACAGCACGAGAAGAAATAACTCAAATTGTTCAATCACTTCCCGAAGACAGCACATATGATGATTATATATGATTTCGAATGGTAGTAATCTCAATTAATTTAATACACCGAAGGAATAAAAAATGCCTTATTCATTAACGGCTATTATTGAAGCAGAGGGCGATGGTTTCGTTTCCCTGTGCCCCGAACTCGACATCGCCAGTCAGGGTAATACTATTGAAGAAGCCCGCAAAAATCTTCAGGAAGCCCTTGAACTTTTTTTTGAAACTGCTCCGCCGGAGGAAGTGTCGCAGCGATTTAAAGGTGATATTTATGTAACCCGTGTCGAGGTGACCGGTGGGTAAGCTCCGTGTTATGTCAGGCAAAGAGGTTTGTTCGATTTTGAAGCAGCATGGTTTTATCGAAATACGAAGAAAAGGCAGCCATATCGCCATGCAAAAAAAAGACTCGGCAGGAACCGTAACCATTCCCGTACCGGATCATGTAGAAATTCGCCCCGGAACATTACAGGCTATTATCCGTCAATCCGGTATTCCTCGCAGTGAGTTTGAATCGTAACTTTATTATTCCTCTGTTACATTATAAATTTGTGACTTAAACAATACAGGGCAGACACGCGGGTCTGCCCCTACAGGCTACACACCCTAACATTTCAGGGCAGACACACGGGTCTGCCCCTACACATTTCATGCATTTAATCTTTTCTCTTATCCCTTATCCCCTGTACCTGTTTTTCCTTTGGCTATTTGCCGCTCTGTCACTTTGTAACTCGCTTTTCAAAAAAAATCAGTTGACAAAAAATCAGATGTATGTATTATTATGGTATAATGATATATTCAAAAGGCTTATCATTGATAAATGAATTATATAATTTCAGGTGTTAATTGATTGATGGTATAATAATAGGTGTTGCAGGTGGAGCGATAGCCGGAATTACGGTATATTTAATCCAATATACGCATCAGAAATATAGTGATTTTTCTGAAGGTAAAAGAATATATAATTGGCTTAGAAATCACACATCAAATAAGGGAGGAGAAAAGTTTCGTACTTCAAGGGCAATTACAAGTTGGAATAATTTAACTCAAGATAGAGTAAGATATTTATGTAGTATAAATAAGAAAATATTTTTATCAACTGGTGATAAAGAAGATATATGGGGAATTTATGACAGAACACTTCGTAGCGTATATGAAGATCAAAAAATTATTACTCTATAATATTTATTATGAGG
>JAFGMP010000317.1 GCA_016927495.1 Candidatus Latescibacterota bacterium | reverse complement strand
CCCGGAAAAACGACATGAGCGAGGATTAAAGCTTTTCATGAGGGTGCCTTTTTTTGTTACTTTTTTTGGGCAAACAAAAAAAGTAATTTACATTAAAATTTGATTTTTAAAATTTCCCCGGACAGTTAAGGAAGTATGTACCGAATATTTAGGAAATAGTTTTAAATCAAGCCATAAAAATGTGAGGCATCTCCTCTCTTTTTTAAGAGAGAAGACCGAGAGGTGAGTTATTCCTAATATTTGAACATCAATTTGTCTATGTTAGCACCTCAACCCCACCTAAGGAAGGATGTTCAACTGACAGGATGGGGATTTTTCTTAATAATTAACTGGACATTTCTGATAACGATTAATACCTGACTTCAATCCGATTCCAGTTTTTCGATCCGTCGTTTGACACGCGGCACCCTCGGATCATCGGGCATTAACTGTAGAAAAGAATTCAAATGTTGGAGTGCATTTTTTTTCTTGTTTTGCCTGTCATAAACCGAGCCCAGCACATAATGAGCATCGGCGTGAAGCGGATCTATATCGAGAGCCTTCGTGCACAAATCTTTTGCCTTGTTCAACATACTCCTGTCGCCATCCATACTTTTGACATAGTACAGGCTTCCGAGGTTGGTCAGTGCGTAGACATACTGCGGGTCAATTTCTATCGCCTGTTCATACAATCCGATCTTTTCATCGATATCCGAAGCATGTTTCCCCCGGTAAAAATATTCATACGCTTTCAGTGATGCCGATTCGGTCTCGGCAAGTTTGCTTTTTTCCTCGACGGTTAGCGGAATATCAAGAAGTGCGCTCACTTTCAGGGCCAATTGTTCCTGGAGATCGAACATATCATCATATTTCCCACGGATCATAAACGTTTCGAAAATCTGTGAAGTTTCCACTTCCATAATCCTGCTGTTAACCATAAGCAGCGCCCCGGTACTGGCATCGAATTTCTGAAAACTACCTACCAGCAGATATTGTGCGCCGATCATTTTACCCGCATGTTGGGCGGTTTTGTCATCGACAAGGCCTGTTGATCCCAATTCCATTTCCTGCAGGGCTTTTTCGATGTGTCTGCGTTCCACAACAACAAGCGTTTTCACATGCGCCAGCTTTGTGGTAATTGTTTCCGAAAAACCGACACCGATCCAGTCGAGATTTTCATCCTTCATGGTGTTTTCGAAAGCAATTACCGCTATCGATTTATTGGTTTTTTCAGTTTCCGCACTTCGTACGTTTATCGCAAAAAACGCTAAAAGCAGCAGGCAATACAGACATATCCTCTTTACGGGCATATGCAGATTCCTCCCTGGAAATTATTATCGTCTTTATGTTTCACTGATATAGCTAAATCAAAAATTGGTCGGAAGTTAGTATGATGTAATAATTGTAATATGCTCATGCATCAATAGATTTCATAACCGATCGATACCATAATTTCCCTGTTCCAACCCGGTTTATCCTCATAATCTTCCAATCCCCACCGGTCATATTCGCTTTTATAATTTTGTTTATCCGCTGAAAAAACTGCCGATATGTTGATTTTATTGTAAATTTCATATCGATACCGTATCTCGAATGTATGAGTCGTCGTGGTGTCCTTTCTGCCCAAGTCGTCATAATCATCACGTTCCCATTTATAGACATACGATCCGGTAATTTGCGTTTTGGTAACATCATACTTTAAAAATACAGTTGATGTAATATCTTTTTGTCCGATATCACCTTTGAGAGAATGATAATAATCGACCACTTCCGAAAACTCCAGTTGGTGAGTCAGCGGTTTTGCATATTTCAGCATACCGGTTAAATAACTGACTTTGTCATCATTTTTGTCCTGACGCGATAATTCATGAGCATAACCAAAACGTCCCTCGAAGCCCGATTCCAATCGGTCTGTACTTTCATCGATGATTTCGGCAAGCAGAAATGTCGTATCGATATCAAATTTATCTTTGTCCAGGAGGCCTGCTTCGGATAAAATTCTATTGAGTTCAACCACTCGTTTCAACGTCTCCTTTTTCTGCCGCAGGGTATTGATAACCTTTGCGAAAGTCTCACGGGGAATTTCACCGCTTAATATTCCTTCGGTGATGAGCGCTTTCTCGACCTTTTTCGCACGTAAATAGTTGGCGAGATCAACAACCCGTCCACCTCCGGTACCACCGAAAATCATCGTATTGACACCATCATTTTTTGACTCGGAAGTCACATTATACTGACTGCCTTCGAACGAGGAATACAGAAAAAAAGGTGAATTCCCTAAATATCTTTTACTCCCGAATTCTGTGGTCCATGTTGCATTCCTGTTCTTGTAATCACCTGATTTATAGTTGCTTAGTTTACCATTGAGTTTCAGCCAGTTACCCGTATGCTTTTCCTCTATTGTCCTGTTCAGAATTATCTGGTTACTAATATTGTAGGTTGAGTGAATATCGGTTGACGATTTGTCATAGTTGAAATTTCCATAATAATCCAGTTCCAGAGTTCTTGATTCTTCCAGTTTGATGTTTAAATCCTGCCCGAAAATGTTTAAAGATGTAAATAAAAACAAACAGAAAATAAATGAGACGTTTGAGCAATTTAGGTTTTTTCTCACCTTCATTAAATCCTCCCCGGTAGATTTATAAATAATGTCACGTTGAATATTGTATGAATATTATACTATTGAAAGCTATAATTCAATACTTTTTGATCAATTAAGACATTTTTAATGATTATTAATTTGGGAAAGTAATGTGACAGAACATTATAAGCTTCTATAGATTCACCGTTTTATCCTTTAAAAAGAGTGTTGCAATCTCTTCGGCAAGCCGATCGGTTTGAGCATCACGTCTGTTAGTGAGTACGATCACGTTTAATCTATCATCCGGGTAACGGTGAATGGCAGTGCGGAATCCGCAGGTCGAGCCGCCGTGATATATGCGTCTGTGCCCGAGATATTCCCCGATTGACCAGCCGAAACCGTACGTTGTTTCTTCTCCGTTCCGGAGAACTCCCGGTGTAAAAGCTTTTTCGAGTGTTCCCCTGGATACAAGCTTTTCCGTGTACAATGCCCGATCCCATCTGAAGAGATCATCGATAGAGGAATAAATGCCGCCGTCACCAAGCACGGCGCTTGTGGTGCTCTGATCGGAAAATACGAAAACGCTGTCTTCCCATGCATAACCATAAGCACGGTTTTTAACCGTCGAAATATTTTTTTCATATGCCACCGTATTGTACATTTCGAGCGGTTCGAAAATGTTTTCTTTAAGGAACGAAGCAAACGACTTTCCGGAGATTTTTTCGACGATCATCGCCAGAACGGCATAACCTGAATTACTGTAACGAAACTCGGTACCCGGAGCGAAATAGGTGGAATCCTGGGACGCCATTATATCGAGAACATCCCTGTCGAGAATCTGTTCGTCAGCTTTTTCGGGTATCAGCGATTCATATGAGATCAGGCCGGAGGTATGATTCAGCAGATGTCGGACAGTTACCCTGCTGCCGTATTCGGGGAAACCGGGGAATATATCGGTCAGAGTACTTTCATAAGACAATTGGCCGCGCTCAACCAGAATCATAATGCTCATGGCAGTGAACTGTTTCGTTACCGAGGCAAGACGGAAGTTTGTGTTTGAGCGCACCGGCGCTTTCTTATCGAGGGAAGCAAGTCCGTAGCTTTTGATAAAGACCGGTTTACCTTCACTGATGACCATTACCGCAGCGCCGGGCACATCGTTACCGTTGAAATCCTCGAAAAGCTGATCGATTTGAACTTCTTTTTCATTGGAACATGAAAACAATGTCAGAAAAATCATGATGATAAATGGAAAATAGAACTGTTTGTTGTGCATATTTGTTAAAACTTAACAATGTTTTGATTGATTTCAATTTTATATATAGATAAAAAAGAAATCAGTAATATGAAAGCATTATTTGAATAAAACGCAGAGTAAAAAAAGAAGCAATCCTTTTGAGATTGCTTCACTCACTTAGTTCGCTCGCAATGATATGCCAATTTTATAACTGTAATCGTTTTACTCCGGTTGTGTTTATCTGGATTTTATGCGTAGGACAAATTTCTCTTTTATTTTGCTAATTTGATTGTATGAATATATATCAGTACTTTTCCAGATAAATATTCGCATGCGAACCCTCGAGTTCGATGAGATCCTTTCCGTCCCCGATTTTTCCGAAGATTTTCTGGTCAGAGATTGAGGATAGATCGACATTTTGCATATTGACATAAAGCGGGAAATCACACTTGAAATTCCCCTGGCTGGTCTGTGCGCTGACCTCAGCCGACAGGGTGCCGGGTACCGACAGCTTTATTGGACTGAAAGATGTATTGAGTCTGACACGGCGTCTTTTGTCGGTTGGTGTCTGTAAAATATTTGTGACCGTTATACTGCCGTGCTGGTTGATAACGACAACATCCCCATCGACCTGATCTATATTCGCCGACCCGAACGATGTATTTATTTCGGCATTCCCGTGAATGACTTCAACCTCGACCGCTGCATGCTGATTTTCCACCATCAGGTTGCCTTTTATGTTATATATGCTTGCTTTCCCGAAACTCGTTATAACCGATGTTTCGTCGCGGATATCCTTCACCGTTACCGGGGCGTGACTGTTGCGTACAAAGGTTTTGCCTCCAATATCGATACAATCCACTGAACCAAACGAGTTTGTTATTTCTGCTGAGCCTGAAATTTTGGAACAGTCGATTGCCCCGTGGCCTCCGGAAACTATTGTATCGCCGGATATGGTATGTACCTTGATCGATCCGAATTTGGATTGTGCACGGAGATCTCCATCAACCTGATTTATATCAAGTGAACCGTGTTCATTGGATATTTCAGCGTTTCCCATGATAATTTCGGCGGTGGTTGATCCGAATTTGTTATTTAATTGTAAATTGCCTTTAAGATTGTATGCCGTCATACTGCCGAATCCATTGGAAATCGTAAACTCACCTGAAACATCCCGTATATCGATTTTCCCGAATGAATTATTCACGGACAACTGCACATCCGACGGTATTTTGATGGTATAGGAAATAGAGAAATTTTTTGCCTTTTCCTTGTATTTATCATCCGGATAATTGGTTTTTATGGTCACTTTTCCCGGCCGTTCAATAATCTCAAGTTCCATTTGTTTTAGAAATTCTTCGGTGATACCGCTGTCTTTGACCGTAACACGTTTTTCACCTTTGATATATATGGTATTATTTTCTCCCGGGCGGATATCGATGTCTCCGAAACTATGCTCCAGCCTGATTTCCATGCCTGATTTTCCGGCTAAGGTGATATTTATTTCTTCCGTTACGGCGTTACCAAAAAATCCTTTGTCTTTTTGTTTGTCTTTCGAAGATGCAAAAGCCTCATGTACCAAAAATCCGGTAAAAAGCAGCACAATCGTTAATAAAAACACTTTTATCGGTTTCATTTGTATGCTCCTTTGAAAAATTTTTTATATCAATTTATTATTTATGGTACTACCCGGGTTTTCACAACAGTTTATTGTATTTCATTATTTTTATATACTTAGTTGATCAATTCATACATTTCCTGAAGTGTCTCCGCCTTTTCTTTATAAGCCAGCGCAAGGTAAGTACGAACATTCGTATTGGACTCATTTTGTTCGAGCGCATCGCGGCACTGCAGTATATAGTCATCGAGAAGCGCTATTTTTTCACGATATAAATCGTACAGTTCGGGATCGATAGAACTTTTCTTATTTTCAACAAGTTTTGATAATTTGTCGATAGCAGCTATATAATCCTGTTCCTTTTGTTCGAGTTCATATGCTATTTCATCCTGTTTGAGGAGCCTGTCTTCAGGCGATAACGGCCGTGTATAATAATAGCGTGTAGCCAGAATGGACATGAGCATAATAACACAAGCCGCGCACACCGGTTTAAATGGAACAGCCTGAAGATATGTAAACATGCCGCGAATATAGTGTATAATACTGTCAAAATTCGGTCGTTCGCGTTCCTCGACGATTTGTTTGTTTGGAAGCGCTCCTTCTATACGAGCCCATAAAGTATCGGGCGCCTCATGTTCAGGCAGATTCTGCACTATATTCATGAGAACTTTTTCAGCCCTTAACTCTTTACGGCACCCCGGGCAATCAAGCAGATGATCTTCGCCCTCGGGAGTTATGCCGGAATCCTCATATATTTTCCAGAATTCTTCACAGTTCATTTTGTATCACCTCCAGATAAGGAAGGAGTTGTTCTCGCAGACGGGATTTGGCGGCTGCAAGCTGAGATTTGGATGTTCCTTCCGAAATATCCAAAATATCCGCTATTTCCCTGTGTTTAAAACCTTCTATCGTATGCAGTACAAAAACGGTTTTAAAACCTTCAGGAAGTTGTTCAATCTCTTTTTCGATTATAAGCCTTGCTGTTACAGGATTCTGAGTATCGGCAACGACAACCGGATCTCCTTCGGTATCGTCCAGGCTGTCATGATATGGAACATTTTTCTTTTTTCTCATATGCTCAATACAGATATTAACAGATATCCTGTATATCCAGGTGAAAACCGATGAATCACCACGAAACATATGAATATTTTTAAATACTTTAATAAAAGTTTCCTGAACGGCATCTTCAGCATCCTGCGCATTCCCGAGCAACCGAATAGCTGTTGAATAAACTCTGTTCTTGCAAAGATCATATAATTCTTTGTAAGAATGACGGTCACCCTGTTTACATCTTTCCACAATATCGAGTGGCTGACTGATTGCTGAGTTTTCCATGTATTCTCCCATTGCTTGTTCTAAAACTTTGGACGGGAAAAAATGTCGGAAGGTTGGTTATGATTTTTTTTAAATACCGAAACAGTTTTTGTGCATTTTATTCTTCATGAATGTGCTGTGTCTTTTGGTATTTATATTGCATTAAAATACATTGGGCAGTATTTTACAACAATTATCAAATGCGTACGGCATTTAAAGATTATTATGGAATATCATAAAAATAGATGGAGATGAAAAATGGAGAATATAACAGATAACTCAAATGGTATAATTCTTTATAATGAAGTTATGTCGGAGATGGAGGATGTCGCCGGTTTACTTGGACTTTCCGACATATACATCAAACGCCTGAAAAAACCTCAAAAAACCATGACGCTTCACCTGCCGATAATGATGGATAACGGGGAAATAGGAATATTCGATGCATGGCGTGTCCAGCATAACCTTTTCCGCGGCCCGTCAAAGGGTGGCATCAGATACCATCCCTCCGCATCACTGGATGGTACTATTGCCCATGCGGCATTAATGACCTGGAAATGTGCCATAGTAAAAATACCTTTCGGCGGTGCAAAAGGCGCCGTATGCTGTGATCCCAAAGTGATGTCCGATGTCGAGCGTGAAAAACTGACCAGGCGTTATACGTGGGAAATATCGCCGATAATAGGGCCGGAAAAGGATATACCAGCTCCCGAAGTCGGAACAGATTCAACCACAATGGCGCAAATTATGGATGGGTACAGCATTTTCGCAGGATATTCTGTACCGAATGTTGTAACCGGTAAACCGATATCGGTCGGCGGCAGTGAAGGAAGGCGGGATGCGGTGGCTCGCGGTCTGATGTATGTTTTGAAGGAAGTAGCGCGGGAACGGCATATATATCTGTTTAATTCGACAGTTGTACTGCAGGGGTTCGGGAAAGTCGGTAAAGGTATCGCCCGTCACCTTTCAGAAACCGGATGCAGGATTTTGGCGATTTCTGACTCCTCCGGCGGTATTTATTCCGAAGAGGGGCTTGACATTGATGCTGTTATAGAATATAAAAATACCAACGGTACATTAAAGGGTATGCCTGGAACGGAGGCTATTAACAATGATGAATTGGTTGCGCTCGATGTAGATATTCTTATACCCGCTGCGTATGAGCATACGATAAATAAAGATAATGCACCCACTATAAAAGCTTCTGTGATAGTCGAAGCCGCCAACGCAGGAATATCCCGTGAAGCATATCATATTCTGAATGACCGTGGCAAATTTGTTCTTCCCGATATACTTGTCAATGCTGGCGGCGTTGTGTTATCCTATTTTGAATGGGTTCAGAACAAACAGGAATTTTTCTGGCAGAATGTGGAGATTGAAGAGCGATTCGAGAGCATTATGGTAACAACATACCATGAAGTAAAAAGCATAATGGATAGTGATAATGTCACCGTAAGAACCGCTGCTCTGAAGCTTGCTATCGGAAGAGTGGCAGAGGCAATGAAATATCGGGGACTGTGCCCGTAATACCACATAGGGCGATTATCATTCAGATTACAGATAATATTGCACATCAGGAAAATCATCTGCTACATATATAATCTCTGATTGGGATGAATTGATCGCACTTCAATCTTATGGAAATATTAATAATCAAAAAGGACCGGCCATGCATGTGATAAATATGGCCGGATGCCTCCGTGTCCGGCAATGGACAAAGAATATCGTACTATTTGCTGCGCTTATTTTTTCACACCATGCTCATCTGACCTCAGACATTATAAGAACCGCCGGAGCTTTTGTATTATTTTCCCTGGTAAGTGGGGCTGTATACATATTCAACGATTTACTGGATATCGATCAGGACCGAAAACATCCTATTAAAAAAAATCGTCCGATTGCTTCCGGCCGTGTAAGTATAACCGGTGCGATATACTTAATGGTCATCATACTGATAATTACCATTCCACTGTCCTTTTTACTTAAAACAGGTTTTGGCGTTGTAGTCAGTATGTATATAATTTTGCAGGGCATATACACCCGGTATTTAAAAAACAAGGTTATCCTCGATGTTTTTGTAATAAGTCTCGGTTTTTTACTCAGAGTAATTGCAGGGGCTCTTGTCATAAGTGTGGAAATTTCAAACTGGATACTTGTCTGTACCATGTTACTGGCTCTTTTTCTGGCTCTGTCAAAACGCCGACATGAACTGGTATTATTGAATCAAAACGCTAATGATCACCGTGAAATTCTCAAAGAGTACAGTCCCTATCTCCTTGACCAGATGATTGGTGTGGTAACTTCGGCAACTCTTGTAGCATACATGATATTTACACTTTCCGAAGAAACAATTGCAAAATTCGGCGATAATATGATTTTGACCGTGCCTTTTGTGCTGTACGGTATATTCAGGTATCTTTATCTTGTACACACGAAAAACATGGGCGGACAACCGGAGGAAATTCTTCTTTCGGATATTCCGCTTCAACTTGATGTCGTTGCCTACGGTGTTACAGCCTTGATAGTAATTTATTTTTAATAGACTGAGGTTATTTATGATTGAGTTAACACATGAAGAAAAAAAACAGCTCTTTGAGATTGCCTGTGATGCCGCCAGGCAAAGCGGCAAAATATTGAAGGATAATTTTGGTAAAAAAAAAGAAATTTCATTTAAAGGCAGGATCAATCCGGTTACCAATGTCGATCTGCTATCCGAAAAAACAATTATTGACGTTATAAATACTCATTATCCTGATCATGACATCATTACCGAAGAATCGAATTTAAAACAAAGCGGTTCGGTATATCGATGGATAATCGATCCGCTGGACGGCACCGTGAATTATTCTCACAATTACCCTTTTTTTGCCGTATCGGTAGCTCTGGAAGTGAACGGTATCGTTGAAATCGGCATTGTATATAATCCTGTGATGAATGAATTTTTCCGTGCCTGCAGAGGCGAGGGAGCTTTTTGTAACGATACGCCAATATTTATATCGGATATCGATAACCTTGAAAGAAGCCTGCTTGTCACCGGATTCCCTTATGACATTAACGAAAAGACGTATAACAATCTGGCACATTTTAATCATATGATGAAATATACCCAGGGTGTTCGTCGGGACGGGTCGGCTGCTTTAAATTTATGTTATTGTGCCATGGGAAGGTTCGACGGCTACTGGGAAATTTCCATATCACCGTGGGATATCGCCGCAGGTATTTTAATAACCACCGAAGCCGGGGGAACAGTGTCAAAACTTGACGGGAACCCACTGTCAGTATTTGACGGTGAACTGGTAGCCTCGAACGGGAAAATACATGAAAAATTGGTTGAACATCTGCAAATTGTTAACCGGGAACAGTATTGACAAATGTAAAAAGTCCGATGTAAATACACATAGTAAATAGCATCTGAGATAGACCGAAAATCATTTAAGAGGTTTATCTCCTATTATTCATGCTAACATAATAACCAAATTTTTGTGAGAAATCCGTGCAAGTTCCATGTGTAGCAGTATTAAAAACATCGCCCAAGACCGTTATCAATGATTACAGTCGCCTTATGCACCTTGCAGGTTATACTGATTCGATTACAAGTATTCGGGATACGGCGTTAAACATCGATTTATCCTGGCATCATTTTTTTCCGGGAAACTCGACACCACCCTGGCAGCTTCACGGTGTTTTGAACACTCTGATCGAAGATGGTTTCGATAGCAAGCGTATCTATGCATGTTACGGCAAAAAAAATGGAATATCGACAAATAAAGGGCAGGTGCTCAACAGACATACATACGTAATCGAGCGGTACGGGATAGAGTCAGTGCATATTGATGACACGGTCAACCTGATTGCTTATGAACCGACAACACCGCTCAGGGTATTACCCGACATATTCAAAAACGGGATAAAACTGCCGCAAAAGCTTGTAGGATGTAACTGCATCAATCTTTCAACCTTAAAAACCGATGCAATCGCTACAGTTACAGGATCAGCGAATGTTTTGGCAACAATCCTATTCGATGATAAGGTGCTGCAATCATACCCTGTCCTTCATGAAATCCTGGTTGACTGTATAGCAATCGCAAAAGATATCTTTTCCGGTATTTTTACTGTTATGGACGGGGTTTTTGCCAACGAAGGGCCTGGTCCGTTAAGTTATATGCCCCATGAAAAGAATATTATTTTGGCTTCGAACGACCTTGTCGCAATCGATGCTGTAGCAGCCACGGTAATGGGATTCGATCCCATGGCTATTCCCTATATCCGAATTGCACATGAAGCCGGTCTGGGCAATGGCGATATAAACTGTATCGGGATTGTCGGTGAAAATTTATCGGATATTGCTTTCAATTTTAAAATAAAACAACCAGGTATGGATTACCGTATTCGTTCCCTTGAAAAATTTTCGTTTATATCAGGGTTTTCACGTTTTCTGACAGTTCTCTACAACGATTTTTACTGGTATGTGCATGTGGGCGAAGAACGTATCAAAAATGCCCTGAAAGGCGAATGGGGCGACGTTTTCGAGAAGTACAGGAATACATTAGAGTAGTATAAATATTAAGCTCAAGATTCATTTATTAGCCACGGATGAACACGGATATGAATATGCTCCCCGTTCGTTGTACCCTTCCACACAATTGAGCAGGGGAAGCCTTGCCTTCGACAAGCTCATGCACTGGCTTCCGACAAACCCACTTTAGAAAAGCTCAATTTCGACTGGTTCACTTTCGACAGGCTCAGGCACCGGCCAAGGCCTCCCCTGTTTTCCGCAGGCAAAGGAAAAAGGTTTGAGCAAATCGGGGCCTGAGCTTGTCGAAGGCCGAATCAGCTTCCCACGAATGAGCATGAATATCAAATAGCGGGAATAACAAATTTTCCGAACTTTCTGAACCCCAGATATCCATGATTAAATGATGGCCAAGATAAAATTTAAATCCACACACGATTCAACCTAACCAAACCTCAATATTTTCAATATATTACCAATAAATACATATTTTTATGGGCAAGTGAAAAATATCACTTGACAACAAAACTTATATTACATACCATATATCTATTAT
>JAFGMP010000316.1 GCA_016927495.1 Candidatus Latescibacterota bacterium | reverse complement strand
GTTCTGTAGTAGTCTCCGCCTTTTCCTTTTGTAATAGCAAGCAGCCGTTCCAGTTCTTCGTGGTAGGTGTGTTCGTAGGTGGTACGGGAAAGAAATCCGCAATCATGGAGCCGTCTGATTATCACCAGTGTACTAACCTTGAAATACTTGGCAAGCCGGTTGTATTCCTCAAACAGGTTGCCGGAAGCATTAAACTCGCTTCTCATCAGAGCCAATGGTACCAGTATCTCAGCCGCTACATTGTTACACCATTTTTCGATGTCATTGGTGGGAACGGAAATTGGGGCAAGATCGGAGATGCCCGTTTTCCCAAGCCATATATGCGCCAGTTCGTGTGCGAGTGTAAACATCTGGGCGGATTTCGTATCGGAACCGTTGATGAAAACAAGCGGAGCCCGTTCATCACAAAGGGTAAAGCCGCGGAACTCATTATGATCAAGTTTCCGGTGGGTATTACTGCCGACGATACCACTCACCATGATCATTATCCCTGCTGCGTCGGCTTGTGCTATGAACCGGCGCAAAGCTTCCTCCCATGTATACATTTTACTGCGGCTGTCGATATCGAACCCGAGGGTGGAACGTATATTTTCAGCTACAATCACGGTATCATCGCTTAGTGTTGCGGAACCGACAAAAACACAGGTATCTCCTCTGATCGACACAGAAAAATCACGATACCACTCCTGCCGCTGCTGGCAAAGGTAGATGGTTTCGAGGAGGTCGGGACTGGGGTGGCCGATCTTCATGTTCCCGACAGTGCGGAAATCAGGTATCGGTAGGTGTTCCTTCGGAGGAGTGGGGAGGAGGAGGTATCCTACCGGAACGTGTACTTTATTGGCGAATTTTTCAAGCTGTTTAAGAGTCGGGCGTTTTTCACCCCGTTCCCATGCCGGTAGTTGCGGAATCTTTTCCGCTACCATAGGGGTATTCATACCGGCCCTATCACAGGCCCAGCGAAGAAGTGCGGGGTTTACCTCAACATGCATTTGAAAACTCCGGTATGGCTGTTCTGCATAAATATAGTATAAATCATTGAACAGCTTTTTTCAGCCGTATGCACTTATAGATAAAAAAGGACCGAGAGAGCTATTCCGTCAGGTGGTGTCATTTTTCTTACGCTCCGGAAGGAGTGGGCAATTCCAACCCCGCATTCTGAAGGTCTTTAAGAATTGTATAAAGAATTTCAAATTTTGCGTCCACGTAGTGCCTTTTTTACTTCCTTAAGATCATTATTGATTCCTTTAAGTAACCCTTCATATTCACGACGGCGTTTCACCGATTCCAGAACTTTTAAGGTTTCATTATCGTCAGCATGTCCAATATACCGATAGTGGACTTTTGCACCATTCCTGCGGGCAAGGTACAGATAGTTTTTATGACCGATTCGCTTTATCTGGGGCGAACCCTGTTCTTCTCTGGCAACAGCAGCTTCATACGCCTGTTTTGCTTCATTCAGCCGGTGATACTCTTCTTCGATTACATGAAAGATACTGCTCATACATATACCTAACAATATGAAATAACTATACAATATGTTAGGTAATAAATCAAATTACTCAGACTATACCTAACAACAATGATAATATACCATAAATGTTAGGTAAATTCAATTATATGACAGTAACCACTTGGCCATATGGTTTGGTAACCTTTTTGGTAATCCTTTCCATCGTTTTTATGGCATTTATGCTCTTCTGACTGCCGTTTGTGTACTATAAACGCCATATACACCATAAAAAGACGGCTGTTAATCCCGCTTAGCGGGATCGGGGGTTCACTCGCTGCAGAGGACGTGCGGAGAGCACGTGACCGAAGGGTGCGCCCGCCTATAATAGCTATTATTCACTACTTAAAATAGCCGGGGTGGATCCTACGGTATCGTTTTAACTTTCATCCTGCTCATTACCATCGGAATCTTCGCAAGGGGTGGCCTCACCTTTGGGGGCAACGGATTGAGAATGTTCGCCGATCAACCATTCAGGATTTGGAGAATACGTTCCATCCCCATTGTCGATTAAAACGGCTTCCGGTTTCTGTTAATTCTTGCGCTCATTATATTTTATTTGAAATCACCCGCATCGAGTAACTTTACCGCGAACGGCGTGTCTTCAAAGATATTCAGAACGAATTCGGTTGTGGAGACTGCCATACTCGATGCTTCAACATTGCGATTTTCCGTACATTCAGAGACATGAACGTAGTCATGTTTGATCACTTTTTTACTCATGTTGTCCCACAAAGCAATCGATCCGTAGTGGTTGACGCAACCATTTTGCACATGGTTATTTATTCCAGCCCCTCCGAAGCCTCCGTAGAACATTGTCTTGTTATCAATGGTGATTTTGTATCCCTGTATAAAGAGGATAAAGTCGTAGTCATTGTTGACCGTTCTGACCTGCATGCCGGAATCAGGCAGGAGCAGGTCATACGCTTCTCTTGAGGCGGTCGTAAAGGATTGCTTCCTGAAATGATCTGTATTCTGGAGGTTCTCCACCGTCACGTTCTTGAATTTGGTCAGGTATTTACAGTCCTTGAGGATCGCTTCCCGGATACGATAGTCGTTATTCCCGGGTGGATTTTCGAGGTCTTTTTCGACGCCGAACAGGTTTTTCTTTTTTACCGGAATCTCCTTGACAAGAAACAGCACGCCAAGTTTTGTCTGCGGGATATCCATCGCCCCGTACCTGGCGAGCATTTCATCCTGACAGCGGAGGGCCAACAATACGCATGATACAACGAGTACAAGGTGTTTCATTACAGACCCTCCTAGGAATAGACCTGCTTTCAGCGGTTGTGCGTGAGTGCTATCTGTATGATAATCTGCTGTTTTGTTGCAAAAAGCGCAGACCTGCCCCGCGGGACCAGGGAACTTTCATACCTTCTGTTCGTGGCATAGCTTCTTCCTGCCCGGATAGATTATTCAGTGGGTATCTGTAACATAGTTCTACCACATTCACCGGTATAACGTTACCGGGAAACAGTTTTAAGAACTGATTATAAACGATTGAATTATTTTTATACGAGAACTTTTGCTGCCGTACCATCAGCAGGCGCAGTCAACCGTTACAACGTTCCGAAAGAGACGCACCAACCTATGCAATCATGCGACATTCTCGATCTGATCGGCAATACTCCCCTGGTAAGGCTCCGCAACGAAAACATTATCGCGAAAGCGGAGTTTCTCAATCCCGGCGGGAGTATCAAGGATCGTATCGCTCTCTCGATG
>JAFGMP010000315.1 GCA_016927495.1 Candidatus Latescibacterota bacterium | reverse complement strand
ATTTTGGAGAACTGGCAAATATTTTGCTTAATTTAAGTAAGTGTTATCTTAAATTGAATTACTTAGGAATATTTTTCCCTTCTTAAAGGATATTTTTTTGATAAAAAACAAATTGTTAATTATACCGGTATTTGTTTTGACATTTCTTTCGGTGATTTCACAAGTGGTTCCTCAGGATGATGACCTCTATGGGCGTATTCTGTCGATTTCAGAAAAAAATGTAAATGTAAGTTTCGGCAACCGATCTGTCGGTGTCGGTGAAGAAATAGAATTTTTGCGTATTACTAAAATTGTTGATCCTGTTGATGGCAACGTTCGTGGAGAAACCAAATCGCTTATTGCAAAAGGTATCGTCGATGATTTAGGAGTAGGAAGAGTCCGTGTGACAATTACAGAAATAATGACCGGTGGAAATATACAGATGACCGACAGGGCACGTTCCACAGGTGTCGGAAAACAAATCATACGAAAACAAAAAATCGGCTCCATACAGGAACTTCAGGACGATGGCAACATAGTAATCGATCTCGGCGCTAAAGATGAGATAAGCGAAGGTGATGAGTTTCTCATACAGAGGGTTGAAACGGTGATAGATCCCGAAACTAAAGAATTGACGGTTACAAATCAGGTTGATGTAGGAAAAGGTAAAGTCAGATCTGTCGAACAGAATAAAAGCGTCGGCTCTATGATCGAGTTGGCTCCGGGAAAAGAATTACTTGCCACCGATACTATTGTCTTCAATCTTACCCGGGAAGTGGAAAATGTACCCGTTGTACATGATCAGACAGTAATTGACAGCTTACGGTATGAAATTAATGACTTGAAACAGGAAGTATCTGTTTTGAAAGCCACTATAGACAGTCTTGGTTATGAACATGTTATTTTTAAAAACGAAATTGAATCTGTTCTGTCACAACTCATGTCGGGCGATATACGAGGCACAAGGATTGTATTGAAAAATGATGAGCCTGTTTCACAAGCCGATTCCAAACAATTATTTGATGATTATAAGATTGCGCTTGATAATTGTCTTAATCATAAATTCAAATCTGCTATCGAACAATTTTCGAGAATAATAGATAAATATCCCGGTTCAAAATTGACAGAAAACTGTCGTTACTGGATAGCGCAATCCTACTTTACCATAGGAAATTATACATCGGCAGAAAAAGCATTTATGGAAGTTATTCTTGACACAAAATTTAAACATAAGGATGACGATGCTTCAATCATGCTTGGAATCACTTATTTTAAAATGGATAAAATCGAAAATGCTATGAATGAATTTAAAAAATTCACAAATCTGTATCCGAAAAGCGAATATATTAAAATAGTCGAAAGATGGTTGTTGCTGCTTTCTACATGAAATTAAATAGTTAAGTGGGCAATATTTGACAGAATTGAAAATTTTGCAGTCCTGTAAGAGAGGTCGCAATCAATGAAACACCTTATACTTATTTTAGCAATACTGGCATTGTTAAGTGGATGCGCATCCGAAGTGTCGTATTATAAGCGCGGTGTTCGTTATGAAAAAGAAGGTAAATTTTCAAAAGCTATCGATTCATATAAAAAATCTGTCAAACGCTCCCCGGAATATGCCCTTTCCTATTATGGCATGGGCAGCGTCTATGTAAAAACCAAACGATGGGACAATGCTCTTGAACAACTCCTTAAAGCGAACGAACTCGGTATCGATGATCAGGATATCCACATGATGTTGGGATCGGTTTATGAAGCTCTTAACCGGATGGATCTTGCCGCCGAAGAATACGGAAAAGCCATTAAAGACCGTCCCGATGATGTTCGCACACATATGCAGCTTGGTGCATCCCATGAAAAAGCGGGTAAAAAAGAATATGCATTGACAGAATACAACAGCGCGCTTGCCATAGCTCCTGATTTTCCCGAGGCGTATTTTCACAGCGCCCGCATGTTGAGCGCTCTTAATCGTTTTCGTGAAGCCGAGGAAACCTACAAACAAGCGCTTGAGTTCAAGCGAAAATATCCGCAAGCACAAAATAATTTAACCGTGCTGTATCTGAGGACTAATCAGACCATGAAAGCCTTCGAATCCGCGCGACAAACTCTTGAAATGGATTCCGGTTATGCACCGGGCATTGTGAATATGGGTGTCGTTCAGGAAATTATGGGGAACAGAAAAAAAGCCGAAGAACACTACAGAAAAGCAATTAAAATTTCTCAGAATTATGACATGGGACATTACAGGCTTGCACTGTTACTCCTCAAATCAGAAAATGAGGAAGAAGCCCGTCATGAACTAGAAACGGCACTTCAGTATAATCCGCAGCTTGCACCGGCTTACAACGAAATGGCCATACTTGAACTCGAAACAGGAAACTACCATAATGCTCTTGAACTGCTCAATACTGCAGTTCGTGTAGACTCGACCTATTCATCGGCATTTTACAACATGGGTGGTATATATGCCAACACAGGTGAATACTTTAAAGCTGCGGAAGCTTATACCAGGTATCTGACTTATGCCGAAGCTCCGGAAGATTCTGTACAGGTCGCTGCAAAGATAAAGATATTCCAATCAATGGGAAAAACAGGGCGGTAAAAAAAGAAGTGTAAGATTCGCGGTTAAGGTAGGAATATTTTACCAATTTCTATATGAGTGCATCATCTGCGACGGAGTGCAAATGAGGTAAGAGTCTCCATATTCTTTTTTTCCTGTGTCTCTTCTTTTCTTGGTGGAAAAAAACATCTCACTCATAACATAAACTCGCACCTGACAGAACAAACAGTTCGACATCGGGTCGGATGAACGCGACGTTCCATTCCTCTGTCCCGGAATTTCCTCGTGACAGCGATGTACAAATTGCTTTTTTGAATATCTCGTCCGCAAGCGACAGGTCTTCATCGAGCTGATGAATAATTACGACATTACGAATCGGCGCTTCAATAGTATTCGTTAAAGAATAGATACCTGAACCCAGGGCCATTCCAACATGTTCGAAAACAGCGGCAGCATGCTCGGAAGCTTCGCCTTTCTCTTTAAGTGCATTCATAATATCTTTTACTGTTAATTCAAGTTCAAAACGGGTGTTTTCGTAAGCATAAGGGTCACGTTCAAGCTCTTTCATCATAGCATGTATTTTGTTTTTCCTGAAGAATATTTTACCTGTCCTGCGTTCTTCCTCGCGGGCGTAATGTATTATACCGCCGCGTGAAACGAGAGCTTCAAGGTGCAGTTCGGGAAACTCGTCGTCGCATGTACGCATTAAAGCCAGTTCACCTTTGGCAACAAGTCTGTTGATCAGAAAGGTTTCATGCAGAAGTGTGGGAAGGCCGTTGTGCACATTAGTAATTGCCTGTCTTAAATGAAAATAATAATCAGGCGCGATGTCTTCCACACAGGAAATAGGTTTTTTATCGACAATTACACCGGTTCCCAGTCCATGGCCGATTTTTACGAACACAAAGTTCTCACCGCTTTTCAGACCGACATTGTTGCGTAGCCGTTTTGTTCTGGCTATTGCCATGGCCATTGCATTGGAACTGTTTTCGACCGCAACATGGATATTTTCCGGAAATGAATTTTCAATATTTCTGATCCGGGTTAGAAGCTGTTGGGCAATATCGAAATCTTTCCATCCGGGCAGATTCATTGCCATTATGGCACAGGTTCCGTCAACCAGTCCTGAAGTAGCAATCCCAAGAGCGGTAACATTCAGACCTTCTTTTTTTGCTTTTCGCCATGTACCGACTATTGCGACCGCCGCAGAATCAAGAATCGCTTCACGGCCTGTGAATCCCTGTTTGTGCCGTGGATTACCGTTCAATTCTTTAATAGTGACATTGACCGTTTCTTCATTTGTCACATATCCGCACCAGATAGCATATGCACTGATCCGTATACCTATTACAGCTTCCTGAGCGCTTGGTTTCGGTACTCCCTTATTTTTTTTAAGGATAATCGTTGAAGATTCGTTTTCCTGCAATTTCTTCGTTGCATCATATGCTATTTCTCCATTGACGATCGTATAGAGAAGATTACAGTCTTTATCAAGCACGACAAGATCTGCGCGGCGGCCTTTTTCTATAACGCCTGTATCGTTTATGCCCAAAATTTTAGAAGGATTTGTTGAAGTAATTTCAAAAGCACGTACGATGTCAGGATTATCTCCACCCAAAAGAAGCAGATTCCGAAACGTCTGGTTCATGGTCATTACACTGCCTGATAGTCTGCCATCGGCAACCATTCGTACTGCCCCGTCAGAAATGGTAACTCTTTGACCGACAAATTCGAAAGTTCCGTCACCCATACCGGGATAGGCAACAGCATCGCTTACTGCTGCAATAAGGTGATGACGGCTCATGGCAAGTTGGAGAATAGCAGGATTTACATGTATAAAATCACAGATTATTTCAAGGCTGAGCCTATCGTCCTCGACATCATAAATATGGGGATCAACCAATCCTGAACCGATTATCCCCGGTTTTCTGTGAAATAATGGCCCCATTGCGTTAAAAAAATGTGTGAGATGCCTGGCGCCGGTCTTTATAGCTGCAATCGTTTGTTCGAGCGTTGCTGCGGAATGTCCAAGGCTTACGACAATACCCTGGTCAAGAATTGCCCGTATAAATCTGAAATCATTGTGAAAATCCATTTCAGGTGCGATAGTCATAAGCCGTACGCCGTGGTCGTCGTTGCCGGATTTTGGTTTACCGAGAATACGTGGTATATCGCGAATATTTGCATCCCAAATCGCATTTTGAGGTATAGCGCCGCTTACTTCCGGATTAATTTTAGGGCCTTCCAGGTGAATACCGAGAAGACGGGCTCTGGGACTTGATAATGGTCCGTCTTTCATTGTCAGGTCCGAGAGTTGTGATCTCAGCAATTTAAAACGTGCATCGAGATCTACTCCAAAAAAACGCCGTGATTGTGCAGGTACGACAATAGTGGACAGGCACGAAGTGGTGCCAAAGGTTGTGACTTTTTCGAGAATATGCACCGGATTTTGAAAACTACCAATTTCCGAATATCTGAGATTACTCTGATCCCCATAACCATGAAAATGAATATCAATAAATCCGGGACCAATAATACAATTCTGATAACCTATCTGTTTTTCAGCATTAATTGCGGAATCTCTATCCCATCCTGCGATACAGCCATCATGACCGATGTGAAGTTTTGCCGGTTTATTGCCAATCGAACTGAAAATTCCACCATCAACACACGGTGTGATAATCTGGCCAGTCTCAATGGTCATCTTGTATTTAAATTTTGGTTTCACTCTCAATCCCTCCATAAAAAAAAGGATGTACAATGCGCACACCCTCTTATAATATTCCGGTAATCATATATTCTTTTATCAATAAGTGAGAAGATATTATATTTCATCATACAACTAATTAACAGAGTAATAAAAACTACGACTTTCACAAATATAATTCATTTAACACTTATTTGAAAAAGAAAGTTTTGTATTAAGTCGTATTTTACCCCATTATTTCCAAAATTTTCGCATTAAGCGTTTTTGCGTCAAACGGTTTCACGATATAACCGTTTACACCTGATTTTATCGCGTTAACTATATCTTCTTTCATATTTCTGGTGGTGACCATTAAAATTGGTATGGTTTTTAATTTTGCATCGAGCCTTACAGCCTCAACCAGTTCCAAACCGTTCATATTCGGCATATTCCAGTCAGTCATTAGTAAATCAAAATCTCCAGCCATTAATTTTGCCAATGCATCTTTGCCATCTTCTGCTTCTTTGCAATTTGGATATCCTGCTTTGACAACTGTATTGACAAGGATTCGTCTCATTGTCGGAGAATCATCAACAATTAAGATTTTGAGATCCGGCAAGTTATTTCTCCTTTTTGTAAATAATGTTCTTTAAAATTATTTCGATAATCTGACCACATCACCATCAACTATTCTGAATTGCGATGGTCCCAAATTATCATCTATCGTTATCCATTGATTACCAATATAAACTTTAACTTTTGGATAAACTCCGACATGCGCCATTGTAAATGCCTTTTCTATGTCTTTTTGTTCTTCCAACAATTCTTCTTTTAATTTTTCAAAGGTACTGATTTTCTCCGGTAATGTTTTCTTTGCTGTTTCGAGTTTAATCAGCAGTGCATCCTTTTCAGGTGGCAATTGCCCTTTATTATCAATTTTCAGTTTATAAAGAAAAACTATGCTTTTTTCCAATTTTTCAAAAGACTCCTTGGAATTCTTTATTTCTTCTTCGATTACTCTTAGGCGCTCGGCGAATTTAGGATCAATACCGACTTTTATAACTGTCGGTGTGCAGGCGACTGACCCCAATTGTGATGCAGAAACAGAGATTTTTGCCTCAGCCTGGCCGCCTACAATAACACTCTTTTTACCTTTTGCACTAATTGATCTTCCTGCTACAAGATTTGCATGATACGAATCGCCATTAATGAATATATCGCGATCAGCTTTAATAGTTTGATTTTCAACAAATTTTACATATACATCTCTTCCTGCCTGAATCATACCATGTCCGGAACCTGCACATCCACCGGCAATTATAACATCATTTCCTGCAATCACATCCGCGTCTTCCACATTACCTCTGATTTCAATACTTCCATCGGCTTCAATTTTGAAACCGGACATCACCGC
The DNA here is from genome assembly GCA_016927495.1 of Candidatus Latescibacterota bacterium. Lineage (GTDB taxonomy): Bacteria > Latescibacterota > Latescibacteria > Latescibacterales > Latescibacteraceae > JAFGMP01. The sequence continues at coordinate 4,799 of JAFGMP010000315.1, read as the reverse complement.
GCCATCTATTTTAACGTTACCATTAAATTTTATATTACCCGATTCGTAATTTACATCACCTTTTACATAATGTATATCTGAAATCTGCAAAACACCTTTTATTATTTGTATTTCTCCGGCTATTTTTGCTCTGACAAGGTTCGGATCATTCTCGTCGACAATTGTTCCATAACCTGTAACAAGCTTTAGATCTTTTCCCGGTAATCCCGGTATAACATTTCCGTAAACATCGATTCCAGTAGCGCCGATTGTCGGTGGTATTTTTCTATAAAGTTCCTGACCTACCACAGCCGAAGAAATATCGCCGAGATTTTTAAAATCTATTTTACCATCTTTATCTTCAACAACTTTTGACTCACGCTTTATTTCGGTGAGAGTTTCAATTCGGGCTTTTTCGCCCAACTGAGGTTTTGTTCCCTCTGCGATAATTACAGATGGTAACGGTCTATTGCTTTCACACATATTTTTTATTATATCATGCTTTATGCCATGAGTTACTTTTAAAGACTCCAGTTGCCGTAAAACATCATCAACCGTAAGCTCATTACCTTCTCCATAGTACGGTGTATAGCTGGCAACAACTTTGAAATTCTTGTCAGTAACTTTGAATTTTACCGAAGCATCAACATTAGGCATCGGTTACCTCTTTCAATGCTATTAAACAATATACAAATACTGTTATGCTAATCAGCAATTGATTCTCTTAATTACTGATCTTTGGTGTTGTTTCCTTCAGCGTTCAACTGACTTAAAATTGCATTAATATCAGGCTGCCCATCTTCCCCAAAAACAATATCCTGGCATTCCCCAGACTCCTGATTTTCCTCACTACCTTGTTCTTCAGTTATACTATCTTTTGATTCAACCGCTTTATTTTTTTCAATTACCTGTTTTATAAATTCATCCGCCAGTTTTTGTGATTCCGCTGAACGTGAAAAATCAAATTCCGCATTTTCATCAAATGCTGCAACTCTTTGTTTGGGTAAATTGAATCCATCATCGTCAAAACCATGCAATAAATCTCCAAGTTTCACTTGTACGGAATCGATAACCTGGGCGATACTGTTGATTTGCTGTGTCGTAATATCCTGGAACTGTAACGCATTCATAATAGAAAAGAGATCATCCTGACTACCATCGATTTCCTGACGAATTTTATCTGTTTTTTCTTTAACCGAATTCAGCAGACTTTTTTCACTTTCTATTTGATTTTCAAGTTCTTCAAGAGATGTGGACATATTATTTAAGCGAGAAATTACATTGTCAACAATATCCATCACTTCTGTTGTCGCCATTTCGGTTGCAGAAGTCACTTTATCGAGTTTTTCCGTTGCTGTCGGAATAATTTGCGAAGACTGATGGAGATCCTTTTGAATAGTATTAAGAAGTGGAATGACCTCTTCAATAAAGAAAACCAATTTAGCAATTTGAGGCATATATTTTTTCGTAGTATCGAAATATCCCTTAATTGCATTGAAACTGTTGATAAGTCGTGAGATTTCGGCTTTTTCCATAATCAATTCTCCTAAAATATCGATAATTATAGTATATTTTTTTCATGTATTGTATAATTGAAATCATACTGTAAATTTTGCTCAAGAGGTTATATTATTTACTTCCTTATCTCAGATATTCTCCAAAATTATTTCTGGTAAAAATTAAGTTTGATTTTTTTCTATTTAACATTTACATAGCAAAAATCTAACCAAAAATTATATTATAAACGTAAGTCCTTGTTTTTTCTTAACAATACAAAATATAATTTTTCGTATTAATATAGCACTTTTTAGGTTTTTGGACATACTGTCATTTGACCACTACAAATTTTGACTATTTGCCGGTGCAAAGATGCTTATTTTTCAGAATTGAAAACAAGCACTAATATTTAAACGACAGGTTAAAATAGTATATCATGATAACCTATAGTATTCTGATAGTATATCAAACATGATAATAAACTGGAATATAGCATAATTACAATTAGTAATAACAATTTCCCGATTATTTGTTTATAAAGATCATGTAAACGATTCCTACCTGCTTTCAAAATATTTGATTTACGCTGAAATGTCAACTGTAATTATTATATGTATATTCGCAACATGCGATAATAAATTCGACGTTTTTTTATGTAGTTTTTCTGTATTTTAATATATTCACTGTTCATGTTGATGCCGGAAACATTTAATTCTCATTGACCAAAACTACTGTGTTTCGTATATTTTTAAATGCTGGAAATATTTATCACGAATATTTCAACTCTTATCATACGATTTCATCCACTTTACAAAGATACTTGGCTTTAACTATATCGACTTATAACAAATTAAGATGTTTTTTTTCGGAGGGAAAATGATACAACTTACGGGTGCATTTACGGCAATGGTTACACCATTTCACAGCGGCAAAATCAATGTTACGCGACTCAAAGAAATGGTTGAATTTCAAATCGAAAACGGAATTTCCGGCCTCGTACCGTGCGGTACAACCGGTGAATCACCGACCTTGAGCCATGAGGAACACCGCGAAGTCATCAATATCGTTCTTGAAGTCTCAGGTGGAAGAGTTCCCATCATTGCAGGAACAGGTTCAAACAGCACAAAAGAGGCGATAAGTCTCACTGAACATGCCCAAAAAGCAGGAGCTCACGCTGCTCTGTTAATTACACCATACTACAACAGACCTACTCAACCGGGACTTATTGAACATTATAAGGCAGTTGCAAAATCGTGTGATATTCCACTGATAATTTATAATTGTCCGGGCCGTACTGCTGTCAATACAACCGCTGATACCATAGTTGAACTTTCTTCTGTTCCCACAATTATCGGTGTAAAAGAAGCATCAGGCAATATGGATCAAATATGCGATATTATTACCCGCACCCCTGATGATTTCACCGTGCTTTCAGGCGATGATTCAATGACCGTACCCATGATGTCCGTCGGAGCAAAAGGAGTCATAAGCGTCATAGCCAACATTATGCCGAAACAAATGTCCGAAATGACAACTGCTGCACTCAAAGGTGACTTTTCAACAGCTTCAGAGCTGCATAATCGGCTTTTCCCACTTATGCGGACACTTATGAAGGTCGAAACGAATCCGTCACCCGTTAAAACTGCCATGAACCTACTCGGTATGGATGTCGGCACGGTAAGACTTCCACTCATGGAGCCCGGCACAGAAGGCAAAGCATTACTGAAAAAATGCTTAAAAGATACTGACCTGCTATAAGGTTTATTATTTATTACCAGATAATAAAATTACTCATCAATTACACCATACTCAGGGGAAACAACATGAGGCTTGTAATGAATGGTGCTCTCGGTCGTATGGGGAGAAGGATTATTACTCTTGCGGCCGAAGATTCGGAAATAACGCTTACCGGAGCTGTCGACATTAGTTTTGAAAACCAGATCGGGACTGATGTCGGAGAAATTATCGGCATCGGAAAGTTAGGTGTTTCTGTTAAAAAAGATCTCACGGAAACAATAAACAATGCTGATGTTGTTGTAGATTTTACCTGGCCGGATAATATATTAAAAACAGCAGAGATTTGCGGAAATGATAATATCCCCCTTGTAATCGGTACTACCGGTCTGAAAACCGAAGAACGTAATGAATTCAAACGTCTTGTTTCAACAATACCCTGTGTTTATGCTCCGAATATGAGTGTCGGTGTCAATCTGCTTTTCAAGCTTACCGCTGAAGCCGCTGCCATCCTTGGTGATGATTACGATATTGAAATTTCTGAAACTCATCATCGTTTCAAAAAAGATGCGCCATCGGGAACGGCAAACAGACTCGCAGAGATTGTTGCCGAGACTCTCGACAGGAATATCACTCAAGATGCACGTTACGGAAGGCATGGCATTACAGGTGAACGTACTCAGAAAGAGATTGGCATTCATTCGATGCGCTTGGGTGATGTGGTCGGAGAACACACAGTCACATTCGGAACGGTTGGTGAACGAATCGAACTTGTCCATAAAGCACATTCACGGGACGCTTTGGCAAAAGGAGCGCTTCGGGCGGCAAAATTCATTGTAAAAGCGCAACCCGGCCTGTATGATATGCAGGATATTCTGGGACTGAAATAAGCCAAACATACTTTATTTTGAAACCATTTTACCAAAGATCAGTGAAAGCTTTCAGACACTTTCACAAATCATAATCAGATAGTACTATTTGCAGGAGGTATATATATGTCACAGACTTCACAAAAAATCGATGAGTTGACCGGCAGGCTCTCAGAACTCAGGAGGCATCTTTGACCCTGAAAAAAAACAAGCGGAATTAAAAAAACTCTACGAACAGCGGGAAGCGCCAAATTTCTGGACTGATCAGCGAGCCGCCCAAAAAGTCATAGATGAGATCACTTTACGTGAAAAACCGATCAAAGCTGTTAAAGATTTTAAAGCTTCTCTCGATGATGTGGCTGTTCTCAATGAACTTGCCGAAGAAGAGGAAGATAATACTGTTTTAGCTGAAGTTACCTCATCTTTGGAAAATCTGGAAAAAAAACTCAGTGATCTCGAGTTTCAGAACATGCTGGGCAACCCTGAAGATCCAAAAAACGCTATATTATCCATAAATTCCGGTGCTGGCGGTACCGAAAGCCAGGACTGGGCTCAAATGCTTCTCAGGATGTATTTACGCTGGATTGAACGCCGCGGATTCGATTACGATGAAATCGACATCCAGCCGGGCCAGGAAGCAGGCATTAAAAGCGTTACCATTCTCGTTAAAGGCGAATATGTTTACGGTTATCTGAAAGCCGAATCGGGAGTACACCGTCT
>JAFGMP010000314.1 GCA_016927495.1 Candidatus Latescibacterota bacterium | reverse complement strand
TGAATTTACCCATACTTTATAAATACATACGATGATCAATATTTCTCAATATTTTCGCTGAGAAGCTTTCCCATGCTGATTTATTTTTGAATTGTAGGTATCAAATTGAACTTATAATTTAACGAGTCGAAATTTTATGTTGAAAATCTAACGGAGAAAGAATTTTTACTATACGTTCTTTCGTAATATCAGAATGGTTATTTATAAACTTTTCATATATAAACTCATTATTAACAAAAAAATTACTGGCTTCTTTTTTCAAATATTGTGCAGCCAAACTGCAATAATCAGGATCAATTTCAATACCAATACAATTTCTTCCATTCCTTTGAGACGCAATCATTGTTGTCCCCGTTCCACAAAATGGATCAAGCACAGTGTCAGAATAAAAAGAGAACATTTTTACGAGACGAGATGCAAGTTCCAGAGGAAAGGGAGCCGGATGATTTTTTGTGGAAGCTCCAGGTATATTCCAGATTTGCCTAAACCAGGCATTAAAATCCTTTTTATCAATTTTACTGAGTTTTCTTTGTTCTTGTGTTGGGTTACGATATCCACCCGGTTTTCTTTGCATCAGGATAAATTCAATATCATTTTTAATAATTGCATTTGGCTCATAAGGTTTACCTAAGAAATTTGAACCATTTTCAACTTCAAATGAAGCATTTGCAATTTTATGCCAAATAATAGGATTTAAATTGTCGAAACCAATTTTTCGGCAAATAACACTAATATCAGCATGTAATGGAAAAACCAGATGTCGGCCAAATTTGCGGCGCGATACGCAGACATCTCCAACGACACATACTAATCTGCCCCCGGGGACAAGAACTCTAAATAATTCACTACATACTTTTTTAATTTCACCTAAAAAAGTATCGTAATCATCGATATGTCCTAATTGATCAGGATTTTCGTTATAGCGTTTAAGGTTCCAATATGGTGGCGATGTTATAACAAGATGAACAGACTCATCTTTTAAAAATGACAAGTCTCTTGCATCACCATTAATAAGTCTTTGATATATATTATTCATATAAACATCCCAACATGAGAAATAAGCGTTTTTGCGAATAAAGCGAATGATAAATCTTGTGCAGGTTCCTGAAAAATACCTTTTTCACTATTACTACTTTCTGATGTTATAAATGAGGCGGATGTATAATGTCGTTCATGAACTAATTTACGACAAAACAGTTCATAACGTTTCAAATACGATGCATCGATAAATTCAGGAAACACTTTAAAATGCGGCTCATTTACTCTTACAGGACTTTGGGATTTTTTACAGTTCTCAAGCATGAAAAAATAACCGAGAAATGGTTGAATTCCTCCTTTAAAAGCGCCATCTCTAAACGCGGTCCATAAATCCAGAGCACTACCCAAGGCTTCTTCCGTTCTATTATTAAAATTATTACCGAAAGAAGGGCCAACCTGAGATTTTGCCTCAATTGCAACAAGAAGTTGATTATCTTTTACAACTAACAAATCCCATTCTTTAGTAGGCCTAAAAAAACCTGGCAACTCCAAAGCTTTTTTCTTAAAAACATACTTACTCTCAATCCCTGCTTCAATAACTAAGTTACAAAACAAATCTATAAAACCATTCATTTGAGCGCCACCGGTTACTGCACTTCTTAAACCAGAATCTTTGTTACCTTTTGTGCTCTGTTTTTCTATCTGCAATTGCCTGGTTTGCCAATAATAAGCTACTGCTTTGCTTAAGTATATTCCTAAATTATCAATTATTTTCGGCATTATATAATCCAAAAGATACTATAATTTGTTAAGTATATAAACAAAAACGGTATTTCATGACAACATGTTTCTTCTTCTGATCTGATGTATATATACAATGAAGATACATGATGCCTTTGAGTTAATCAAGATGTATTTCAAATATGTTTCCCCATTTTTATGGTTTTGTTGATAAAAATGTTGTTAACTCACAATTCGTATCAAAACTCCGCTGTTAGTCTCATATGCAATTTACCCTGGCCGGGGCTGTCACCCTGCCCGAGGCCATAATCGAATCCGAGCGTTCCCGCCCGTGACTGAATTCTGAGTCCAAATCCGTAACCGGTGCGAGTCAGCGTCTTTTCATCAAATGTTGAATCAACGGTGTTTTTTACATAGTTTATCAGATGCCCGGTATCGACAAAAACAAAGAAACGTGAAGTGCCGCCGGTCAAAAACCTGTATTCGATGGTTCCCCACAGCGCTTTTACCGCAGGAAACTGCTGTTCACGGTAGCCTCGCAGGCTTTTTGCACCACCGATCCAGTAACGGTCGGCAGAATCGATACGGTCACGGTCTCCTGTGACTCTTCGGTATCGTACAAGAAGCGCTATTGTCTGGCGGTTGATCGTGGGGATATAGTGGTCGAAATTAAATGATACACGGTCTAATGACGTATTTTCTTTAGCGCCGAAACGGTACGATTTTGAAAGCAAAGACCATGATGCCCCATAGCGAATCCCGGAGCGGGGATTATCGCTGTTATCGATGTCATCCCATACAGTGTTAATTTCTATTCCACTGGCATGTGAACTGTTCAGCGAATCGGCGCTTACTTTTTCATATCTGAACCCTGTGTTTATGTGTAAACGACCGATGTAACGGCCTATTGTTGTACTGAACTGTGTACGGGTGTAACCCAAAACTTCGCGTTCTTCCTGCATAAACATCCCGGAAACAATATAAGGTAATCCGAAAATACGGGGTTCGTTATAGCCAAGTTCGAGATCCTCGGTTTTTTCTCCGAGTTTTTCCCATCGTACCTTCGATGAACGGCCCGTTCCGAACATATTGGCAAGATCGAGGTTGAATGTCCCGATAATTTCTCCCTTTTCTCCGCCGTCCGATGGCTGGTACCCGACAACTCCATCAAAAGAACCCTGTCCTTTTTCCTCGAGATTAACAATAAGCAGACATACTCCTTCCGGTGTATAGTCTATTGATGGTGCTTCCCTTTGGCGCATAAAATCCAGACGCCGTAAAGCAGCAAGCGCATCGTTTGCCGCATCGGGACCTGCCGGTCTGCCAATAATGTGGTTTAATTCACGGAGTACCACGTAGTCTTTGGTTATTGTCAGCCCGATGACAACAATTGAATCGATATAAGCCCTCTCTCCTGCATGAATCCTGAGGTTGACATCCACAGTGTCACCATAAGCGGTCATCAGCGGCTTGATGCCGGCATCCGGATAGCCGTTTTCCGAATAGAGCGCCACTATATCGTTTATTACCTGTTCGAAGGTTTCTTTTGTAAAGGGATTACCATACTGATCTGAAAAGTCTGGCGACAGAGCAGTGTCAGTCTTGTCTTCCATATCCGAATAAAAACGTCCGAAATACATTCTGCTGCCTGTATTCACGGAGAACTTCAGAATGACCGGTTCGTTTTCTGTCGAATCGACATCAGCAGTAGTTATAGCGCTCCACCAGCCCTGTTCATGCAGATAACTGCTAATCGCTCCGATGTCATGATCTATAAGACCGTTATTCAGTATTCCACCGGCTTTCGACAAAATTATTTCCTCCATATCAATAAGCAGTAACGAGTCGACTCCAGCCACTACGACTGAATCAAGAGGAATATCGACAGCCGTAACCGGAAGACTATGCTGCTTAATTTCATTCGTAACGGATTGTTGGGCAAATACTATTCCGGTTTGAATCAATAGGTGGATTATACATATGTATTTTACAAATCTTTTCATTTTTTTGTGTACTGCATGGTTAAATGGTATTTTTAATTCAGATTGACCTTTTTCATTCACAACTGATAATTTTCTCTTTTAAAATATTGTTCTGATTTGTGCCTGAGCAAAATTTTCAAAATCCCTGCCCGCAAATTTCCGTCCTGTATAGGTCGCCACAAAGTTTATCCGGTTCGACAACCTGTAATCATACTGAACCGAAACATCGTGGTTTTCACCCTCCTTACGGCCCTGTGCCATAGTATAAGGCAATCGTTTACCCGCTCCGGTGTTTTTTAATGTGACGGAAGTCAGCGTATATACCAAATCAATTTTACCCCGGCCTGAGAACCTGTAGATATATGCTGGTTTCAGGGAATAATAATCAGCCTCGATACCGGTGACGCTGTCACGGTCCATTCCGGCTCCAACATTGATTCCAACCGTTATTGCTGGCATGGGATAGTATGATATTCCTATATCGCCGGTAATGGATTTCACAAGAAAATCCCCGCTCGATGTTTGTTCCATGGTACGTTTTTGAACTGCCCGGATAAGCGTTATTTCAGTATCTCCTTTCTCCGAAACAGGCATTCTCAGACGCAGCGACTGTTCATCCGTACCCTTGCGCTCAGCGCCGCTTACAAACTCAGCATTATATGAATCGAGCCTGAAAAGCCGCAGCCGTACCGAACCCTCACCACCGATCACCGGAATTGTAACATCTTCCTGTATACGGGATTCTCCGGATGTAGTGACTCCTCTTTTTCTAAACTGATTAAGTTTGAGAAAAAAGACATCACTTGCAGACGCCGTTGACGTTTCCTCAACTTCGAATGAAGTTTCGCTTCGAATTTTAAGTTTTTTTCTGTCCAATGCCATTATAAGACCTGCCGGGATATCGGTATTGAACCTGCTGAAAAGGTGTACCGAATTTACCGGGATGTAATCACTCAGCGTTTCCTCATAGAGGTAATACGAACCATGTTCATCGGGTATGAACTCATCGGGGTCACGGACCCCGTCGCCGTTCTCGTCTTCCCAGCGGTATGATCCGCGGTCTCCCCCGGTATAGATATAATTCTTTCGTTTTGATGCCTCACGGGACCGTCCGGCACGGTATGTGGCTTCGATATGAGTGGATCCCCCGGCAGGTCTCAGATATCCCTCAATCAACGCCTGGTCGCTCGTACTGCTTTGAGACATTGCGGTTCTTTCACGGTGGGCATAACGAGTTCGAATGGAACCCGAGGAACCGCTTCCTGCAGACATTTCGATACTTCCTCCTTTAACCGTCGAACTGTCTTTCCAGCTTGTATGTTTGGCACGTTCTATACGGTAAAGCCATTCGGTTTTGCTTGTAACACCCAACATTTCAGGATTACTTAACCGAAGCTTGATGTCATCATATGCTGTACTATGGGTAAAATCCTCCCGGCCATTCACCTGCTCTCCTTCATAAATAAAGGATGGCCTGAAATCCGAAAAGACAGTCGATCCCTCACCGAAAAATCGATCGATTGTTTCATCAGGCAGTCCTGCAAAATTCTCTCGTATAATATGATTGACAGAAAATCTTGTCTGTCCCATGTTTCCCATCATAAAACGACTTTCGCCTCCAACCCGTGAGGAAACTGTCGAATCACCGAATTCAGCCTGACCTCCGTTGAAGAGCAGCGCCGAACCTGCAAATCTACCTTCTTTTATTGATACACCGCCGGTAAATTCCGAAATGGTCTCCCTGTTCTGCTCTGTAATCAGAGGAAGTCCCCAGCTTCTGTTTTCTTCAGCCGTCCGGTCACGGTCAATGGGAAGGAACGTGTTTCCCATCGCTCTGTGTTGCCCGCCAATTTCTAACTTTAGCGGAATACCCGCATCTATTTCGGGCGAAAGTTTTGCCTCAAATCGGTATGCTCCGCCGTTATTATCCGAGTCATCCAAGCCTGAAAGCGTGTTTTGGTCAAGGGATGATTCCGCGAATTCGGATTCGATATGAAACGAGGAAAGAGGGTCAAGAGAAACATTGATCCCTGCAAGTGTGTGCGCGACAGGCCCTTTCACAACGGCAACAGGATCATAATTTGCATCCGATCCCGGACCGCGATTCTCAGGAGCTACGAATTCATATATACCTCCACCCCGATACCTATAAGAACCCTGGTTTTCACCCATCCATGAGAATGTGGCATTATGCGTCCCTTTACCGAGTTCATTAAAGACAAGGTGATTATCAACAATGTTATAAGTTCCGGTGGTATCACCATCAGCAACCCTGATACCGTTAACTGATGCAAGCGAATCCCCGGCATCTGACAAAGCCTGCCGGGAAAACTCATCCAATTCACCATATATCGGCCTGTCGGGATCATCGGCTTCACGGGTTGCCACAATACCGATCTTGAGACGGCCATCGAGGAACTCGCTGTCTGTGCCGCCGGAAAAGAATGTTCTGCGATAACTGTCACTGGTATATTCGTAATCGACGACAATACGCATATCGGAACCTATTATCCGGCTCTCGGAAAACAGGATTTCTCCTGTGGAGTAATCGATTGTATAATCGTAATTATATCCCCTTGTAAGTTGTTCGCCGTTTATCCAAAGACGTTCCGTTCCGGGAATGATGGATATATGTGTGCTGCCATTGGAAGCGATAAGGCGGTACGGTCCCTGATTGCCCTCCACGGGATTTATGGTAGTGCTCATATACCGCCCCTCGGATACAGCGCCTGACCCGAATACCGTTATATTGTCATGGTTAACTTTGAGGTGCGCTCCCGAAAGGCGGCGTGAATATGTCTGCCACCTTCCGGTAGAACGTTTCAGGTCCGTATCACCCATGTCCGCGCTGAAATTTTTACCCCTGAGTTCGATCAATACGCGGTCGAGTTCACTCAATTCCCTGGTATCCCCTTCCGGAGTAATAGGTATATTCTGGTCTGAAATAACTGCATTAAGGGAAATATCATCGGTGATTTTACCTGAGATATTGAGCCGTAAAGTCTGATTGAGCGCAACGGATTTATCGGTGCCTGTACTCACTTCAAATGTCTTGGAACCGCCAAAGCTGAGACCGGGAAATGCTTTGGGTGTGCGGTCACGGTATGATCCGCCTGAGGATTGAGTACGTTGTATTGGTTGAGAACCATAGGACGACCGTGTGTAACTTTTTTTCAGCCATTCCGGAACAGCGGTATATATTACAGTAACGCTGTCACCCTTATCAATCGGACGGTTAAATGTAATCGACTCTTCAATAATATCCCATGAGGAAACAATCAGGCTGTCGGTGAATGCTGATTGTTCAATTGTGATTGTGCCGCCGATAATACGCTTTACAATCCGGTATGGCCCGGAGGAACCGTTACCGTGAACTACAATCTTTTCACGGCCAAACGGGAGACGATTCTCTGCACGGACAATAACTGTAGCAGTGAAAAGCAAGCTTATTATTGTTAACTGGCTTATATAATGTCGGCAAAAATCCACACACATGTAAATGTAGACTCACATAACGGGAAAAAGGTGCACGAATACGGCATTTTCTCCTTTATGGTAAGGAATTAAAATGTGGATGGGAATTAAAAAATGAATGTAATTACGAGTTGCCGGAACTGCGTATTAAAATTTAAAAAATTCATACTCTTTTCAAAATGAGAATTTAAAGCCTTAACAATTTATACGATTACTACGTTGGCCATAAATTATGTTGCATAAATCACCAAGCGTCAGGTCGCTGTATGAAGGACTGATTTTTCTTGAAAGTATCTCCTAACCAAATCGGGATGACATTGGCGACAGTCGAGGAATCCTCGAACGTTTCGCATGAAAGGGAACTCAACTGCCGCACCGCATCCGCCGTCCACAAAACAAACGGCAGTTTGAGTTGTACCGGATGCCGGTCACGGATATGATTGCAAATTGTGGCAGCTTGCCACCCTTGAAACCTGCTCCGTTCTCCTTTCGGCCCACACTTTCTGGTCTTGAGAACAGCCGCTTCATCGGTGCCATACGCCTTGATCCATCGGTCGACAGAGTGTCGTGTACCACCAAAAACTTTGGCTGCCTTAACATGAGTCATGCCATTTCGCACGGCTGCAACCGCCCTCTGACGTATAAGTTCCTGCTTAGCCGGCGCAAGTTTTCCCGCATCAGTTTCCATGAAGTCAAATATCCAAAATTCTATCAAAAAATGCTATATTAATATGTCCGGATTAATAACTCGCTCTTTCACGTGATGGGAGGTATATTTTTTGTTGTTATTTGTTTCAATCGTTTATTTTTTATGCTTTTACCCCGAACGTCGGCTTTTTGTTTTTCCATCTGCCGTTGGTGAAATCAGGGCATTTAACCGGTTTGCTGCCGCTGGCAATGGACTTCTCCGAAAGCCCCACAATACAACTCATAACCACTGAGTCATATACATCAATCGGTGTCTGGGTCCCGTTTCTTACCGCATCGATAAAGACGCTCAGTTCGAGAAAATCTGTGCCGCCGTGGCCCTGTTCTATCGCTGCCTGCCACTCTTTGTCGGAATACCAGTAATGGTTGTAATTTTCCATGTACGGAGGAAACGGTTCCCACTGATGGTATTCCGGGCTTTTGTCCACAATATAGAGGGCATTGCGCTGCTCGTTATAGATACCCTCGGTACCCTGCAGCATCCAGCGGTTATCGTAAGGCCGCGGCAGTTGCATGTCATAGTTTATGACAATGGATTTACCTTTATAAGTGCGAACGACTGTCGTTACGATATCGCCCTGTTTATATTTACGTTTGGCGTTGGGGTGATTCGGCCCGAATTTTCTGGTAAAATAAGCATTGATACCTTTTGAGTCAGATGCAGTGGAGGTTACATACTCGAAATAATCCCCGCAGTTTATGTCAAGCCAGCTTAGAACCGGGCCGAGGCTGTGTGTTGGATACTGGTCACAGTTGCGGTTGATGAGAAATTCACCGCCCCATCGTATATTTCCCTCGGGATCGAAAAACCAATGGTCGATACAGTCATGCGAATGTGCGCAGTGACAATGAACAATCTCGCCGAACATACCCTGCCGTACCATGTTCAACAAAGCCAGGTTGTCGCTGCGAAAACTCCAGTTTTCAAGCATCATACAGGGGACGCCGGTTTTTTCATGGGTTTTCACAAGGTCCCAACATTGATCGATAGTAATCGCTGCCGGTACTTCCACACCGACATATTTACCATGTTTCATAGCGAAGACAGCCATTGGTGTGTGCCACTGCCAGGGTGTAGCTATGATAACCGCATCGAGGTCCTCACGCTCCATAAGTTTTTCGAATGCATGATCACCCTCAACATAACCTTCGGGCTTTTTTTGCCCTGCTTTTGTGAGAATTTCCTGTGCACGGGCAAGATTTGCGGTATTGATATCACAGAGTGCAGGGAATTCAATCCCCTCGATATGGAGCATGGTGGTGAGCAGAGAACATCCACGGTTGCCGGTTCCGACTATGCCGACACGGACTTTCTTCTTATCGGCAGCATATGCCGTTTTTTTACTTCCGGCTGCAAGCGCTACACCTGCAGTGGTAACAGATCCGGCTTCAAGGAATTTACGGCGGGAAATTCGGGTATCCATAATCTGTACCTCATTTAAGTATGAATGTAATGTTTATGAATTACACATTAAACTTGTTTCAAACCGGTTGTTTATTTTGGTGATGCAATGGCATTGATATGAGTTCCGAAAATATATTTCAATCCGTATAGATTATACAAGGATGATAAGAGCCTTCCATGAAGGTTTTTACTATTTTCCCAGGGATTTCTCGTATGTTCCAGCCATACTTCCGTTTCATAGCCGCAATTTTTGAGAGCACGTCTGAGGCTGAAGACACTTTGTTCGTTTATATGAAGCAGAATTTTATGTTCATCGTATTCAGAATCGGATTTCAAGGTATTAAATTGGGTTACAATCGGATGTTCGGGAATTTTCCCCTTTGTCAGGAGATATACCGCAGCTTTGATTTTAAATCCTATTGTTCTGGTCAATACATTCGGCGCAGTGTTGATAATCAGTTTACCGTCCGGCTTTAATACCCTTTTCACATTCATGAAAATATCGGCCATTTCTTTGTATGATACATGTTCCACGACATCGACAAGAAAAACTTTGTCAAAATAATTTTTTTCAAAATCGAGTTCTCCGGCATCGTTGTATATGAATCGTGTTCTGGCCTGAATATCCGGGGAGTGCTTCAGCCTCATTTCATTTGCTATTTTTATGGCGCTGTCGGCAAAATCGATACCGGTCGCATCGGCTCCGGCATGGGCGGAGATAAAAACCATTTCACCCCGTCCGCAGCCGATATCGAGTATTTTCTCTCCCGGTCCGACATGTGCAATGTCGTGAATGATCTTTGTGTATTTCGAATCCCCGAGCCCGAGAGTTTTGAAATAAGAATCGGCAACTTCCTTATTACCCACATGTTTTTGGTAATAAAGGTCATCATATAAATCATGCATGCTTTTGGACGTTTGCCCTTTTATGAGCCTGCGAAAATCAGCATACGATTTAATTTCTAAAGTATCTCTGTTTTTTTCCGGAGTAACCGACATAAATCGTACCTTTAAAAATCAATACTCTTTTTTATTCCTTTATTTTTTGTACAATCCTGCCATTTTCTTTGTTTTTCAGGATCAGTTTTATATGACCATCAGGCATTTTTTCTTCTTTAACCAGGATAAACTGGTCATCAAAATCAACTGAAGATGAATCCTTTGCAGCAGTTTCCGTTCCACGCCAGATTTCCAGTTCGACAGGTTCCCAACGTTTTGATTTTACCGAACGGTAACATGCATCCATAATGGCATTCACCACATAACCGTCATAAAAATTTTCCAGAGGCTCACCACCGCCATCCAGCGAATCGAGCATATCTGCAAACATATCCACATACCCGAGTGCATGAACCTCGTCGCCGACAGGGAAAAGCCATCCGGTTTCGGTTTCCGCTTTTTCAGCTACATAACCGCCTTTGCCAACCGATGAAAACATTTCGAATCCGGTTCTGAGGAAATGATCGAGCCAGATGGTGCCCTTAGTTCCCGATACCTCATCACGCAAGTCCATGCCGCCCCTGAATGTCCAGCTTACCTCGAACTGTCCAATAGCCCCATCGGCATATTTTACCAGTCCGATGGCATGATCCTCGGCATTAATCGGATGAACCTGTGTATCTGCCCAGCACATGACCTCCACCGGTCGTATATTTTTACCAATAAAATTTCTGCTGATTTCGATACAATGGCACCCCATATCGATTATCGCACCACCGCCTGCCTGCTCGATATCCCAGAACCAGTCGCTGTGCGGCCCCGGATGAGATTCACGGGATCGTGTCCACAGTATCCTGCCCAGCGCACCGTTCCTGACGGCTTCAATTGACTTGAGTGTTTTGGGAGTGTATACCAGATCTTCAAGGTAACCGTGAAATACTCCTGCCTTTTCCACAGCTTCGAGTAATTCCTTAGCTTCTTTCGCATTTCGTGCCAAAGGTTTCGTGCACAAAACCGCTTTGCCTGCCTCGGCTGCCATTATCGCAGCGTCCTTGTGGAGATTATTGGGTATACCGATTACCACAACATCTGTTTCGGGGTCGGTTACAGCTTCCTGCATGTTGTTTGTCCATTTTGGGATTCCCCATTCTCCGGCAAACTTCTTAGCCCGTTCTATCGTTCTCGAATACACAGTATGTACCCGGTCACGGCTTCTTTTACCGTGGAGCGTCATAGTATAGAACATCCCGATCAGTCCGGTACCCAGCATCGTAATATTATGCATAATTGCCCCCAGTACGATCTAAAAATTTTCGAAACAACGAGTTATTTCGAAAAAAATCCCGATTATGTAATGTATTAATTTAGTTTGCGAGTTTATCAGGAAAGATAATGACAAACGACGGAGAAAAAAACAACTGAATTCAGAATTTAGTTTATAAAAGAACGGTATTATTATACAAAATGGTCAATATGACCAAAAAAAATACGAATTATTATATTTTTTTGGAAGATTTTGTGAGGATTGCGAAAATTAAGAGTGTTCGGGAAATTACTCTTCGAACCGCACCGTCCTGGTATCCTGCTCGATACCTGTCGGTTTGGTGATAGGGCCGTAAAGATCAGGTCGGCGTGTCCTGATCCACCGTCTGCCGGTAGATTTTTCGGGGAGTGTCGCATCGAGATCGGCAATTACCATGTCATCGCCCGCTTTCCAGGTTTCCGCAAGGATACGGCCATAGGGATCGAGAATCATGGCATTGCCGGTGCGTATCTCATCGCCGTCCACACCGACGCCGTTACTGAAAATGAGGAATATACCGTTGTCGTGGGCACGGGCGGGGAGCCAGCGCATGAGCCATCCTCTGCCTTTTTCACCTTTGAATTCTTCCTCGATGGCCTTCGGATTGTTGTGACGGTTTTCCCAGAGCTTTTTATCGACAAGGCCCATTGCGAAAGG
>JAFGMP010000313.1 GCA_016927495.1 Candidatus Latescibacterota bacterium | reverse complement strand
GCAATCATGTTGTATGCTAATAAAAATATTCAATATTTTAATCATGGAAAAACAATTCTGTTGTTTTTATTTATAACAAGTTGAGTGTCCTGATTTGTTAAATATAAAATGACCCAAAGGAGGTGATCGGTAAAGGAAAAGTATAAGTGCAATTTTTTTTATATTAATGTAATTTGAAAATGGAGGAAACGATGAAGAAGTATCTATTCGTTACACTTACGCTTTTATTGTTTGTATCTTCAGTCTTTGCTGCTGATTTTAGCCCAACCCCTCTGAAATTTACTGCTCCGACTAACTTCCTGTACGAATTTGACGGCTCAGATTTTGAGATGCCGGTTACTTTAACGGGAACACCTGCCCTTTGTATCTTCTGTGTTTTTACAAAAGATAAGCCATCGGCTCCAATGCGTAATGGTTTTCTCGGGTGGCATTATGTAAACAGGATCGATACATGTATGTACGTATCCTCTCCGACTCAACTTGATGTTGGAAAACAAAATATAACCTGGGATGGTAAAGATTCTGATGGTACAATGGTGCCGGCAGGTGAATACACATACTATCTCTGGGGTTTTGACAATGTGAACCAGAAAAAAATCGTTACAAAGCAAATGCCTTTCCGCTGGAACGAAATGAGCATTATCCAGATTTACGATGATAACGGAAATCTGCTTGACAAACCGGTTATCTGGGAAGGTGGAACTGACACAAGGCCCGCAGCAGGCGAACCTCTTGCGCGTGTCCATAGAAAATGGGCAATCGGTGGCGATCCGGAAGATGCAACTTTAGTTGAATCATGTTCGGTTTTTGGTCTGGCAGACCTTGGCAGTATTGCCCTGCAGCCCGATGATCATACCATGTGGTTCAAAGCTGCCCAGACTGAAGGTGGTACTGTTCAAATTAAGAAATACAAATGGGTTCCGAACGGCCAGGGCGAAATTCAGACCGAATGGGGCGATGAAGGTATGTTTGAATTTGCACTGCCGAATAATGTTCCTTCGAGCGAGCTTCATATGCCCATCACAACAGTTGTCGGAGGATCAGACATATTTGTAGCGTATCATGACTACATTACCGGTGCTCCCGAATCCGAGCTAATTTACGTAGATTTGGAAGACGGTACCGAAACGACCCGTGTCGATCTTTCCGACTGGTGGGTCAAACTTGAAGATCAGGAAGCCGGTGCACAGGCAGGCGGTGGACCGAGCGATGTTATCAATGCAGGTGATGCCGGACCCGGCCCTATGGCTGGTTTGATTCAACTGAATGCCCATGGTTCATGTATAAATCAGCTTATGGATCCCTACAGGGATGGCGAAATAGGCGGCGATATTAATGACCTGACTCTGTGGGTGAACGGCAATGGTGACTATGTTGGTGACCATAACTTCGAAGAAGATTCCGTAAGACCGTGGGTATGCCACGACTACTATCCCGGACCCTACAAGTATTGGTGTGCAACCGATAAAGTAGGATTTTCACAGTTCCCGTCCTATAATCTCGGTGCGACATCTTTCGGTCTTTATGCTCCCGACGGAACCGGTATCGGTCAGTTAGCTTGCGCCGGCGAATCAACATCCAACAAATACGGTCACCGTTTTCTCCAGTATGGTTCACCGTATGATGGTATGTATCAGGATGGTAACTCAACGGGTGAAGGTGCAATCTGGACATACATTGCACATGATTCGGTTACCGGTGTAATCTCCAGCGAACCTGTTGCAGTTGAGGAAGCGGCCCCTGCCGCTTTTGCGGTTGCTCAGAACTCACCGAATCCGTTTAACCCGACGACAACCATCAATTTCTCCACACATCAGGCATCTGATGTCACAATCGATGTTTACAATGTAAGTGGTCAGAAAATTGATACGATTGCCAGTGAATTTATGAATGCAGGAAACCATAGTGTTACATGGAATGCATCTGAATTTTCCGCCGGAGTATACTTCTACACAGTTAAAGCCGGTGAATTCAGCAGAACTTTGAAAATGACATTGCTCAAATAACATAATCGTCATTTTCGTATTGAAAGACCCGGGTTTACCCCTTCCCCCGGGTCTTTTTTTGTGTTTTTGATTAGAATATCATAGCAACCGATATTGACTTATTAATACATTTTTCCTATATTACATCTTCGTTTTATTCTTCACGGAATTGGTAAAAAAAATTATCAATAGTTTTTTAAGCGAGAGTGGCGGAACTGGTAGACGCGCTAGATTTAGGATCTAGTGGGCAGCGCTCATGGGGGTTCAATTCCCCCCTCTCGCACCAAAGGTACATGTATTTATATATTAACCGCATTGTTTAGTATTATTTCCCAATGTAAATGTAAGAGAGTGATATGGCAAAAGTTGAAATTAAAGAACGTGATGGCTGTACAACAAAATTGCAAGTGGAAATAGAACGAGAGCGTTTTGACAGTGAATTCACAAATTCGTTGAAAAGTGTCAGAAAAGAAGTTCAGATTTCTGGTTTTCGTAAAGGAAAAGTTCCTGAGTCATTAATTGCCAGACGATTTGGCTCAATCGTGCGTGAAGAAGCAATAAAAGAACTTATTCCAAAAGTTTTGCAGGAGGTATTCGAATCGGAGAAACTTCATCCGATAGGAGAGCCGCAACTTACTGATTTGAAGTTTGATCAAACCGGACCTATGACGTTAATGGTATCGATTGAAGAAGTTCCTGAAATTGATATAAGCGGTTTCGAAAATCTGCACGTCACCAAGGAAATAATTGAAGTATCTGATGAGGATGTGGAAAATACTCTTGATCGATACCGAAATATGAGGGCTGTTCAGCAGGAAGTTGACCGTGAATCAAAAGAAGACGATATACTCATAGTCAATCTCCAGAAACTTGATTCGGTTGGTGTTCCCATTATTGGTGACAAACTTGAAAATCGTTCACTCTACCTAAACAAAAAGAGCGTACCTTCCCATGAATACATTGATCAATTAACAGGATTGAAAAAAGGTGACCGGAAAACTGTTCGTTTTCCTGTAGGAGATCATACGCATAATCAAGATGCTCCAAGAGAAATTGAGATGTACGAGGTAGAAGTTCTTCAGATAATTGAAAATGTCATTCCCGAATTAAACGATGAATTTGCATCATCACTTGGTGACTATGCCAGTCTGGATGAATTGCGGGGAAAAACTCGTGAACACCTCACTGAGCAGATAGAGATGAGTGCAAATCAAAAACTTCGTTCGGATCTGATAGAAGAATTTGTCAGACAAAGTCCATTCGAGGTTCCGGACAGTCTGGTTCAGAAAGTGATGAATAACGAGCTTGACAGCATGAAAAAAAACAGGCCCGACCAACCGGTGGATGATGAAGATTTTAAACGTCGTATGCGGCCGGATGCTGTAAGAGCGGTTCAGACATATCTTATCATCGATGAAATAAAAGAAAAAGAAAACATCGATGTAACAAAAGAGGAAATTGCCGACCGTATAGAGATTATTGCAAAAACGTACAATATGGACCCGAAAGAGTTCAGGCGAAAACTCATAAAAGACGGGCGACTCGACAACATTAAAAATGACATCATTCATGCTAAAGTATATGAATGGATTAATGGCAAAGCAAATATCACTACCAGGACAATAGAAAAAAAGGACGAGCAGCCATCGGGAATAATTACCCCCTAATCGTAAATCGGAGATCGTAATGAACTATATACCCTATGTTATCGAGCAAAGCGGGCATATCGAGAGAAGCTATGATATTTTTTCACGGCTTCTGAAAGACAGAATTATATTTATAGGCACCGAAATAAACGATCAGATAGCTAATGTAGTATCTGCAGAACTTCTTTTTCTTGAGGCTGATGACCCTGATAAAGATATTTTCATGTATATCAATTCTCCCGGTGGAACTATTCACAGCGGTCTGGCTATCTACGATACGATGCAGTATGTCAAACCCGATGTCTGCACCACATGTCTCGGGCTTGCCGCAAGTATGGCGGCGGTACTTCTTGCTGCTGGCGCTAAAGGTAAACGCACAAGTCTCCCGAATTCGAGAATTATGATACACCAGCCTTTTGGCGGTGGTCGCGGCCCGGCGGCCGATATAGAAATTATGGCAAAAGAAATTGTCAGAGCCCGTGATCAATTGGCTGATATACTCGCTAAGAAAACTTCAAGGACACGGAAACAGATATTGACCGATATTGACCGTGATAAATATATGTCTCCTGACGAAGCGAAAGAATATGGTCTTATCGATGCTGTTATTTTAACGAGAGAAGAGCATAAAAAATGAAAAGAAAAAGTTACGGGAAAAATGGAATGACCTGTTCGTTCTGCGGTAGAGACGCATCCCTTGTCGATAAAATGATTACCGGTCCTGATGTGCGAATTTGTTCGGATTGCGTGAAAACCTGTAATGATATTGTGAGGGAAAGCAGTATTAGTGATATACCGGAAATCGATTTTGCAATACCCGAACCCGAGGAAATTGCAAAAGGTCTCGACCAGTATGTCATAGGGCAGGAACAAGCCAAAAAGATGCTCAGCGTCGCTGTATATAACCATTACAAACGCATACAGCATCAAAGTAAGTTTGATAATAATATCGACCTTGAAAAGGATAACATTCTACTTTTGGGGCCGACCGGTACAGGAAAAACGTTACTTGCCCGTACACTGGCAAATCTGCTTCATGTTCCGTTTACCATTGCAGATGCAACAATTTTGACCGAAGCTGGTTATGTCGGTGAGGATGTCGAGAACATTCTTGTGAGGTTGCTGCAGGCTGCTGATTATGATGTAAAACGTGCGCAAATTGGTATTATCTATATTGATGAAATTGATAAAATTGCCCGTAAATCGGCTAATCCCTCTATCACGCGTGATGTTTCCGGTGAAGGTGTACAGCAGGCGTTATTGAAAATTCTTGAAGGTACTGTTGCGAACGTTCCTCCCAAAGGGGGAAGGAAACATCCTGAACAAGCGATGATCCAGATAGATACGACAAATATTCTTTTTATTTGCGGCGGTGCATTTGAAAAGCTGGATAATATTATCCACAGACGTGTATATCAAAAATCCATGGGTTTTGGCGCGGATGTTCAATCCTCACATAAATCCGGAATATTCGACATCCTGTCTCAGGTTGAACCTGATGATCTTAATAAATTTGGTTTAATACCGGAAATTATCGGTAGATTACCGCTCACCTGTGCGCTGGAAGAACTTGACAGCGAAGCGCTTATGTCAATTTTAACCAAACCGAAAAATGCGCTGGTAAAACAGTATAAACGTCTTTTTGAAATGGATGGTATTGAACTTATCTTTGAAGATGATGCAATCCAGGAAGTTGTCAACATAAGTGTAAAAAAAGGCACCGGGGCACGAGGTCTGAGAAGTGTGTTGGGTAAAGCGATGTTAGACGTGATGTATAGAGTGCCTTCAATCGAGAAAGTGAAACGGGTAACTGTCACCAAAGATACTATTACTAAAGGTAACTTGCCAATTCTTGAACAATCCGATGGCGCCGTTCTTAAAATTGCTTGATAACGCCTGAGGAAAATATAAAATTCAAGTATTTATTATACGTTTTTTTTAATTAATAACTGGAATTGAGCACATAAGAGTTGTATCTTAAATCGGTATGCTTTCGCACAATCAGCGAAAATTGATAACACACTGAAAGGAATAGAATATTTAGAATGGTTCGTAATATAGATGAAGCATCTTCCGATATCAAAGTATTGCTCTCCTCCGATAATGAAACGGAAGACGAAACCAATTTTCCCGATTTAATGCCGCTTTTACCTCTAAGGGATGTTGTACTTTTCCCCTACATGGTGGTTCCTGTTCTTGTTGTAAGGGAGACATCGGTTGCCGCTTTGCAGGCAGCTTTGGTTCAGGACAGATTCATTTTTCTCGTACTTCAGAAAAATCCTGATGAAGATAATCCCGGGGAGAATGACCTTTACAAAATAGGAATGGTCGGCAGAGCTTTACAGGTGCTTAAACTTCCCAACGGTACGGCAAAAGTACTGGTTGAGGGACTCGAACGCGCCAGATTCCTCAGTATGGAAAAATATGAGGATTACTATCGTGTTAAAATCCGGATAGAAACACGGGAATTTGATAAATCCAACCGTTTCCAGGCCCTTATGAGGACGGTGTCTTCCAGTTTTTCAAATTACGTTAAATTATCGAAAACCATTCCCGACGAAGTATTAATGAATATCCCGTCGATAGAAGATCCGGTTCGTCTTGCGGATACTATATCCGCTCATTTGCTTGTAAAGCAAAAAACGAAACAGAAATTGCTGGAAATGGAAAGTGTAGAAGATCAATTGACAATGATTGCGGGAATACTTTCCGAAGAAATCGAAATCATGGAGTTGGAAAAATCGATTGATAAAGAAGTGAAAGAACGGCTTCATAAGTCGCAAAAAGATTATTATCTCCATGAGCAGATGCGGGTTATTAAAGAGGAACTGGGCGAAGACGATGATGATAGCGATATCAGTCAGCTTGAAGCGAAAATCAAGAAGTCGGGAATGTCGCCGGAAGCTTCGAAAAAAGCCAGAGAAGAACTTGATAAATTGCGCAGAATGCACATGATGTCGCCTGAATCAACCGTTGTCAGGAATTACCTTGACTGGCTGATTTCGCTCCCATGGAAAAAACATACACGCGATAATCTCGATATAAAGAAAGCGAGAGCCATTCTCGATGAGGATCATTTCGGGCTTGAAAAACCAAAAGAGCGTATCCTCGAGTATCTTGCGGTGTTGAAACTCGCAAAAAAAATAAAAGGACCGATTTTATGTTTCACAGGTCCTCCCGGTACCGGTAAAACATCACTTGGCCGTAGTGTAGCCCGTGCAATCGAAAGAAAATTCGTACGAATGTCACTCGGCGGGGTAAGAGATGAAGCTGAGATTCGGGGACACAGGAAAACATATATCGGTTCTCTTCCCGGACGGATTATTCAAAATATGAAAAAAGCCGGAACACGGAATCCGGTATTTCTCCTTGATGAAGTTGATAAAATAGGCATGGATTTCAGAGGTGATCCGTCATCGGCTCTTCTCGAAGTTCTGGATCCGGAACAAAATCATACTTTTATGGATCATTATCTTGAGGTTGATTTTGACCTTTCGGAGGTTCTGTTTATAACAACATCCAACTTTGAGGATAATATACCACTTCCGCTGTTGGACAGAATGGAAATCATACGGCTATCCGGATATCTTGAGTTTGAAAAGGTAGGTATTGCCGAACGGCATCTTATTCCGAAACAACTGGATGCAGCGGGTTTGACGAATAAACATATTGAATTCGACCATAAAGCAATTGTTAAAATCATACGTAACTATACGGCCGAAGCAGGTGTAAGGAATCTTGAAAGATCGATAGCAGCGATATGCCGTAAAGTTGCCCGTGAAGTTGTTTCGAAAAAAAGCCCGATTAAAAAAAGAGTTATCACGAGTAGAAATGTCGAGAAATACCTTGGAATTCCGAAAATTCATGATAAGAGAATAGAAAAAACCAATCAGGTAGGGATGGCAACCGGTCTGGCATGGACTCCGGTAGGCGGAGAAATCCTTAATATAGAAACATCCTTTATGCATGGAAAGGGAGAGCTCATTTTGACGGGTCACCTTGGAGATGTCATGAAAGAAAGCGCCCGGGCAGCACTCACGTATGCCAAGGCAAATATGGACTCTCTCGGTATAGCGCCTGATGCGTTTGAGAAAAAAGATGTGCATATTCATGTTCCTGAAGGTGCTATCAAAAAAGACGGCCCGTCGGCAGGTGTGGCCATAGTGACTTCGCTTATTTCGGCTGCGAGCGGAAAGCCGGTGTCACGGAGTGTGGCTATGACCGGTGAAATCACGCTTCGCGGTAATGTTCTTGCGATAGGTGGTTTAAAAGAAAAGTCACTTGCCGCAAAAAGAAGTGGAATAAAAAAAGTCATTATTCCCAAAAAGAATGAAGCCGAGTTACGGGAATTACCGGAAGAAATAAAAGAAAGTCTTATATTTGTATTAGCTGAACGTATTGATGATGTTTTAACACATGCGCTTTCTTTATGAATTATACGATTACGTTCGACCGCCCGGTTTACTCCCAAAATGACCTTCCGGTTAACGGTTTATCGGAGATATGTATTTCCGGCCGTTCAAATGTCGGTAAGTCCTCACTGATAAATCGGCTTGCGAATAAAAAGAATCTTGCCAAGGTGTCTCAAAAACCCGGAAAAACACGTTCGTTAAACTATTATTGTGTCGATAAAAGTTTTTATCTTGTGGATTTACCGGGTT
This sequence comes from Candidatus Latescibacterota bacterium, assembly GCA_016927495.1. GTDB lineage: Bacteria > Latescibacterota > Latescibacteria > Latescibacterales > Latescibacteraceae > JAFGMP01. Next base: position 24,245 of record JAFGMP010000313.1, on the reverse strand, counting down.
ACGGATATGCGAAAGTATCGAAATCAGAACGGTCTCTGTTTGATAACCTGGTTAGCCCATATCTGAGTGCACGGTCGCAACTTGTGGGGATTATTCAGCTTCTCGATTCACGTCACGGGCCAGTGTCGGGTGATCATGTAATGCTCGATTGGATTACGCAATACGAAGGTAAGGTCTTGTATGTATTTACAAAACTCGATAAGATTTCGGCAAAACGAAAAATGGAGCTGAAAAAAACATATATTAAGGAACTTGGTGCGGAAAATTGTGTGCTTTTTTCCGCTTTGACTTGTGCCGGAATCGATGAAATTTGGTCGTGGGTAACGGACACCCTCGGATTAAAACGTGAATATTGAATTTAATAGTGATAATTTGACATCAACGTTATTACATATATATATGATTTAAACAGATTGAATTATTGAAAGGAAAAATGTATGAAAACGCGTTTATTTACTCCCGGCCCGGTAATGGTTCCTGAAAAAGTGATGCTCAAAATGGCTGAGCCGATTATTCATCACAGGACTCCCGAATACGAATCTCTATTTGCAGATGTCAATGTAAAACTAAAAAAATTCTTTATGACCGAAGGGGAAGTTTTCACTCTGGCTTCCTCCGGAACCGGTGCCATGGAGGCGGCTGTTGTAAATATTCTTGCGAAAGGTGACAAAGCTGTTGCCGTCCGTGGTGGTAAATTCGGCGAACGGTGGTATGAAATATGTAAAGCGTATGGTGTAGAAACTATTGCAATCGATGTAGAATGGGGACGTGCTGTGACTCCCGAGCAGATTAAAAAAGTGCTCGATGGCAATCCCGGAGTAAAAGCGGTCTTTACAACTCAGTCTGAAACTTCTACCGGTGTATTGACCGACCTTAAAGCAATTGGTGAAGTGATAAAGAAGTATGATGTTGCGCTGGTAACTGATGCCGTATCCGGACTTGGCGCTCATGAACTGCTGCCGGACAAATGGGGAATCGATATGGTTGTATCCGGTTCGCAGAAGACCATAATGCTGCCTCCGGGGCTTGGTTTCATCTGTGTGTTAAAAGACACTTGGAGCAGGATAGAGCGTTCGAATCTTCCGAAATACTACTGGGATCTGAAAAAATATAAAAAATCGATCGAAAAGAACCAGAATCCTTTCACTCCACCAGTTACTCTTCTGGTCGGTCTGAATGAATCTCTCGATATTATTTTAGCTGAAGGTATTGAAAATATGTGGGCAAGGCAGGCTCTGGTAGCAAAAGCGATGAGGGCAGGAATTAAGGCTCTTGGCCTAAATCTGTTCCCGAAAGATCCATCGAATGTACTGACAACGATCTCTATTCCTGAGGGTATTGATGGCGGTGCGCTTGTAAAAACGCTGAAAAAGAACGGCATTTTCCCCGCAGGCGGGCAGGATCAGCTTAAAGGTAAGATAATTCGTATCGGCCATATCGGGTATCTGGACGAGTACGATGTTTTCGCTGCGCTTTCAGGACTCGAAATGTCATTAAAGGCAATTGGTTACTCATTTTCATCCGGTGAATCACTCAAAGCGGCTCAACAGGTTATGAGTGAATAATCAATACAGTTTCCGGTAAACGGGATAGATGGATCGGGACAGGATAAATTGTGTTGTTCCCTTATTCCATCTTTAGGTTGAAATTAACCTTTTCAATAAATGATCACATTGACACAGGGAGAGTTCTTGTTATGTTCAAGGTTCTTATAAGCGATAATGTTGCTCAGGAATGTGTCGACATTCTTGCTGCGGCAGAAGGGATTGAGGTAGATTTTAATACAAAACTGAGTCCGGAAGAATTCGTCAAAGTCATTCCGGAGTATGATGCGCTTGTTGTAAGAAGTGCAACAAAAGTCAGGGGAGATGCCATAGCAGCGGCAAAAAAACTCAAAGTTATCGGAAGAGCGGGAGCGGGTGTCGACAATATCGATGTAAGCAAAGCAACCGATGCGGGCATCATTGTTATGAATACACCCGGCGGCAATACGGTATCGACAGCAGAACACACCTTCAGCATGATTATGGCGCTGTCACGGAACATACCGCAGGCGGACCGGTCAATTAAAGAAGGTCGCTGGGATCGAAAAAAATATATGGGTGTCGAACTTCGCGGGAAAACGCTCGGAATTATTGGGCTTGGGAATATCGGAAGAGTGCTCGCGAAACGCGCCAATGCCTTTGAGATGACAGTTATAGGCTTCGACCCGTTTATCACCAAAGAAATGGCTCACAGCGCCGGTATCGAACTTGTAACTCTGGAAGATATATGGACAAGAGCGGATTATATCACGATACATACACCCCTCAACGACAGCACTCGTCACATCATTAACGCAGAAACTCTGGAGAAATGCAAAGCCGGAGTCAGAATTATCAATTGCGCCCGTGGCGGAGTCGTTGATGAAAAAGCGCTTCTTGCTGCTATTGAATCGGGTAAAGTCGCCGGGGCTGCTATCGATGTATATGAAAGCGAACCGCCTGATCAGAACCCTTTGGTGATGAATGAAAAAGTTGTTAGCACTCCGCATTTGGGAGCATCGACATCGGAAGCTCAGGACATTGTCGCCGTCATGGTAGCTGAACAGATTCGAAATTACCTGTTAAACGGTGAGGTTAAAAACGCGGTCAATGTTCCATCGATTTCACCTGAAGTATATGAGCAGGTTAAACCGTTCATCGATATGGGGCAAAAGCTTGGTTCGTTGCTTGGACAACTCGGTAAAGGACAACTGAAATCTATTGAAATTATCTATTATGGTGATGTTCATAAATATGATACCTGGCCGGTTACATCATCAATTCTCCAGGGTCTCTTTACCAGAAGTTATTCGGAAGATGTTAATATTATCAATGCTACCAGCACTGCCGAGAAATTGGGAATCAAGGTTGATGAGATTAAATCCTCCGATAACAAAGACTATAAAAATTGCATCGCGGTATCGATCACTACAAATGAAGGCAATCTTCGTGTCCTTGGTACAATTTTTGGTAAGTACAATCCCCGTGTTGTTAATTTTCAGGGTTATGACCTCGATTTTGTTCCCGAAGGCCATCTGCTTATATGTGGAAATCATGACCGTCCCGGCATTATAGGTGACATCGGAACCATACTGGGGAAAAAAGGTATAAACATTGCGCACATGAACTGGGCCAGAAAAAGCCCGGCCGGTGAAGCAATAGTCATATTAAAAACCGATGAAACCATAAAAAACGATTTGCTTGCTGAAATTGGTAAAATCAACGGTATTACCTGGGCAGAATGTGTTGAGCTTTAGTCTTAACATTACATATCAGAATTAAAAAAAATCCTTCCGCACGGTTTATTGTCGGAAGGTTTTTTTTATTAATTTTGTCCGAAATCAAATTCAATAAAAATCTTTTGTGTTAATATCTGATCATGATAATTAATTTACTTCTTTTGATTTATTGCCCTTTTTCTTATTTTTCAATATGTCGTTAAATTGTTGTTATTAAATATTTCTCTTTCTTTTTTTTCATGGATTACATCGGGCGGTTGTATACAGAGTATGGACAGTGAACTTTTTGATTATCCCGTTGACGGCACTCTCGACCTTCATATGTTCAAACCGAAGGATGTAACTTCGGTTCTCACTGAATATCTGACACAATGCCGTATTAACGGGATTCTGCATATAAGAATCATTCATGGAAAAGGGCAGGGTGTGTTACGTCAGTTAGTACATTCATATCTTAAAAAATGCAGCTATGTAAAAGAATTCAGAACACCGGTTGATTCATCGGGGTGGGGAGCGACAATTGCTATCCTTAAACCTCTCGGGGAAACCGATTAAAGTTGATATTTCGATTCTATTAATGTGAGATAAAAATTAACAATAAGAGGGCAGGATGAGTCTATCCCGAACCGCGGTTTTAACATGTTTATTTGGTGTGTTGTACTATTCGGTAAATCCTTGTGCCGATGTGCGATTGCCCTCGGTGATCGGTGAAAATATGGTGCTACAACGGGATATGGATATTTCTCTTTGGGGGTGGGCAGACCCCGGCGAGATAGTCTCGGTTTATTTCAACGGTCAACAGAAAAGTGTGAAGACTGATAGCGGCGGAAACTGGTCTGTTCAACTTGCTCCTATGGGAGCAGGCGGACCTTTTGAACTTCTTATAGAAGGTAAGAATACCATCAAATTCACCAAAGTATTGATGGGGGATGTCTGGATTTGTTCCGGGCAGTCAAATATGGAAATGAGGGTTCGGCATGTGCGAAATTCCGATAATGAAGTCGCAGAAGCTCTTTATCCCAATATTTGTCTCTTTCAAATTACCAACGATCTTTCGCCCGAACCCCGTGACGACTGTGAAGGCCGGTGGGAAAGATGCAGGCCAAGTACAATCGGTGACTTTTCTGCAGCAGGTTACTTTTTCGGACGTAAAATTATGCAGGAAATGGATATTCCGATTGGATTAATAAATACTTCGTGGGGTGGCACGACCGTCGAGGCCTGGATGAATTCAGATGCCCAACAGTATTGTGATGAATTCAGCGATATTCTTGACCTGTGGAAACCGGTATTGGAAACAAAATCACCCGATATTATTGAGTTTTACCGGAAAATGGCCGAATGGGAGGAAGATGTACATTATGTGTTGTACGTAAAAAAACCGATGCTGCCTTTCTATGGTACGCCTCCTGAATCTCCTGTTAAATTATCGATTGTACCTCAACTGCCGTTATGGGTTCATAATGCTATGGTTGCTCCGCTGGTGAATTATTCAATCAAGGGTGTCATCTGGTATCAGGGTGAATCCAATGCGGGGCGGGCATATCAGTACCGGGCTTTATTTCCGGCATTAATTAAAAATTGGCGCCAATTGTGGCATCAGGGGGATTTCCCATTTATTTTTGTTCAACTGGCTAATTTTGGAAAACCGGCAGATCAACCCGGCGATGATGCCTGGGCGGAACTTCGGGAAGCACAGCTTATGACGTTATCGGCACCCAACACTGCAATGGCGGTTGCTATCGATGTTGGGGAAGCGGATGATATTCACCCCAGAAATAAACAGGATGTCGGTGATCGTTTGGCCCTTGGAGCATTAAAGATTGCATATGGGAAGGACATAGTTTATTCGGGACCGGTTTATAAGTCAATGGATATCAATAATGGCCGCGTCCACATTAGTTTTACCAATACCGGAAGCGGACTAAGTGTTGGAGATGGTAAGACACTCAAAAGTTTTGCTATTGCAGGTAAGGATAGAAAGTTCATGTGGGCACAGGCAATTATAGATGGTAATGAAGTCATAGTGTGGAATGATAATGTTATCAATCCTGTGGCAGTTCGATACGGCTGGGCACAAAATCCCGGGTGTAATCTTTATAACCGTGAAGGACTGCCGGCTTCGCCTTTCAGGACGGATAACTGGCCGGGAATTACTGTAACAGATAAGTAATAAAACTGACAACGCATGATATCTTTTTATGTAAAAACATCCTTGTAAGTTCGTTATTTTACGTTTACATTAATATATTCTATTGGTCAGTGTGAAAAATGAAGAAATGAAAAATTTGGAAGGGAGAGTAATTGTCCGGATTAATTAAACGGGAACGATGGGGATCGAAAATTGGAGTAATCCTTGCTGTTGCCGGTTCGGCAGTAGGATTGGGAAATTTTTTACGGTTTCCGGTTCAGGCGGCACAAAATGGGGGAGGCGCATTCCTGATACCATATTTTATATCGCTTGTTTTACTTGGCATTCCTTTAATGCTTACCGAATGGACTCTCGGGCGATATGGAGGGATGCACGGTTATGGAACAGCGCCATCGATATTCGCTGTTGCCACACGTAATCATTTTCTCAAGTATTTCGGTGTCATCGGTGTGCTTGGCCCCACAATAATTTTTATCTGGTATACCTATGTCGAATCCTGGCTTCTTGGATTTGCCATTCACGCTCTTTTCGGGCGGCTCATGGAGGCAGCGCAGGACGGTTCAACCATGAAAGCATTTCTTGAGGGTTATCAGGGAATTGTCTCAAATTCGTGGTTTGGTGGCATCGGACAAACATATATAATTTTTCTGTTTACCTTTGCCATCAATTTCTGGGTTATTTTCCATGGAGTTAAAGGCGGTATCGAAAAATTTTCTAAAATCGCCATGCCGGTTCTCTTCATTCTCGGATTAATAATGATGATACGGGTTATTACTCTCGGTGCACCCAATCCGGCTCATCCCGACTGGAATGTATCGAACGGTTTCGGATATTTGTGGAATCCCGATTTTTCCCGACTAAAAGATGTAAAAGTATGGATGGCTGCTGCAGGCCAGGTATTTTTCACCCTCTCCACCGGGATTGGGATGATCCTTACCTATGCAAGTTATCTGGACCGCGAAGATGATGTAGCCTTATCAAGCATGACATCGGTCAGTATCAATGAATTTGTGGAAGTCATTCTTGCGGGATCAATCATCATTCCCGCAGCTTTTGTATTCATGGGACCTGCCGGATTGGTGGAAATTGCCGAAGGAGGGGGATTCAATCTCGGTTTTGTCACTATGCCGCAAATTTTTACAAAAATAAGCGCCGGCTGGTTGTTCGCCTTTATCTGGTTTTTTATGCTTTTTATCGCCGGGGCTACAAGTTCGGTTTCAATGCTGCAGCCTGCGGTAGCATTTGTCGATGATGAATTTAAACTTGGCCGTAAAAAGGCTGTAATTATTATAGCTGTCTTCTGTTTTATAGCATGTAACGGTGTTATTATCGGATTATCTCACGGTGTTCTCGATGAACTGGATTTCTGGAGCGGAACGTTCAGCCTTGTAGTTCTGGCAACAATAGAGGCCATTATTTTCAGTTGGGTATTTGGAATTGATCGTGCATGGAAGGAAATTCATCATGGAGCGGATATTCAACTTCCATGGTCATTTCGTATAGTCCTTAAATATGTAACGCCCACTTTTCTTCTGATATTGTTGGGAGTATGGACGTATCAGCTTGCAATTCCGACGTTTAAAATGGTGGGTGTGCAACCTGAAAACAAAATTTGGGTACTTGGTACACGACTGGGTCTTGTCGCAGTCATTATCACCATGATAATTCTTGTTTACTGGGCCTGGCGTGGCAGACCGCTCCCGGATATCGATATTGAAACTGATGAGGAGAATATGTTATGACATTAGGTGGATGGATACTTCTGATACTTTCGTGGGGGGCAATAATCGGACTATCACTGTTTTGTTTTTCAAAAATGACAAAAAGCTGACATTTATGAGTTTAACTGAAAATATAGCATTTTGAAATACGAAAATAATCGATCAGTGTTGGGGATATGGTTGTATGAAACTGGGAGTAAATATGAGAAAAGCAGTATATTTAGTATGTTTTTTCTTTCTGTTAACTTCGATAATATCTGCAAAAACACTAACATATAACAAACTCGAACAGATAAATCTCAATGATTTGGGTATCCCTGCAGATGAACGTGCCACCAACATTCTTATTTCATCAGGAAACATGATCTTCGGTGCAACTTCAGGTGACAGGTGTCATATTTTTCGTTTTGATCCACGGAAAAAAAAAGTAACCATATTGGCTTCTGTTGACGGTCCCAATACCATATTCAAAGGCATGGCGCTGGATACCGATACCATATATGCCGGTACAATGTTGGATAAACGCCAGCTCTGGATCGAGGGTCATAAGCGAGGCGGAACATACGAACCGGAAGATGCAAACCTGTATCAGATCGATGAATCCTTGAATACAGGGCATTTATATAAAATTACCGGTGTTAAAGGTGACAATCCGGTTATCGAAGATCTCGGTACGTTGGTTGAAGGACAGGGTATATATACGATGACGATAGATAACAGGCGTGGATTAATTTATGGACTTACCTATCCCATGGGACGTTTTTTCATATATAATATTAAGACTAAAAAATCGGATGTTATCACTTTCGGGACAACATATACCGAAGTATCCAATCACATGGTTGCTTACGCCGAAGTCGAAAAAGATATTACTGATTTTACTATCGGCGAGGGAGAATTCAATAATAAGATTATTGCCAAAACCATGCATGTAATGCCCGATGGAACCTTGTATACATCCGGCTGGAACGGTCAAATTTTAAAATATAATCCTGATATTACTCAACCGCAGGAAAGATTTTCGGCGGTTGGCTATATACCATCCACACCGGGCCGTCAATACTGGAACCGTGTCGATGAAATAGTGGAAAAAGACGGAAATCTGATAATTGCATCTTCGGATGGTTATATTTTTCAGTTTGATACAGATACCAATGAAATAATAAATTTCGGAAAACCTGTTCGGGCCATCGGTGTAACGGGCATGGTTTTTTCTCCCATCGATGAAAGTCTCTACGGAATAAACGGGGGGGATGGCGACGGTGTCGGCCGGTTCTGGTGTTTTAATAGTGGATTTAAAGGTTTTGAGGTGGATTATTCCTCAGTTAAAACATTCAGAAACAGACCGATGGGGGATATCGTCTGTATGGAAAACGGTACCATAGTCATTTCAGAATCCCACCGTGTGGCTGATCTATGGGTACTGACTCCGGGAGAAACAAAAGAGTGGGAAAAAACCGAGATTTTGGAGCCAGTCAACTTTCCGAACAGGCAGAGAGAAGTATCCGACAAGTTTTCTGGTCACTCAAAGAAGCTCGAAGCCGACGTATATCCCATACCTTCTGAAATGCAGGGAGGATCGGGTTACACGGCCATACAGTTCGACGATGCAGGGCGAATTTATGTCGGCACCGCATATTACGGCAAGTGTGGAAGGTTGGTACAGCTAAACCCGGGGACAGGGATATGGAAAAGTATCTTCAGAACCGACGAACTGACCGGCCAGTTCGGAAGAGGGCAGGGCATTCCCGGGAAAATCCATACTAAACTGAGACTTGGCAGCGACGGAAAAATTTACGGCGCCATGAAACAGGGGTGGGAATGGGGATATGATGTTCGCCCTGATGTCGGCGAGTCCCCGGAGGGGATGTTCGGCGGACAGTATACATGCCACATATTCAGTTATGATCCGAAAACCGATATTGCTGTCGATCTCGGCCCCGGAAAATCCCAGAGTGGGATTGTTGGATTTTGTGTTGACATCGACAGGGGGTACATCTACGGAACGACGGTTCCGGCTGTTGATTTTCTGGTGTATGATATCAAAACCAGGCATGTCTGGAATGCAGGAACTATAGCATGGCGCAATCCTGCACGGTATATGGCGATCGACTATGATACGGGCAAAGTATATCATCAAAGTGAAGCTACTCCCGATGGCAGGTACTTTATGAGTGTATGGGATCCTGATGAATTCAGGCTCAGGGATTATGAGGTTGTTTCTGACGGCAGCTTTGAGTACAGGCACTCATACACGATTACGTGCGGGCCTGTGGGATCGAATAAAATGTATGGCGCCAACTGGTCGCCCGATGCATTTGAAATGGATCTGAATACCACAAGAGACGGAAAACTTCACGTGAAGAGGATTTGCGATACCGGACCGGGAGGTAAGGATGACAAAGGGTATATGAATTGTATCGAACTTGGTCCTGACGGACGGCTCTACTGGGGTGTCTCCTACGGTGACGAAGGGCCTATGACAGTGATGTCATGGGATCCAAAGACAGAAACCCGAACATATCTCGGTTCTCTCACACTTGGGGGCGAATGGCTGACCAATGCGGTTTTGCAGGGTATTTCACTCGACCATCAAGGTAATCTCGCCCTTCACTGTCTTTATCTGGAACTTAACGAAAAACAAAAAGAACTTGCTCACTGGCAGCCGGGAACAGAATACAGAGATATTGAAGACAAACCTCAGTTTCTGGGGTATCCCGGACAGAAAAAAGATACATTTTATTCCATTGTGTATATCAAGGATGCCATATCGATCAAATAGTATATTGTATATTATGCTACTATAGAATAAATATGCTGTTTAAAACTGATAACATGTTAAAATAGAAAAATTATTTGTCCGTACTATGCAATACAATTATAAACAAGGGAAGGATGAAGGATGAAGGAAAAAATCGGTTTGACATTACTGTTGGTTTTGTTTTGTGCGATTAATGTTCAGGCAAAAATCCTGACATACAACAAGCTGGATATCATAAATATGAGAGACAGTGGAATACCTGCGGATGAGCGTTCCACAAATGTGATGATTTCATCCGGAAACAGTGTATATGGAGCGACTTCCGGTGACCGATGCCATATATTTCGCCTGAATCCGGAAACACAGGAATTAACCGATCTGGCAGCGATTGACGGACCGAATACCGTTATGAAAGGTATGGTGCTTGACGGCGATACAATCTATGTCGGAACCATGCTTGACCGGCGCCAGATGTGGCTTGAAGGCCGTCGTCGTGGCGGAACCTATGAAGAACTCGATGCGCATCTTTACCAAATCGATGACTCATGGAATACCGGCCACCTTTACAAAATAACTGGAATAAAAGGCAACAATCCTCAAGTTGAGGATTTGGGTATACCGGTGGAAGGCCAGGGTATCTACACCATGGCGATTGACAGCAAACGGGGCTTAATTTATGGCCTGACATATCCTTTAGGCAGATTTTTTATCTATAATATACCGAATAACAAAACAGAAACGATAACATTCGGCACTACATATTCCCATGTTTCAAATCACATGGTTTCCCATGTAGAGGTCATCAAGGATCTTACTGATCATGCCATTGGTGAAGTTGAATTTAACGGAAAGATCATTGCCAAAGTCATGCATGTGATGCCGGATGGCGTCATGTACACATCAGGCTGGAGAGGGCAGATACTGAAATATGATCCGACAATAACAAATCCGCAGGATCGATTCTCTGTGGTGGCATATATTCCGTCCGTACCGGGCCGTCAACACTGGAACCGTATCGATGAAATCATCGAATACAAAAATAAACTCTATATGGGGACATCGGATGGTTATATTCTGCGATTCGACCCTAAAACAGATGAAATAGAGAATTTCGGAAAACCGATCCGTGCTATCGAAGTATTGGGCATGACGTTTTCGGTTCTGGATGGCAAATTGTATGGTATCAACGGCGGTGATCTTGACGGAATAAGCCGTTTCTGGTGCCTCGATACGAATAAAGGTATATTCGAAGTGGATTATCCGGCAGTGCAGGTTTTTAATAACCGTAGAGCTATGGGTGATATCGTTTGTACCGACAGCGGTACTCTGATTATGGGGGAAACACAGCGTGTCGCCAATATTTGGATGCTGACACCGGGTGAGACGGTTCCCTGGGAAAAGAGCGGCGTTATTCCTGAAATTGAATCTCAAGGGCCGCTAAATAATCTCGAAACCCGTGATTTGTTTGTGGGGCACAAGAAACTTGAGGTCGATGTATATCCAATGCCTTCAAGCATGCATGGAGGATCAGGTTATACGGCGATTCAATTCGATAATGAGGGCAGAGTCTATGTAGGCGGTGCATATTATGGTAAATTTTCACCGCTTATGCAGCTTGAACCGTCGACTGCACAGTGGCGGCTTCTTTTTCGTTCGGACGAACTGACACACCAGTATGGCCGCGGCCAGGGGGTTCCCGGTAAGATACACACGAAACTCCGTCTGGGAAGCGACGGTAAGATATACGGTGCCATGAAACAGGGGTATGAGTTTCATTATGGGATCAGGTCTGATGTGGGCGAGTCTCCTGAAGGGGAACGCGGCGGACAGATGACCTGCCATTTCTTCAGCTATGATCCGGCTACCGATACATCTACCGATCTCGGTCCAGGACTGCCGCAGGAAGGTATAACCAGTTTCAGTGTCGATATCGACAGGGGATATATATACGGTGTCACGGTTCCGGGCGTTTATTTTCTCGTCCATGACCTGAAAACCGGAAGAATATTCAATGCCGGAGCTGTAGCAAGCAATCATCCGTCACGGTATATCGATATCGATTTTGAAACGGGGAAAGTATACCATAAAGGTGAGACTACTCCGGACGGTAAAAATTTCATGACGGTGTGGGATCCCAATACTTTCAGGCTTACCGATATTGAGATCGTTCCTGAGGACGGTTTCAAATACAGTCATTCTTATGCAATAACCTGCGGACCGGTTGGTTCGAACAAGTTATATGGTTCTGCCGATGGTAAAATTTTTGAAATGGATTTAAACGTTGGATCGGACGGTAAGCTGCATGTTCGGCCGATTTGTACTCAGGGGCTTGACGGTGAAGTAGTACCGGGATGGCCGTATACCTTTGCTTCCGGGCCTGACGGGAGAATATACTGGGCGGACAATTACGGCGACCACGGTGATTTGCCCATTTCACTTTTTGCGTGGAATCCCGAAACAGAGACAAAAACATATATGGGAACATGCGCTCTCGGTGGTGAATGGCTGCATGGAGGACTCAATCAGGGAATCTGCTTTGACAAAAAAGGGAATATGGCAATTCATATGCTCTATGCAGGTATAAGTCCTGCTCAGCGTGAACACTGGAAGGTCAGTAAAGATTTTTTTTATGAAGATATAGTGGAACAACCGTATTATCTTGGTTATCCAGGCCATTTCAAAGGGACATTTTATTCGGTATATTATTTAAAGAATGCCACGGAGATTAAGTAATGATTTCAGGAGTATTATATGAAAAAGAATTTACAGACTGACTGTATACATGGGGGAGAAGACAGATTTAAACCCCATGACTCGATTACCACACCGATTATACAGTCATCAACATTTGTGTTCAGAAATTCCGAAGAGATTCGGCGTTTTACGCAGAAAGAACATTTCAGGTATGAATACGGTCGTTATGGCAATCCTACTCAGAAAGCGGCAGAGAGAAAGCTTGCAATTCTCGAAGGGGCAGAGGAAGCGGTTCTCTTTGCATCGGGTATGAGCGCAATTATCAATACATTGTTGACTGTGCTTAAAAACGGTGATCATATGATAATAACCGATGATGCTTACGGAAAAACATTATCATTCTGTAAAAACTGGCTTCCGAAATGGGGCATAGATCGTACGGTTGTCAATATGAGCGATTATGATGCAATTGAAAAAGCGATTCAACCGAACACCCGGTTGTTTTTCAGCGAATCACCTACAAATCCCTATCTGAATATCATGAATTTTTCAAGGCTCAGGGAAATAAAAAGCCGTTACCCCCAAATGATAGTGGTTTCCGACTCTACATTTGCGACACCTTTTAACCAGCGTCCTCTTGAACTTGGTGCGGATATTGTCATACACAGTGCAACCAAATATCTTGCCGGCCACAATGATATACTTGCTGGTGTAGTTCTCGGCAGTGCCGAACTGATTCAGGATATTGTAAATTTCCAGAAGATAATGGGTGGAGTTATCGATCCGCATTGTGCATATTTACTTCTTCGCGGTTTAAAAACATTCAGTGTCCGTATGGAAAAGCTTAACAAGGCGGGTGAGGAAGTTGCACAATGGCTTGAAAATCATCCGAAAATAAGGCGCTGTTATTATCCGGCGCTGGCAAGCCATCCTCATCATGAGGTTGCAAAACGTGAGATGAACGGCTATGGTTCGGTTGTTTCATTCGAACTCGATGGGGATATCGATGCTTCCAACCGGTTTCTTGATAACCTCAAACTCTGCTATATAGGACCGTCGCTCGGAGGATGTGAAACACTTATCACTCACCCGGCAACGGTTACCTATTATACCTGTACACGTGAAGAACGGTATCAACTCGGGATTCTTGATAACCTGTTCAGGCTCTCAGTTGGCCTTGAAGATACCGAAGATATTATTGAAGATCTGGATAACGCAATGAAAGCTATATGACAAATTAACGGATAATAAGTTATACCGGAAATTTGTTGGTGAGTATAAACATTGCAGGGACAGAATATATGCTATCCCTGCAATGTGAAGTGTTATCAATTATTACTGTTGTTTTAAATTTCACCATCCAAATTTGAATTGCAGCGCATACCTCGTATCGTCTTCCACACCGGGGGCGTTGGAAAGCTCCTCTGAAAACCATGCAAAATCAAGATCGAATACTCTGAAATTGAGGCCGGCTCCCAGAGATGGGTAGCCTGAATTAATCCCCGTCCTGAGGACTAAATACTCATATCTGTATTGAACACCGAAGTGAGTTTTTCTAAAAATATTTTCCCTGTTGTTGTCGAGAAAATCGATATAGTCAACAAGTAAAATCAGATCATCATCATAAAAGCGCTTGGCAAATCCGAAATCGATCGAGGAACCTTTGCCGTCACCAATGGATTGTATGGTTGCGCCAACTTCGGAATCAATAAAGGGAATATCATAGAGCATTCCGAGATCGATAGCAAATGTGTTATGTTTGCTGTTTTTTGCATCCTCGATTATGGGATCCAGGGTATCGTTTATGTTTCCGAGATCGGTTGCTTTAATATGGAAAAGAGGAGCATTTTGTCGCTGGATAAACTTAAGATTCGCACCAATTGTAAGCCCCGGGGTTAATATGGAAAGTGGTTTGGCAATACCGAGTACACCGGTATAGTAAACGTTACCTTCTCCCCATACACGGGGTTCATAGACACCCCTGTCAATTTTTAATGCGGCATTTGTAGCCTGAAACAATGCAAATCCGATGCCATATCCCCCTAAGGATGCAGCAACATCGATCATCGGTGACACTCTTGCACGAGTCCATTTCCCGTCGTAATCTTTCAGATCATCGAGGAATTTAACTTTTTCTTCTTCGCTTAAATCGTCATAGTTTTCAAAATTGTCTTGATTGTCGTCGATGAATTTGGCGGTATCCCAAAGGTCTTTGTTGATAGTGACAGGAAGTCTCAGAACTGAAAATCGAATGAATTTGACCCGTGAAAGAAGCGCCGGATTATCGATAAATCCATTGTAATCGAATCCACCGGCTATTCTTGTATTTCCCATACCGATGGTTTTTGTATTACGGTATGCAATCGTTTGATCCGCGCCGGAAATTCCCGTAATACAAACTGTGAGCAGACATGCCAGAATACATGAAAAAACAATCGTTTTCATGAATCTTTCTCCATTTATTATTATAAGATTATTAATGCTCCATCGATTTCCATTTATCAAACATGCCGAGATAATTTGTTATTTCGACTTTGATCTCACCTGCGGGATCGTAATGGGTATCTTCATCGACGAGGCCGTCACCGTCATCATCAAAACCGTTTATTGTCTCTTCATCTATTCCGCCATCAACAATACCGTCACCATTATGATCGACTCCGAAATCTCCGTCGTTATCCTGACCGTCATTATACCAGAAGTAGTTTACATAAACGCCGATATCAACGATATACTTTTCTATCTCATTATAATCGATCGATGAACCGCTATCGCCAATATATTTGTTTATGAGATATCTGATACTGTTTTCACCCTCACCGAGTTTCGTCAGGATAAAATTGATAAACGGATTAATATCGTCGGGTTTAATTGTTTCTGCGGAAATGCCGGACATTTTTGCGTTTGAATTTCCCAGAAATGCGGTCAGTCCCGCATTCTTAGGTTTTCCGGTTTTTTCATCGATAATCGGATTACCGCTGCTGTCTTTCATGATATCGCCGAGAATAAAGCCGCCGTCGCCATCAATATCGATACTTATAAGATCGAGATCGAAATCAACATTCGGATCTATCGATTGATCCTGATTGATATCGCGAAGTCCCAGAATACTCGACATAACACTTGCCACAGAATAATCGAGCGCAATGTCGTCTTTATCAATATCACCAATTGTCTGTTCAGCCCAGATTTTATATAACACCCGGGATACCTCAAGGTTCGATTTGTACCATGCATTCTGGGTTGACAGATCAAGCATATCGAATTTGTCTAAAATGGGATTGATACTGCCACTATCAACTTTCGTTTCACCCTGAACAAGGTCTACTATGGTTGCTACATCGAGATCGGCTTCAAGAAGAACAGCTTTTGCGTACGTATACAGCACCATGGAATCATCTGTGTTTTCGATGTCATCTTCGAGTTCCAGTCTGGCCTTCGTATAATCACCATCACGTATGGCTTCTTCCGCTTTTGCAACAGGAGATTTCTCTTTATCGGATGTGAAACCGAAAATATTGAAACATCCGGATGTAAAAATTACTGCGAACAATAAAACAAATACATGCGGTAACTTTTTGAATATATAACTCATAGTTATCGCTCCTTTCTCCGAATAAATCACAGGCGGCCGGATGTAAAATTCAGCCGCCATTGACTCAGTCAGAACACTTTAAACAGATAATACAATTTAAATATCACCTGTACGAAAAATAAATTCATTAGTATCGGTAATGTTCCGGTTTAAACGGACCTTTAACCGGAACTCCGATATACTCAGCCTGTTTTGGGGTCAGCTTTGTCAGCCTGGCTCCGAGTTTTTCAAGATGAAGCCGTGCAACTTCTTCATCCAGTTCCTTCGACAAACGGTATACGCCAACGTCGTGTGCGTTCTTCCAGAGATCCATCTGGGCAAGTGTTTGGTTTGAAAATGAATTAGACATTACGAAACTCGGATGTCCCGTCGCACATCCGAGATTCACAAGCCGTCCTTCCGCCAGCAGATAGATACAATGTCCGTCGGGGAAGATAAATTTATCAACCTGTGGTTTTATATTTTCTTTTATAACACCGTGCATGCTCTGCATTTTGTCGACCTGAATTTCGTTGTCGAAATGCCCGATATTACATACAATAGCCTGGTCTTTCATTTTACTCATGTGTTCGGCCGTAATTACATCGCAGTTACCGGTAGCCGTAACATATATATCAGCGACAGGTAAGGCGTCCTCAATAGTTACCACAGAATATCCGGCCATACATGCCTGAAGAGCACATATAGGATCAATCTCCGATATTAAAACACGGGCGTGACAACCTGCGAGTGATTCTGCAGATCCTTTTCCCACATCACCGTACCCGCAGACCAATGCGATTTTACCGGCTATCATTACATCGGTTGCTCTTTTAATTCCATCCACGAGCGATTCACGGCAGCCATAAATATTATCGAATTTTGATTTGGTAACCGAATCATTAACGTTGATTGCCGGAACAAGAAGTTCGTTTTTTTCCGCCATTTGGTAGAGTCGGTGGACACCTGTTGTGGTCTCCTCGGAAACTCCCTTCCAACCGGCGACTACATTGTGCCAGAACTGTGGATCTTCTTCGAGTGTTTGCTTAAGTAATGAATTTATCTGTTGGAGTTCTTTATTGTCGGTCGGAACATCAAAAAGATCTGGCTTATCCTCTCCATAGTATCCACGGTGGATCAACAATGTGGCATCACCGCCATCATCCACAACAAGATTGGGTCCTTTCCCATCGGGCCAGGTCATAGCCTGTTTTGTACACCACCAGTATTCTTCCAGTGTTTCACCTTTCCAGGCAAAAACAGGAATACCGCGGTCTGCAATGGCTGCCGCAGCATGATCCTGAGTGGAAAAAATGTTACATGACGCCCACCGTACATCTGCGCCAAGTTCTGCCAGCGTCTCGATAAGAACTGCCGTTTGAATGGTCATATGAAGACTTCCCATTACACGGGCACCTTTGAGTGGTTTTTCCGGGCCATATTTCTCACGGGTAGCCATAAGCCCCGGCATTTCTTTTTCCGCAATAGCGATTTCTTTTCTTCCGAACTCCGCCAAACCGATATCGCGTACTTTATATTTTAATGTTTTTTCTTGCTTCATTTCGCCTCTTTCGAATTCTTTCTGATTAAGTTCGTGAAAACACGCAAAATATACTGTGATACAGGTCACGAAGTTATTGTTTTAATGCTTTTTTCAATTCATCGACTTTATCGGTTTTTTCCCATGTGAAATCGGGATCATTGCGTCCGAAGTGGCCGTATGCCGATGTTTTGGCATATATCGGCCGACGCAGATTCAGGTGTTCGATTATTCCCTTTGGGGTAAAGTCGAAACAATCGCGAACGGCATTACGGATTAATTCGTCGTCAACAGTACCGGTATTAAATGTGTCCACATTGATACTTGTCGGTTCAGCAACACCAATTGCATATGAGAGCGCCACTTCGCATTTATATGCAAAACCGGCCGCAACGACATTTTTTGCTGCATACCGTGCTGCATATGCTGCCGAACGATCGACTTTGGTACAGTCTTTTCCTGAAAACGCTCCACCTCCATGCCTGCCCATGCCGCCGTAAGTGTCGACGATAATTTTACGTCCGGTGAGGCCTGTGTCACCATGAGGCCCGCCGATCACGAATCTGCCTGTCGGATTGACATGAATCTTAGTATTAGCCTTGATGAGATTTGAGGGTATAACTTCTCTTATGACCATTTCCTCCATATCTTTTCGGATTTGCTTCAGGGTGACATCTGCGCTGTGTTGTGTTGATACGACAACAGTGTTTACACTGACCGGTCTCCAGTTGACATATTCAATGGTAACCTGAGATTTCGAGTCCGGTTTGATGTAGGGGATGTCACCTGCTTTACGAAGTTGTGCCAGTTTAAATACAAGCTGTTGTGCAAGCTGGATAGGCATCGGCATAAGTTCCGGTGTCTCGTCGCATGCAAATCCGAACATCATTCCCTGATCACCGGCTCCCTGTTCTTTCCCTTCGCTTTCAGTAACTCCCATTGAAATGTCAGGTGACTGTGGATGTATTGAAGTTAACACACCGCAGTTGTCTGCGTGAAATCCAATATCAGGATCCGTATATCCAATATCTCTGCAAGCCTGACGGGCAACCTGGGGGAAATCGATAAATGCATTTGTAGTTATTTCACCCGAAATAACGATCAGACCAGTTGTACATAACGTTTCACAGGCAACACGACTCATGGGGTCCTGCGCCATCGCTGCATCGACTACACTGTCAGAAATGCGATCGCTTACTTTGTCGGGGTGTCCTTCTGAAACGGATTCGGAAGTAAAAATAAAATTGCCTTTCATGAGTAACCTTTCTTCACATTAAGAGTAACTGGTTTATAATGACAAATACGATTCAAAATTCATTTTTTTAAATTCATCGAAGATTAATTTTTTTACCTGGATTCCGGTTTCCATTTCCAGAGCTTTATTTGCCAGGTTTTGAGCTTGTTCAATGGTAAATGACCGTATAATACGTTTTATTGACGGAATGTATGAAGGAATCATGGAAAGAGAATTCATTCCGAAACCGATTAGCAATAATGTTGCCAAAGGATCCCCGCCCATTTCACCGCAGACAGCAACAGGAATTCCGGCATTATGTGCGGCATCAACCGACCTCTTAATCAATCTGAGAACACCGGGATGAAACGGATCAAATAAATCGGCAATACGGTCATTTGCTCTATCGACAGCAACTGTATATTGTACAAGATCGTTTGTGCCTATCGAGAAAAAATCAACCCTTTTAGCGAGATGATCCGCAATCATAGCTGCTGAGGGAACCTCTATCATCACGCCGACAGGTAGATCAGGGTCATAATCAGTACCTTCATTTTTTATTTCTTCTTTCACCTCATCGAGAATTTTCAAAGTCTTTTCCAATTCGTCGATACCGGATATCATGGGGAACAATATATTGACATTTCTTAATGATGATGCACGGACAATAGCTCGAAGTTGAACTTTAAAAAGATCACGGAGCGAAAGGCTTAAACGTATCGCTCTCCAGCCAAGATAAGGGTTATCCTCGGGTTTGGATGGTATTATATGAGATATTTTATCTCCTCCGAGATCAAATGTTCTGATTACAACCGGATGCGGAGCAAGTTTCTCCGCTACCTTGAAATATGAAGTAAACAGATCATGTTCTTCCGGTGGTGTATCATTAATCAAATAATGAAACTCACTCCTAAAAAGCCCGATACCTTCAGCGCCATTTGAAAGAACGGCATTAATTTCATCGTAAAATTCAATATTGGCATAAAGATTGATACGTTTACCGTCGATGGTTTTTGCCGGAATATCCTTCAGTTCCATAAGTGCTTTGCGATATTTTATTAACTGTTTTTGTTCCGCATGGATTTTTTCGATGGTGTCTTCCGATGGATTAACATAAACCTTTCCGTTTTCACCATCGACAATTACCAAATCACCCTGATGAATTCCGGTTGAGGCATCTTTGACACTTAAAACGGCAGGGATTCCCAAAGCACGGGCAAGTATTGTAGCATGGGAGGTTATTCCTCCGGAATCCGTTACGAATGCCTTGATTTTACCCGAATGCATGTTAGCAGTATCTGAGGGGGTAAGTATGGGGGCAACCACAATAACCGGTTCATCGATATCTGAAAAAAGTTGATGATCTTTGCCTATTAACTTAACATATACCCGACGAACAATATCCCTTATATCAACGATACGTTCCCGCAAGTATTCATCATCTGTCTGTTTATATGCTTTTATGATTTTACGAGTTGTCCTGAAAAATGAGAATTCCGCACTTTTCCCCGACTCGATGAGACTGTTGGTTTCTTTTAAAACTTCAGGGTCATGAAGAAGCATGATATGCGGGTCAAAAATCCTGGCATTTTCTTCATCGACACGTGTCTCAATTTTATATTTAAGTTCCTTAATATCTTTCGTTACTTTTTCGATTGCATCTGTAAAGCGGTTTTTTTCATTTTCTATTTCATCTGCCGGTATATTCCGTTCTTCTATCCAGAAGTTGGATGGATCGTATACGTATGCATGTCCGATAGCTATACCATGAGAGCCGGGAATACCGGTAAATTCATGTGGTAATATTTTTTTATTTAAATATGTAGCCACGGAATACTCGTCTTTTACTGTTGAGTTTATTCTTCGTCAAATTTACTATTTATTAACTTTTTCAATCCATTAACTGATTCCTGCGCGTCATCGCCATTGGCAATTATTTTCAAATTACTGCCGAAAGCCGCCGCCAGCATCATTACGCCCATTATCGATTTCCCGTTAACGCGGGTTCCGTCATGCTCCAACTCGATATTAGATGAAAATTTCGATGCTTCCTGAACAAGTAATGCCGCAGGTCTTGCATGCAGTCCCAGTTTATTGATTATCTTAATCGTCTCTTCTATAAAGGGCACAACTTTCCCTTTCCTGAAATATCAAACTGTTTTTCTCATGAACGGTTTAACTGTACAATCAATTCTATCGTAACGATGCATTAACAATCAGACTGACAATGAATGCAATACCTGTGCAAATAACAAAAATAACCGAATGTGATTTTTTTAATTTAAATAATATAATACTGAGACCGAATATTCCTCCGGTCCCTGCTGATATCCAGCTAAATCCATATTCTTTATTTGATAGAAATGCAACTGAAAGGAAAGCAAGAAAAACTCCGCCAAAAATTTCCATTGTCTGGGATGCGCGATCCAGATTGGGATTTTTCAATTCCAGGACAACTTTAGGTCCAAGCATATACCCTTTATAAAGCCAGTACCATCTCAAATACATGGTCGGAATATTAAAAATAGCAAGAAACAGCGCTACACCCCATATATCATAAGATATCGACAGCAATAACCCCATAACAAGACCAAAAGGTCTGAGTGTTCTCCAAAAAAAGCGATCACCCACTGCTCCGGTAGCCTTGCCGACTGCTGTTTTGAATCTTGATATATCTTCAAGACTTAATCCGTCATCGTCTAATACCCGTTCTTCCATGTGAGAAACCGCACCGAGAACCAGGGTTATCATAAATGGATTGCCATTAAAAAATTCGGTGTGGCGAAGCTGAAATGCCTTCCTGTCTATAGGATTTTTGAAAAGTTTCCGGCCTGCCGGTTCCAAACAAAACGCAAATCCCATATTCTGACGACTTTTTATTGAAAATGATCCCTGAAAAAAGTAACTTCTTAAATATATATTAAAAAGATCTCTAAAATCCAGCCTTCTTATAGGGAAAACAGCAGCATCCATACAAATCCACCTATTGAACCCAAAATGAGATTACGTTTTCTTCCTTTCAACCAGAAAAAAATCATGGCCGATGCTGCAACCGTTCCCCAAATCAGAAGTGAGGTAAATACCAGTGCGGTCAATGCTGCCGGGGGTATATATCTGATAAATCCGATCAATAGTATACCCGCAGGTATCAGGAAAACAGCCATCAGAAGTCCTCGTATAAACGATGACGCAATACCTTTTAATTGGGTACTTGTAATTGATACCGTTTCACCACCCGCAAGCTGTGCACGTACAGTGTCATTGCGTATTCTATTCAGTTTTCGCAAACCGGTAGTCATGAGCATCCCTATATGCGCAACAAGTACTGCATAAAGCATTGACGGTACTTCCGCTGCCAGGAGTTGGTCACTGCCAAAACCGAATAATACGGATGCTGAAAGCATTGATGCAACAGCTATAAAAGCACCCATGTTACCATCTGTCAAACGGACGGCGCCGAGAGGCATATATCCCAGCCACAGCAGTTGAAACAGAACGCCCATTTTTAATCCCATTTCCGGGTTACCAAATAATATACCTAAAATAGTGCATGAAACAACCGGTTCGGATATCAGGCATTGCGGGCCACTTGAAGTATCCATTGCAACTATACCTGCAACAAACAACAGAAGAGCCGCAGCTTCCATAGTTCAATCTCCGAGCGCTTTAAGATTAGCATCGAGTTTTTTCAGTTCTTCACGTGAATCATCAAGCTTACGGCGTTCGAGTTGAATTACTTCTTTCGGTGCCTTTGACAGAAAACCTTCATTGTGTAGTTTGCTGTCAAGGCTTTTCACGAATTTTGCACGACGGTCGATTTCTTTTTCGAGTCTTTTGCGTTCCAGATCAATATCAATGAGTCCTTCGAGAAGTACAAAGACTTCACTTTTTACTGAAATTCCCGCTGCCGCTTTTGAAGGCCTTTTAGCATTTTGATCGAGTTTCAGACGATCGACTTTTGCAAGGTCATGAATATAAAGCCGGTTGTTGAAAAATATATCATGCGTATCATCATCGGCGGGAACAACCACAACATCGGCATTTTGCCCGAGCGGAACATTCATTTCATTTCTGATTGTTCGTATTGTGGTTATTAATGATTTTACCGTTTCCATGTGGTTTTCAACAGTGTCATCGATAAGGTCTTCTTTTGTTTCGGGCCACTGTGAGATCATGATGCCCGCAGCGCTTTTTTCGTTGGTAATGTCAGTAAGTAACTGCCACACTTCTTCTGTGATAAACGGCATTATCGGGTGGAGAAGCTGCATCGAACCTGCAAGAATTCGTGCTGCATTATTGAGGACGAAGGCTTTTTCCGCACCTCCTCTTGAGACACGGGGTTTAATGATTTCGAGATACCAGTCACAGAAATCATGCCAAATAAAATCATAGATAATATGGGCCGCATCATTAAACCTGAATGCATCGATAGATTCAGTCATTTGTCTGATAATTCTGTTGTATTTGGATAGTATCCACCGGTCTGCGAGTTCAGATTCAACATTTTTTTCAGTTTCGATAGGGCCATCTGCAATCGTAACAATAAGACGTGCGGCATTCCAAATTTTATTGGCGAAATTACGGCCAATATCGAATGTGTTGTGG
Organism: Candidatus Latescibacterota bacterium; assembly: GCA_016927495.1. Taxonomy (GTDB): domain Bacteria; phylum Latescibacterota; class Latescibacteria; order Latescibacterales; family Latescibacteraceae; genus JAFGMP01. Next base: position 702 of record JAFGMP010000313.1, on the reverse strand, counting down.
TCTTTTTGTTTTTGTTCACCTTCACGGAAATATGAAATATACACATCCTGTCCCTGTGAAGTGATATTGATTATACTGAATCTGAGCGCATCTGCACCGTGAGTTTCGATGACTTCTAAGGGATCGACGCCATTACCGAGAGATTTTGACATTTTTCTGCCCTGATCATCACGGACGGTGCCATGGAGGTATACCTGGGAGAATGGAATATCTCCCATAAACTCAATGCCTGCCATGATCATTCGCGCTACCCAGAAGAAAATAATTTCGGGAGCGGTCGATAGTGTGGCGGTAGGGTAAAATGACTTAAGTTCTGCCGCCTCTTCAGGCCAGCCGAATGTTGAAAAAGGCCAGAGCCATGAACTAAACCATGTATCGAGCACATCGGGATCCTGGGTAATCCGGCTGCTGCTGCATTTGTTGCAGTTGGTTACCGCAACTTTCGATACCATTACATTATCGCAGTCATCACAGTAGTATACCGGAATGCGGTGCCCCCACCAGAGTTGACGAGAGATACACCAGTCTCGGATATTTTCCATCCAGTTCAGGTATACCTTGGTCCATCGTTCGGGATGAAATGTGATACTGCCATTTTTAACAGCTTCAATTGCCGGGTTAGCCAGTTCCTTCATTCGCACGAACCATTGACTCGATAGATACGGTTCGGTCAGGGTATGGCAACGATAACAATGTCCGACT
>JAFGMP010000312.1 GCA_016927495.1 Candidatus Latescibacterota bacterium | reverse complement strand
GGGTAATACATCAATAATTCCGTAATTACCTATAAATACAATAGGTTATATCCTGTACCAATTTATAACTCGTAAACTCAGGCTAGTGTTTTAATATATCATTTTTTCTGTCCGTACGTTGCATTTTTCCCGTGTTTTCTGGTATAATGCTTTTCCAGTAAAGCCTCTTTGAGTGGTTGTATCGAAGGATTGATCGATACCGTCAGAGTCGCCATTTTTGCCAGTTCCTCCAGCATAACGCTGTTGTACACCGCTTTTTCCGGTGTTGCGCCCCATGTGAAAGGCCCGTGACTGGCCACAAGCACCATTTCGATCTCTTCGGGTGACAGGTTTTTGAAACACCTGATAATCTGGTTTCCGGTTTCCTCTTCGTAATCACGGCGAATCTGTTCATCATTCATAACTTCGGTACAGGGAATTTCGCCGGGAAGGTGGTCCGCATGTGTTGTACCCAGGCATGGTATCGGCCGCTGAGCCTGCGCCCAGGCGGTGGCATAGGGCGAATGGGTATGGACGATCCCACCTATCGGGGAAAAGTGCCGGTAGAGAACCATGTGTGTTCTGGTATCCGAGGAGGGATTATAATCACCCTCAACGATGTTATTATCGAGGTCGACTACAACCATGTTATCCGGCGACAGCATTTCATAGGGGATACCGCTCGGTTTGATGGCGAATACTCCGCGCTCACGGTCGATAGCGCTTGCATTTCCGAATGTATAGATCACAAGATTCCGGCGTGTAAGTTCCATGTTGGTTTCCCATACACGTTCTTTCAGTTCTTTCAGCGACGACATTTCTATCCTCATCAATAATAATCAGTTTTTCCTTTTTGTTTCTTCTTCGATAAATGCCCCCAGCCGTGAATATCTGTCATACATGCTTATGTACAATTCTGCATGATCTTGATTCGGTTTATACTCATGCCCGAAACCGCTGTTCATATGTTCGATTGCATCCTCGACCTTATCGTATATGCCGCCTACCGTTGCCGCAAACATCGCCGCACCCAGGGCGCAGGTCTGTTCCGATTCGGCAACCTTGATGTCGCGGTTCAGCACATCGGCAAGCACCTGCATGACAAAAGGCGATTTTTTGGCAACACCACCGAGAGCGATAACTTCTTTAATTGGTACTCCCTCCGACTCGAAACGTTCCACAATCTTTTTCGACCCGAACGCCGTCGATTCCACCAGCGCTCTGAAAATTCCCGGTGCGCTGCTGCCGAGATTGATGCCGGTGATAGCGCCTTTGAGAAGCTGACTGGCATCGGGTGTCCTTCTGCCGTTCATCCAGTCGAGGGCAATCATACCTTTTGTATCGACAGGAAGTTTTTCAGCCTCGGCAGTCAATTCGGGAATGATACGTTCTAATATATCCCGGATGACTTCATCTTTTTGAGTATTTTTCCCGATGATGTATTCGACCGGCCATGCGATAATCTTTCTGAACCAGGCATAAATATCACCGAATCCCGATTGTCCCGCCTCCATACCGAGCATACCGGGAATAATGGAGCCATCCACCTGCCCGCAAATACCCCGAATGAGTTTATCGCCCATTTCCTCCATCGGCGCTACAAGCATGTCGCATGTCGATGTACCGATAACTTTCGAAAGCGCATAGGGACGAATTGCACCGCCAACAGCTCCCATATGAGCATCGAACGCTCCCACGCCGACCGGAATACCTTCGGGAAGTCCCAGTTTTTCCGACCATACCGGTGTCAGCGTGCCGGCGGTAACATCCGATGTGAAGGTTTTCGTATAGAGACGGTCACTGATTCCGTCCAGCAGCGGATCGAGTTTGGTCAGAAATTCCTGTGACGGCAACCCGCCAAATGATTCATGCCACATGGCTTTATGGCCCGCTGCGCATCGGCTTCTTTTCATAGTCAGCGGGTTTGTATTACCGGTGAGTATGCCGGTTACCCAATCACAGTGCTCAACCCAGGAAAAAGCCGCGCTGCGAACATCGGCATCCTCTCTCAGTATATGGAGCATTTTTGCCCAGAACCACTCAGAGGAATAAATGCCGCCGACATACTGTGTGAAATCGGCGCCGTCCCATGTATGTGCAAGATTGTTGATTTCTTCTGCTTCAGCCACTGCCGTATGATCTTTCCACAGCACGAACAGTCCGTTGGGATTGTCCTTAAATTCGGGAAGCAGTCCTAACAGAGTTCCGTCCTCATCAACAGGCCCGGGTGTCGAACCCGTCGTATCGACCGATATACCCTTGATTAATTTTGCCGTACCGTTTGGCGCTTTTTCAAGGGATTCCCTGATAGTTTTTTCAAGTCCCTCGATATGATCGAGCGGGTGTTGACGGAATCGATTGTTTGCCGGATCACAATACATCCCGTCACTCCACCGTGTGAAAGTATGAACCGAAGTTGCCACCTCTTCGCCATTCTCAGCATTGACAATAAGAGACCGTACCGAATCGGTTCCGAAATCAATTCCTATCACATAGGAGCCGTCACTCATGGTTAATCCTCCTTCACCATTTTTTTATGGCAGTTGTATGATTAAAGGTATTTGTTTCATTTGTCAGGCAGTTACATCGGTATTATAATAACATGACAAGCTAACGAATTATACACAGTATAACTACGATTACCGGTATTCCGGGTGATTCATATTTATATAGTTTAATACATTTTGCATTTAAAAGAAAGAATCAGTTGAAACCGTCGTATTTATCCCGTAAATTTTGTAATCTTATGGTCGTTGTCTGTTGAATGACAGGAAATGTATATTTTTAATATTATGGAGGCAGGTATGCCCGGAAAATTTTTCAAAACAGTTATAATGTTTGCAACATTAATCTCAGTATCCTGTCATGTATGGGCGCAAGATGAGGAAAAATTCGATTCCAAAGTATCCATTCCCATTCATGCATGGATCGGCCCACCTGCAGAACAAACGTCCTATGCACGGTATAAGGAACTTGCCGATGCAGGATTTACCCACAGTTTTTCTGGTTTTCCCGATGCCGATGCCATGCAAAAAGCGCTCGATGTTGCAAAAGCCGCCGGTATACAGCTGTTTGTCCATATCCCCGAACTCAAATCAGATCCCGAAGGTACTGTCAAACGCTTTAAAGACCATCCCGCTCTTGCAGGCTATCATCTTCGCGACGAACCGAACGCCAAAGATTTTCCCGAACTGGCTGCATGGGTACAACGTATACGTGCGGTTGATGATGACCATTTCTGCTACATAAACCTTTTCCCAAATTATGCATCAGCGGAACAATTGGGAAATCCCTCATACCGCGAGCATGTTGAATTGTTCGTCAAAACCGTTCCGGTACAGGTATTATCCTTCGATCATTATCCGGTTATGACAAAGGGTCTTCGACCCGAGTGGAGTGAAAACCTCGAAATTATATCGGAAGCGGCACGGAAAGCAGGAAAGCCATTCTGGGCATTTGCTCTCGCAGTTGCCCATGATCCATATCCGATACCATCTATTGACCATCTCAGGCTGCAGGTATACAGCAATCTTGCTTACGGAGCGCAGGGTATACAGTATTTTACCTACTGGACCCCGAAAAGCACACGGTGGAATTTCCACGAGGGCCCTATCGATTTTAACGGCAAACGAACTGTTGTATATGACCGGGTGAAAAAGGTCAACGAGGAGATTCGCAACCTCTCGGGG
>JAFGMP010000041.1 GCA_016927495.1 Candidatus Latescibacterota bacterium | reverse complement strand
TATTTCAATATGAAGAAAGAAAATTTATTTTTTTTCGGATATTGATCATGGATATTTTTTATGAAATATCACTACCGTGTAAAAACCGATTTCATTACTCCATTGTCCCCGAATGATAAATTTAGTATATTTCCGTATGATATTGGAGAGTACTTTTTTTGAAAGGTTTTAGAATGAAATTTCTTGTTACTGGCGGTGCAGGTTTTATAGGTTCTAATCTTGTCGCAGCTTTACTTAAAAGAGGGAATGATGTTGTTGTACTCGACAATTTATCCACAGGAAAAAGCGTAAATATTGAACCATTTCTGGCATCTGACCGTTTTTCATTCATTGAGGGTACGGTCGTTGATCCACAGACATGTTTATTGGCATGTGAGGGTGTTGATTATGTATTTCACGAAGCCGCATTGGTGAGTGTTCAGCAATCTGTGGAAGATCCCGTAAAGACATATGAAACAAACATTAAGGGTACTTCAAATGTGTTTCTCGCCGCCCGTGACACCGGTGTGAAACGCATTGTGTGGGCATCGTCGACCTCGGTTTACGGCAATTCGACCGTACTACCGAATGTGGAGACTATGCCGCTAAATCCATTGTCGCCCTATGCCGCGTCAAAAGCCTCCGGTGAAATGCTCGCAAGCGCATATAGCGAGGTTTATGAGATGTCGATAGTCAGCCTTCGTTATTATAACGTATTCGGCAATAATCAGGATCCACACTCATATTATGCAGCGGTTATCCCTCTCTTCGTTTCGAAACTTCTTAAGGGTCAAAAACCTACAATATACGGTGACGGTGAACAGACAAGGGATTTTGTGTACATTGATAACATAGTTCAGGCAAATATTAAAGCGGCAATTCAAGCAAAACCGCAAGCATCCGGCAGAGCTTTCAACATCGGGTGCGGAGTTCGAATTTCAATCAATGAACTCTATTCAATTATTGCACAGGAACTCGGCAGCAGCATTAAACCCGAATATACTGCTGAACGAACGGGAGATGTACGTGATTCTGTCGCCGATATACAAGCTGCAAAACAAACGTTTGAGTATGACCCCGTCATAAATGTCCGTGAAGGTTTACGGCGGTCTCTTGAGTGGTATAAAAAAAATTTGGGATGATTATGAAACACGGAAGTACTTATTTATTTGTTGTATGCATTGCATGTGCTTTATTGGCAAACTGCAGTAAAAAAGAAGTACCGGTTTTACAGGTTTTCGACACCGATAATAATAAAATGGTAATTCTAACCGGTGAAAAAACAAACCTGGTTAATTTTTACAATGCTGATTTTGTGATTCTTGGTGGAAGTATGGGGGGAATAGCGGCAGCCATATCGATTTGTTCTTCCGGCAGAACTGCAATACTTGTCGAAGAAACAGACAGAATCGCAGGTTGCTTTTCATATCAGGATACGAGTTACATTTCGGATAATAGTTTTATCGACAGCTCAGGTTCATCCATATCCTATCAGATGTTCCGCTCAAAAATCAAAAAATGGTATGCAGACCGTTCTCAAAAACCACCAGAATTTTATTCGGAATATTTTCATTATTTTGACGACTTCGGTTCAAATAATATCTGTTTCGAAACAGAAGCAGCACTCGATGTTATCAATGAAATGCTCGAGGAAAATATTAAAAAGGGGAAACTGACTGTCCTCAAACGGTTGAAGGTTGCGAAGGCTGTATCGTTTTATAACCGCATCTCATCGTTAATCGCTGTCGATCTCGATAATAAAGTGGCGCACCAGCTTACCGGTTGGATGTATATCGATGCCACAAGAACAGGTGATTTGATCCCCATCATCGGTATAAGACGCTCCACCGGCCACGAAAGCAGAGAACAGACGGGCGAACCACATGCTCCTGAAGCCCCCGACAGTCTTGTAGGCCTAAATATTTTGTATTATAAAAATCCGTATAAATCCAATAAAGAGATGCGCAATCGAAGTTTCGAGGTTGAACTGTATGATAAACCGCGTGAAGATGGAGCACAAAAATTAAATGTTTTCAGAAAACCACGAAGAATCAGATCCCGAAAAATTATAACCGAACAGGATATAGCAGCCGAATTCAATGAAGGCCCCAGAGCGCGGTTTTTCGAAGATTCGGTTGGAATTGGTTTTCAGCCCATACATCTGGAACGTGGGCCACATGAATCAGATCATGTAATGTTTAAAACAAAGCCGTTTCAGATACCCCTCGGCGCTTTACTACCGATAAAATATAATAATGTTATATTTGGCAGCGGCAATATAGGAACTACATATATCGCAAGTACAGCATATGATTCGCCATCGATCAGATGGGCCATTGGCGAAGCTGCCGGCGAAGCTGCCGCTTTTTGTGCCGGCAAAAAGATTTACACTGATGAGCTTACAGACAAAATTATGTATACTAAAGGATTACAGATACGGTTAGTGCGAAGGCGCGGGATACCTATTTTCTGGTATGATGATGTAAAGCCGTCCGATGATGATTTTGTAGAAGCTCAATTAAAACCGTTTGAAGAACCTGAGTTTCGTGAATCATTAACAACACTCAGTTATCGAAATTCGGTTAAAAATCAGCAGCAATCCACCCAATAATTTCTTTCTTTGAACAATCGGGAGATATTATCCAATGGGAAAAGTAAAACCGGTTAGCCCCGCAGCTTTAATAGCCGGCATTTTTTTTTCCGATGAAGTTTTAGCAAACAAAGCTCTTGATAAAATGATTGCTGAATATGGCCCGGTTTTTTTAAAAAGCGAAACTTTCGATTTTACCATGACCGATTATTATACGGAGGAGATGGGATCGAACCTGCGCAAGTGCTTTTACTGTTTTAAGAAACCGATAGAATGTATGCAACTTTCCGATATCAAGCTGTTCACCAACGATATTGAAATGGAAGCCGCGCTAAAAACCGGGGATACTATTGCGCGAAGGGTCAATATCGATCCAGGATATGTTACGCTTTCCAAGCTTATTCTGGCGACAACGAAAGATTACAGCCACCGTATTTATATCGGCAAGAACATATATGCGGAGGTTACATTGCATTTTCTAAGGGGCACTTTTGCGCCGTTCATTCATACCTATCCCGATTACCAGACGCCGCTTTCGATTGAATTTTTTAATAACGTTCGTGAATACGTCAAAACTATGAGGTCTCAATGGAACCGAGAGAACGAATAGAAGAGTTGAGGCAGGCAATACGCCAACATGATTATCGCTATTATGTGCTTGCGGAACCAACGGTTTCCGATGAAGAGTATGATATGCTTGTGAAGGGACTCGAGGCTCTTGAAAAGGCTTATCCCAATCTGAAAACCTCAGACAGCCCCTCAGCCCGTGTCGGCAGCGACCTTACGAAAGAATTCCCTGCACGTTTGCACGCAACTCCGATGCTGAGTATATCCAATACCTATAATGAAGAAGAGGTCATAGATTTCGACCGCCGTGTACGATCTCTGCTTCCGGGTGAAAACATAGCATACACCTGCGAACTCAAGATCGATGGTGTGGCGCTCTCTTTGCTTTATGAGGAAGGCATCCTGCAGGCGGGAATCACGCGCGGGGACGGCACCTCCGGTGAAGTAATAACTCCCAATGTCAGAACAATCCGCACAATACCTTTGAAGCTCCTTGGTTTTGATGGAACATGCGAAGTCCGGGGTGAGGTGTTTCTCGAACGTCATGCTTTTGATAATATGAATAAAAACCGTGAAGCGGCAGGTGAAAAACTGTTTGCCAATCCGCGCAATGCCACTGCCGGATCCTTGAAATTGCAGGATCCGAGGATCGTTGCAGAACGGCCCCTCAGATTTTTTGCTTACTGGTTCGGGATTGCCGGCAGAGATATCGATAGCCAGTGGGATAGGCTTGAACAGCTTAGCAGTTTAGGATTTTCTGTCAATCCAAACAGGCGGAAATGTAGAACCATCGGGGAAATCATGGCTTTTGCCGGTGATATGGATCACAAACGCGACTCGCTGCCCTATGATATCGACGGCATAGTGGTCAAGATCGATTCGCACGATCAGTTTTCACGGCTCGGAACAACGGCCAAAAGCCCGCGGGGCGTCGTTGCATATAAATTCAGAGCCCGTCAGGCTGAAACTCTTCTGGAGGACATTATCACTCAGGTAGGCCGCACCGGAACCATAACGCCTGTTGCAGTCCTGAGACCGGTGCTTCTTGCAGGATCGACCATAAGCCGCGCCACACTGCATAACGAGCAGGAAATTGCCCGTAAGGATATACGGGCCGGGGATACCGTCATCATCGAAAAAGGCGGTGATGTTATACCTAAAGTTGTCAGTGTCGTACTGGATAAAAGGCCACCTGATAGTCACCCGTACCATATTCCCGATATATGCCCCGAGTGTTCATCGCCGATAGTCCGTGATGAGAAAGAAGTTGCCGTACGGTGTGTGAATGCTTCATGCCCGGCAATGGTCGAGGGTCGAATTCTGCATTTCGCATCCCGTGACGCGCTCGATATCGAAGGACTTGGCCCTTCTTCGGTGTCTTTGCTTGTTCAGTCCGGTCTAATTGCAAATTATGCCGATCTTTACGATCTTACCGGCAAAAGGGATCAACTTGCAGCACTTGAACGGATGGGAGAAAAAAGCGCTGAGAACCTGATATCCGCTCTCGAAGCAAGCAAGAAAAAGGAACTGTGGAATCTCATTTTCGGACTCGGAATCCGCCATGTCGGAGCAGGTTCGGCCCGCACCCTTGCCAATACATTCAATTCACTCGATGCGCTGATGAATGCGGATGCCGAATCGCTTGAAGCTATCGGTGACATCGGACCGGTTGTGGCGGAAAGCATTATGGACTTTTTCGGTAACGAAACAAACAGAGGAATTTTAGCCCGGTTAAAAGAATACGGACTACCGTTTAAATCAGAGAAACATGAAATCACTGCAAACGAATTTTTCGCCGGAAAAACATTCGTCCTCACCGGAGCGCTGGATTCGATGACACGAACCGAAGCAGGTGATATTATCCGTTCCCTTGGTGGAAATGTGACTTCGTCAGTATCGAAAAAGACCGATTATGTGGTATACGGTGCCGATGCGGGATCGAAACTGACAAAAGCACAGGAGTTGGGTGTAGAGACTCTTGATGAAGAGCAGTTTCTTGAGCATGCCAACATGAAATAATGTATATAAAATACAGATAATTATTTATTTTAGAGCACAACAAAAATGTGTTAATCAATCAACTAAAAAAGAGGTGCCATTGAAATTTAAAAACGTACAATCTACGATCATTATTTTAATCACGGTGATGATATCGGGATGCCTCGGTATGGCAGGCCTTCAGAAGAAAAGCGAGCTTAAGGTCGGAATCGATCTGAGTGAAATTTATCCGGACTGGCAGAAAACAGACAGATGTACAAAATGCCATATGGCATGGACATGGGAGTACGGTTATTACCGCGGCTGGGACCGCCACGGTTTCATCAGCGATTATTCGGAGGTTGCGCCGACAGGATATAAGGACCCCTATGGCCTCGATGTTCCGTTCAACAATTTTGTAGACTATTACTATACAAACTGGTGGAGCGGCGAAGTAATCCGTGACAGGAAAACCAAAGATCCGGAAATGCATCTGGACGGTTACGGACGCATCAATGACGGCACGGTAAAACCTTCCGATTTCAAAGGTGAGGTCATCGTTGTCGATACAACGGGTTTCGCCGACGCGGTGACGATTCAGGAGGCCATCGACAAAGCATCTCCGGGCGCAACCGTGTTTGTAAGGCCGGGCACCTACAAAGAGAATCTGCGTATGAAGGAAAACATCAGGCTCTGGGGAGAAAACGCCTATACCACGATTATCGACAGCCAGAACAAAGCCTCGGCGATTGTGGCTGCAAACGGCTGCGATATTTCCGGTTTCACTATCACAGGCACCGGTTTCGATTACAGCGAGGATCGTTTCCGTGCCGCGGTTCATACGGTGGACTGTGATTCGACCCTTGTCATCAGGGGCAATCTGTTTTTCAGCAATGCGGTGTTCGGTATCATTGTGGAGAGCACCAGGTCGGACGGTTACAGCATCAATTCCGAGGACCGCTTTGTCGCGCCTGAAAACGCCCTCGATACTATCGAGTACTCAGGTTATTCCAATCCCCTTATCATCGGCAACATGTTCTACAACATCGGTGAACGCGCCGTCTATTGCATTCACTCTTCGCCGGAGATCGCCAACAACATATTTATGGGTAATCTGAAAACACTCGGCATGACCCAGCTTTCGAAACCGTTTATACATCACAACATATTTTACCGCAACTCGGTGTCGATCAACATCAACAGGTCGATGCCCATTGTTTCGCACAACATCATGATCAATAATTACTGGGGACAGCGCATCATGGAGGGTTCATTTCCGGTCATCCACGACAATGTGACATGGAACTCGCCCTATTACAACGAGTTCGGCGAGGATGGCAGCCGTATACCCTACAAGCCCATACCCGGCACCGGAGAGCAGGAAATCGACCCGATGTTTGTCGACATGGATGCCGGGGACTTCCGGTACGGCGACGGCTCCCCGCTTGTGGGAACCAACACAAATGTGAAGGGGTACGGCGTCATAGTAGGCCGCGGGATACAGGTGCCGCCGACGGTTGCATGCCAGTATTCCTGGGCGGAGGAACTGCTCCACCGCACCGATCAAACCAATGCGATAGTCGATACTATCGCTCGTCAGAACGCTCGTATTAAATCCATCGATTGTTCCTACACGGTGGAATATAAAAGTTTCATGACCGCAGAGTACGATTCTTCGGGCAATCAGGTTTCTGTCGATGTGAAACGCACACCGGTCAGCGGCACAACTTACGAAGCTCAGTTGTGGTCGATGATGGATGGCAAACGCCGTAAAGTCTACTGCTGCGACTTGTTTTCGGGCGCAAAAGCGGAAACAGATTCCGGCACAGTAGTCTATGACGGCAGAGAAATACGCGCGCTCAGCGGCAGGTTCAAAATCGACCGGCCGGTAATGGAGTACGCTGAAATTGTCGGCGAGCGTCCGCACCGTGAGAACATCGGCGGCCTGTATTTCGATTACGATCAGTATCTCAACGGCTCGATAGGTCCCGGCGGCACCTTCTATTACGGGTATCTCAGGATTCTCGGCGGCGAACAGCTCGAGGAAACGGAGGAAGTGGACGGCCACCAATGCATTGTGGTGCGGTATCCCCACCTTGGGCGCGATCAGGTGTATAAGTTCTATCTCGATTCCGAACTGGACTACCGTCCCCGCAGACTCGAACAGTATTTCGAGCGCAACCTCTACCGCCGTATCGACCATTACTCCTATATCTCGCAGGGCGGTACATACATTCCGGTGTCGGCGCAGATTACCGATTACGCGGTCAAGGAGCCGAATTTAGGCAAAGTTATCGGCATCACCGAAATGCGTGTCAAGCCCGGAACGCTGAAAGTAAACGGTACGTCGCTTGATATAGCAACCATCCTTCCCGAGCAAATTGATTTTATCGAAGTCGCTAAAAACGGCACATGGACACCGCCTCCGAAAACATCGCGGAGAACAAGAGCGGAAGCGAAGGAGTGATACCGGGTTGTAAAGAAATTATTGTTAGCCACGGATAAACACGGATAAAAAAATTGGAAATAATGGAGTTTTGAACAAGGGGGCTACCCCC
>JAFGMP010000311.1 GCA_016927495.1 Candidatus Latescibacterota bacterium | reverse complement strand
TTGTGAAATTGAAAAATAAATTACTTAATATCTTTAGACTAACAAAAAAAGAGCAGACGGAGAAGTCTGCTAAAGTGGCTAAAAATGCGGCGTCTATAACCGTTACAAAAGGAGAAAAGAAAGATTTTTCGGATAGGCAGGTTCAACCCGAATGTTATGAAGAAAAACAAAAAAAATATATGTGTGTTTTTAAAGTAAACCATCAGGATATTGCGATTGATATTAGTAATAAAATAGACCAAAAATTAAAAACTTTTACTGAAATAGGTATTCAGGATAATCTGTATGCTGTTTACATCAAACCCGGATATGACATGATTCAGGCGAAGAAAATTGCTGTATCGGTTGTGCAAAAAGATATTTACCGGGAAAGAAATGTAAAATGGGAATTTTATAATCAAATAAAAGATGAGAAAAGAAAATATCAAAGACTTAATCTCATCAAACTTGATAAACAGAATATTATAGAGACGCTCATTGACGATAATCAGACTGAAAAACCTAAAATTTCCCTTCACCAGTCTGTTTTTGCGGTTTATGATCGTAATAAATCTCAGTATTTCGGAGAATTAGCCGATATTTCACAGGGGGGATTCAAACTGATCTGTCAGATGCCGGTCAAAGTACATACTGAATACAATTTGGAAGCGGATTTTATGACAATAAAGAACATTGAACAGAAAATTCAATTCGATGCTGAATGTTTATATGTCAATGATACATTAGGCAATGATATCTACATTTGCTGTTTCAAGTATACCCGCATATATTTGCAAGGGCAGGAAACAATAAAAAAATTTTTCAATCTATATTCAAAAAATTGAATCGTGAATTTATATTTGATCAGGATAATAACGATAACTTGAGGATGAATAAAGATGGCCAATTATCATTTTACAAAAACTGAAAAAACAACGACCGATCCTGAAATAATAAATGATATACTTATAACCGGGAAATATATGGTACTTGCGTTATGCCGTGATAATGAGCCTTATGTTGTAACGCTCAGTTATGGTTATGACCGCGGGAAACAAGCTCTCTACTGTCACTGTGCCCGAAAAGGGCTCAAACTTGACTTCATCAGGGCAAATAATACAGTATGCGGCACGGTATTTATTGACGGTGGATATATTCAGGGAGAGTGCGGTCAACCGTTCAGGTCTGTCGTTTTCCATGGCACTGCAACTGAAATTCATGATCTCGAAGAAAAAAAACATGCCATGTCGATACTGCTCAATCATCTTGAGGACAATCCGGACATCGTCCGTGAACGTAGCCTTAAAGAAGATAAAAGGTATAATGCATTCGGCATTTTAAGAATCGATATTGAAAGTATTACCGGCAAAAAGGGACGATAAATAATTTTAACGGGTACTCCCTTTCAGGAAGCCCTCAAACCTTAATCTCCTCTCCCGGGAAAAGAGGGGGCCGATTCGAATGTCAGGAGTTACGACTCCCCCTCGCCTGCGAATACTTTGGAGAAGAGGTTAGAACAAAATTTGATATTCTCTATTTATTCAGTTTCTCAATTATTTCTCTTGCTTTTTCACCTAAAAAGAGAATATCCATGCCTGCTGCGATGAAAGAGTATTTCTGACCGATATAGCGTGCTCCCGCATCAGAATCGATGCCGAAAATACCGGCTGGTATACCCGCATTCAGGCATGTTGTATGGACTTTTCTTACAGCCTCCCGTACCTCCGGTGTGTTAACTTTTCCGGTCATCCCCATACTTCCGGAAAGATCGTACGGACCTATAAAAATCCCGTCTATGCCTTTCACTGTAACAATGGAATCGATGTTCCTGACCGCATCGATATGTTCTGCCTGTACAATGACTGCAACAGCGCTGTTAGCGCTGTCTATGTATTCGCTGAATTTCTCTCCATACCTGTGGGCACGGGCAATGCCTACGCTTCGTTTGCCCTCAGGTGGGTAGCGGCAAAAACTGACTGCCCGGGCAGCTTCTTCAGCGGAATTAACCAGCGGTACAACGATTCCATCCGGCCCGGTATCGAGTATGCGTTTTATCCAAATCTCATTATGTAACGGCGCTCTGACGATGCAGGGACATTTGTGTTGTACAGTCTGTAGGATATGCTGAACATCCTGTATGGAGAGCGGCGCATGTTCGGTGTCGATAAACAGGAAATCAAAACCGGCATCTGAAAGTATTTCGGCAGTCTCGGGACAGGGCAGGGTAATGATTGTGCCGATCTGGGATTTGCCGCATCTAAGCTTTTCTCTGAATGATTCTTTCATTTTTTTGTTCTCGTTTGAGGGATTTACGGTGTTTATTGTGGTGGGGCCTGTTGATTCTGCATAAACTTGCTCCATAGAACTTTGTCCGAATCGGTGCGGAGAAAGATAAATTTATCCCCGGCCATGAGCTTGATGTATTTACCCGCCATATACTCGTTCGCCTCATCAAGATCGCCCCAGAACTGGAGCACCGCATCGGGTTTCAATTCACCAATGGAATGACGGTAATCGTATTTAAGATGCCCCGGCAGAAAGAATGTCCACTTGTTGTCATCGGCTTTTGGTTTCCGCATCTCCATGTGTGCGATGACTTTATCAGTTTTTCCGAGGATATCCACAACATACCGTCCCGAGAAATAGGGGATAGCTCCGGCCCAGGTAACAGCAATCTTTGCATCGGGTGTGGT
>JAFGMP010000310.1 GCA_016927495.1 Candidatus Latescibacterota bacterium | reverse complement strand
GGTCCTTACTTTTATAAGGAGGAACATATGATACGTGTATATATTCTTTTAATAATAATATTTATTTGTACTTTTCTTCTCACCCTAACTCCACTATTTGCTCAGGAGCAAGATAGTTATCCTGGCACAGCGGTATATTTTGAATTGATTGGTAAGGGTTGGTTTTCACCGAACATCGATTTTCGAATCAAAGACAACCATAGGTTTAGTATTGGATTAACACTTTTAGAATATGAAGTTGGAGAAAATGGGAATGAAACGAAAGATTATTTTTCACCGAGTATTATGTACTATTTAATTACCGGTGACGGACCATCCTATTTCGAGGTAGGTGCCGGAGCAAGTGCAACATCTCGATGGAATGAAGATTATAATGAATCCAGGATTTCTCTCCATGGTGGAATCGGATACAGGCATCAAAAAAAAGACGGTTTCCTTTATAGAGTAGGATTTACTCCTTTTTATAGAGTAAACGGAGTCTTTTTCCCTCTTTTTGGTTTAAGTTTTGGTTATAGTTGGTAAGCAATGTCTTTAGACCAGTTTTTAAACAATGGTTTCAGAATATACCTAATAAAATGCTTGGTAGAATAAAATGTAAAAAGTATCTTGTAGTTAGAAAGATTCCCTTACATCTATTACTTTTAGATTATATGTTTTAGTATTTACAATTGTGCTGCTTTCACTAGCTTGATAAACTCTTTGGGATTGATGAACATATATCCGGCTTCGTTTGTATACGCTGACTGAAAGAGAAGATCTTTCATTGTCCGGGAATCAAGCTCTGGTTTCAGTTGCCATCCGAGGGCGAAAACACCGGTGCAGTAGGGAATCGACCAGCTCAAACCACCCTTTCCCCAGTACCGGTAAGAAAAATCGCCATTTTCGGATTCTTCCGCTGTTGTGCGTCGCGAGTTAGGGACAAGTATACGTTCAGCGGGGAGATTACCGGACATGCCGGGAAAACCTGCTGTACATGCGGCAACATTTTCCTGATCGTCCGAGTTATAATAGCACGGGCCGATGAATCCCCGATGTCTTGTACAGTCGAGAACAAGAATGTCCTGCTCTGCTGCACGGGCACATGCGTCATCCCACATTTCAAGGTTTTTCTCGAAAGGTGATCCCGGTCCCGATGGCGCTGCCGAAACCGATACAGCACGAATTTTCTCCGATACCGGTAATTTTTCGTTTTGTTCGATTATCCAATCAAGAGCTTTAGCCTCATAGGCTGTGTCGCCTATCCATGAGGGAACTGCGGCGTAATAGAGCTTAGCTTCGGGTGCGGTTCCGCAGTGAGTTCCTACAAGAAGACTTGCTACTGCCGGGCCGTGCATACTGATAATGCTCCCATTGCACCCGGCATCGTAATACGCGGCGATTTTTCCCTTGAACTCCGGATGGTCGGGCGTGAGCGGCTGGTCTATTATTGCCACATTGACTCCTTTACCGGTGATTCCCTCATTGTGAAGTTCCCGTATACCAAGTCCCGGATTCATCGACACAGTCATAATCATTTTCGGATTACCGTCTGTAGGCATTTTACCCTCATCCGGCCAAACCGTTTTTTCGTTGAATATAAGGGTTTTCGGTAGATTTGAGTTTTCAGAAAAATCATATGCGCTCACATCTTTCCAGCTTATATCGTCATACTCATGAATTGTCATGATCGACTTTTTAAAGACATAATATGCCGGCTTCATGCCGCGTTCTGTCACATCACCGCTCAACCATGGTAAAAACAGATAAGAGGACCCTTCAATATCCTTTATATAATATTTAGCATGGAATTTGCCGTCAGGATGTATAAGCTGGTCATGTTTCCATCGATGGTTCCATGATGCTGTTCCGTCACGATTGAATTGAAATTCTTTGAGCGGTAATTCATCCATGACCTGTTTGCTGTTAGGCTGGAAATCCTCGATTTTCAAAACAAAATCAACACTTTGCCAGTATCCGACAGGATCGGTTTGGGTGACGGTTTGTTGTACAAGCGCGAGTTTGTTTGTGAGAAGACAAAAAACTGTTGCCAGTACGATAGTGACGATTACACGCCACATTAGAAATTGGGACGTATGATACGCTGACATTATGGTGCTCCAACTGTTATTATTATGGAAGTACAGACCAGAGCAGAAATTACCTGTGAAGAAGTTTGGTTGTGCTATTATAATATGATGGTATTGTCATATTTTGTCAAGATAATTTCGATTGAAATAGTAGGTTTTGCGTAAAACATAAAGGCTAAATATAGTATTTCCCTTCAATCACTTTAGTACATTCATGGTGGATATTATTAATCCATAATTTTATAAATTTCCGAAATTTTTTTCTATGAAGACTGAAAAAAAATTGTTTTTAAAAATAATCTGAACCTTTATTTACTTGATTGAATTATTATAAAAATAAACTTCTATGTTGGTTAGGTACCATAGTAATCAGAACAGAACGGCTATATGCAAAACAAACATTCAGACTTTCATTTCCCCCTTTTTGAAGTGGAGTTAATTATTTGAATTATTCATTATCTTTATGTGCTTTATGGTAAATAATCTTTTGCCACTTTTTTTTATCACTGATCATATGCGTTTGAGCGAAAAATCTTGACAAAGACTTTTTTTGTACTTATTTAGGAATCTGGAATCTTAATTCTTTTTTGTTTCATAAAGCAGATTTTTATGTTGAAAATACCTGAACGTGTTAATTTAGCGATTCATTCTCTTGCATATATAGTTGCACAAAACAATAATAAACCGATTCCTGTATCGGATATCGCCCGAAATCTCGCTGTTTCCGAATCACACCTTGCAAAGGTAATGCAGCGTCTGGTAAAAGTTGGTTTGGTATATTCGACACGAGGCGCAGGCGGCGGATTTGTGTTAAAAAAGAATCCCGACACTATCACGTTAATGGATGTATATGAATGCATCGAAGGCCCGTTATCTTTGCCCGACTGCCTGTTGAGTAAACCGTTATGTAAACCGGGTGATTGTTTGCTGAAAGGAATGTTCGAAGAATCGTATAAGGTTATTGTCCGGCACATGACAAAAACCCGTATCAGTGATTTTCGAGCCATCGATAAACAGGCGCCGGCTTAAGTAAATAATACATGAAATAAACTCGCAGTATGGAACATGTATGAGATTTCCCAATAACAAAATCTCTGTTAAAACGATTATTTTCACCATTGGTTTTACCGTCATGGTTTTGTCTGTCTCTTCCCATTTTTACCATTACTCTTCAACAACACCGTTTTGTGTACTCTGTCATGAAATGAAGTTCGTTGCCGAACAGGGCTGGAAAAAGTCCTCACACTTCGAAAATGAGGATGGCGTTGTGGCTCAATGCAAAGACTGCCATATTCCACCCGGAATGGTGATGAAATTCTGGACAAAAACCCGTGACGGTGTCAAAGATGTTACCATGCACCTGTTCGGCGAATCCGATCCGGAAAACATGAACTGGGAGGATTTGAGTCAATCAGCGCGGAAGAAAATTGCCAATACTTCATGTTTGACCTGTCATGAGAATCTTACTCCTAAGGGTTCATCGATTAAGACGATTATTGCTCACCGGGCATATATACGGATGAAAGACGAGAAAAAATGTCTGGACTGCCATAGAAGGGAATTTCACGGAAAATTCAAGGAACAATTATCCTCGGGAAAAACATCTTTACGGGATAGTGGAGGCAACCTATGAAACACATGTTATTTCAATTGCTTGGTACGGTGTCATTCTTTTGTGTTGTTATATCGAACGGGGTATTCGGACAGGAAAAGCTGCCGTCGCCGCAACTGACCAAAGAAATAGAAATCGGGCGCGGACTGACCGAGATCGAACGTGAGTGTATTTCATGTCATGCAAAAGAGGAACCGGGGAAAGTACATGACTGGTCAAACAGCCTCCATGCGCGGTCGACTGTCACTTGTCTTGACTGTCACCGGGCGGAACTTACCGATAAGGATGCCCGTGATTGTCCGGGTACGGAAAAATATCGCGATATTAAAATAAGTCCTGTTGTCACACCGCTGGACTGCAGTAAGTGCCACCCTTTCGAAGAAAAACAGTTCAGCCAGAGCAAACATGCGAGAACATTTGCCATTCAGACCGCTGATATAAAAGATCCCTGGCTGAAAGGAATGAATAATGAGATCGAACGTGCCACCGGATGTTATGTCTGCCATGGTTCGGATATTACTACCGGAGAACTGACTGTTGAAAACTGGCCGAATGTGGGGTGCGGTCGGGGAAATCCCGATGGCTCCCACGGAAGCTGTGTCATGTGTCATACCACGCATCGGTTTAATATTGCCGAGGCACGTAAGCCGGAGACATGCGGCCAGTGTCATCTCGGCCCTGACCATCCTCAGGATGAGATATATTTCGAGTCAAAGCATGGGAAACGATATCTTGCCGAACACAACGAGTGGAATTTCAATGCAGGCCCGGATTTATGGGAACCCTCAGAGGATTTTACCGCACCGACCTGTGCTGCCTGTCATATGTCCGGGCTGGGGCCGCTTGCCACAACGCACAACGTAGGGGAACGTCTCAAATGGGAAGCCGAAAGACCATTAACAATTTTGAACAAGGATTTCGACGGCGGGAAAGCCCGAGAGCAGATGGTTGAGGTCTGTACCCAGTGTCATTCCCCGCGCTGGGCAAAAAATTATCTTGAACGGTATGATCTGGCAATAGAAAATTATAATGAAAACTATTTCAAACCGGTCAAAGTTATTATGGATGATTTGTATGCTCAAAACCTGCTGACCAAATGGCCGATGTTCGACGAGGAAATCGAGTGGGCGTTCTATGAGTTCTGGCACCATGAGGGCCGCCGTGCGCGGATGGGTTCCGCTATGATGGGCCCGGACTATTCCTGGTGGCATGGGTTTTATGACCTGAAGAAAACGTATCAGCACATTGTAAAACTTGCCGAGGAAGCAAAAGAAAACGGACACGGTTCACCGGTATTTGTTCCCGGATCGGGTGGTAAAAATTTGACGACCGACAATGTCGATGATTTGCCTGAGGGCTGGAATAAGGTCAAAAACCTTAAAGGACGGCTGCCAAGGTAAAATGAAGGGAATTACTTAACCCATTGATTCCCTGTTAAAGAGGGGCACAGCATGCTGTGCCCCTTTACTCATAATTATCTGTAATATAAGGCGATTTAAGCTTTATAGTTTGTTATAGTAAAGATTTATGATTAACCCGAACCAGAATGAGTGGATAAAATAAGTTTGGATTTCTTTTACTACGATCTTTAGTATGGAATACGCATCAAATTTGTAAGTATTTCTCTTCACTACCTTCATGTGCATCATGGTAATTTTTTCAGCTATTCTGTGAATTAACCAGTTTCCTGAAATCGTTTCCCGATGGATTCTGATAGACCCGTAAATCGAATTCCGGAACAATTGCCAGAATGTGGTCGAAAATATCCGCCTGGATTGCCTCGTAATTGGCCCAGATTTTATCTTTGGAAAACACATAGATTTCAATCGGTAAACCATGTTCTGTCGGCGGCAGTTGCCGCACAAGAAATGTCATATCGAGGTTAATTTTCGGATGGTTACGTAAATAAGCGGAAATATAAGCCCGGAATGTTCCGATATTGCTCAGATGTCTTCCGTTGACAAGAAAAGTATCATCAATCTCAAGGGTTGCGTTGTGATCTGCTATTTCTTTACGTTTCTTTTCGATATACTCGGAG
>JAFGMP010000309.1 GCA_016927495.1 Candidatus Latescibacterota bacterium | reverse complement strand
TCAAGAAAATCATGGTTCAGACAAACAATAATCCAGGGCAACCACTTGGGTTTGCCCCAACAAACGGCACGTCCAAAACATTTCAGGGCACAAAATATTGTGCCCCTACACATTCCCTTGTCCCTGTTTTTCCCTTCTGCCTAAATATCTTTATCATCAGCACTGTTGATGGTTATTTTCTTATTCCTACGTATTTCCGAAAAAATAGGGGATCGCCAGACTCCACTAATCCTTGACCCTGATTCACCATAATGTTATCTTATATAGATAATCATAAAAGGCAATTGGTCTGATGTCATGAAACATACCGATTCCCCTGAGATAAATTATTGTCTTGCATAAAAGAAAAAAAGTAAAACCGAAAAATCTCTTCTCACCGAAAAGCATACTCACAGGGAGGTATATCTGCGTGGCATGGGTTCACATAATGAACAGGGATTTTATTTTGAAGTGCTGAAAACGTGTCCAAAGACCGGTGCACGGGCCGGGATTCTAAGGACACCGCATTCGGAGATCGAAACTCCCGTGTTCATGCCGGTTGGAACACAGGCTACCGTTAAAACCATGTCGCAGCAGGAACTTGAAGAAATTGATGCACGAATTATTTTAGGAAACACCTATCATCTTTATCTCCGTCCCGGTCCGAAGTTAATTCTACAGGCCGGAGGATTACATAGTTTTATGGGCTGGAATAATTCGATTCTCACGGATTCCGGTGGTTTTCAGGTATTCAGCCTGAACGATCTCAGGAAGATTACCGATGAAGGTGTATATTTCCGTTCCCATATTGACGGTTCTAAGCATCTTTTTTCGCCTGAAAGCGTCATTGAAACAGAGCATGAACTCGGCGCAGACATTATCATGGTGCTGGATGAATGTATTCCTTATCCTGCGACGATGGAATATGCATCAAAATCATGTGAGATGACGGAAAAATGGGCGGCGCGGTGCAGAGAAACATTCGCAAAACTCGATAACGGCAGGCAGTTACTCTTTGCTATCTGTCAGGGCGGCATTTTCACCGAACTGAGAGAACGATATGCGCAACGGCTTGTTAACATGGATTTTCCGGGGTATGCTATCGGCGGCCTTGCGGTCGGCGAACCAAAGACGCATATGTTTGAAATGGTAAAACTAAGCACCGGAATTTTACCCGTGGAAAAACCGAGATATCTTATGGGTGTTGGTTTTCCCGATGATATAGTCGAGGCGGTGTCACGGGGTGTGGATATGTTCGACTGTGTAATGCCGACCCGTAACGCACGTAACGGCACAGTGTTTACCAAAGACGGGAAACTTGTGCTAAAGAATGCCGGAACCGCCAGTGATTTCGGTCCGATAGATCCTGAGTGCAGGTGTCCGGCATGCCGTAATTACACCAGAGCGTATGTACGGCATCTCTTTCAGACGGGGGAAATACTTGGCCCGCGGCTGGCAACGATACACAGTATCTATTTTTATCTCGATACCATGCGTGAAATGAGAAAAGCGATTTTAGAAAACAGATTTCCACAGTGGCGGGATTCATTTCTTCGCCGTTACAGAAAAGAGGAATAATATATGGATTTTGAATTTATCAGCACCGCTTTTGCACAAACAGAAAAGGCTGCGAGAAAACCGGCACCGATATGGCCTATGCTGCTGGCGCTTTTCGCGGTATTTTATTTTTTTATGATACGTCCTCAGCAAAAGAAGCAGAAAGAAACACAGAATATGCTGAGTCAACTCTCGAAAGGTGACAAGGTTGTAACTATTGGCGGTATTACCGGAACTATTGTAAATATAAAATCAAATAAAGGTGATGACGGCAATAGTGAAGACACTGTTGTTCTTAAAGTTTCCGATACAACAAAAATCGAAATGATCAGATCGAGTATATCGAAAATCATTTCGAAACACGGAGATAATGTACAGAAATCATGAATGATATAATTGAAAAAGTCAGAGTTTACGGCGATCCGGTGCTAAGAAAAAAGACCGATCCTGTTACCGTTTTTGATAAGGAATTATCCGAGTTAGTGGAAAACATGGTGGATATCATGTTTGAATATAAAGGTATAGGGCTTGCAGCCCCCCAGGTTGGTATATCGGAAAAAATAATTACAATCGATGCATCGTTCGGAGAATCGGTCGATGATATAATGGTTCTTATCAATCCGGAGATACTCCATGTAGAGGGCGAAGTTTCCATGGAAGAGGGCTGCCTTTCCGTTCCGGGAGTCTGGGAAGAAGTTGTAAGACCCGAAAAGGTAACCGTGCATTATACGGATGTAAATGGCGAAGAGCATAAAATCGATACCGATGGCATGCTTGCACGGGTCATTCAGCACGAAATCGACCATCTCGAAGGCATTCTTTTTGTGGACAGGATAAGTTCGGTAAAAAGAACTTTTCTCGCAAAAACTCTAAAATCGATCGCCGAAGGTGAAACCGTTTGAAACGAATCGTATTCATGGGCACATCCGATTTCGGTATTCCTACACTCCGGACGTTCTATGAACACCATAATGTGGCGGGTGTAGTTACACGCTGCGACTCACCGAAGGGCCGCGGCAGGCAACTTCAACCTTCACCAATTAAGGTTGCGTCACAATCTCTCGGACTCGATGTGATTGAAGCGGCAAACTTGACCGATCCTGAATTTATAGAACGGCTCAAAGGATTCAATGCCGACCTATTTTATGTTGTTGCTTTCCGGATTCTTCCTGAGGAAGTTTTTTCCTTGCCACCGGACGGCACGATAAATCTTCATGCATCTCTGTTACCCGATTACCGGGGAGCCGCTCCGATCAACTGGGCAGTAATAAATGGCGATACCGAAACGGGACTTACTACGTTTTTCATCGAGAAAACCGTCGATACCGGCGATATTATCCTGAATGAAACAGTAACGATCGGGCCCGATGAAACCGCTGGTGAGCTTACGGCAAGAATGAAGATAACAGGCGCCAACCTGTCTCTAAAAACGGTCGGCCTTATTGAAAAGGGTGAAGCCCATGGATCGAAACAACCGTCGCGGGGAAACCGTCCCGCCCCACGGCTGTTCAAAGAAGACGGGCTTATAGACTGGACAAAAGAAGCGAAAAGCATTCACAATCAGGTGCGCGGTATGAATCCCGCACCGGGTGCATATACAAAATGGCGGAAAGGGCCGCTCAAAATTCACCGGGCAAAAATTGTCGAAGAGTTGTCAACCGGAACTCCGGGTACAATTATTGAGGCATCTCCACAGGAAGGCATTACGATCCAATGCGGAAAGGGCAGCCTTCGCATTGTCGAACTTCAGCCACCAGGAAAAAAGGCCATGGACAGCGCCGGATTTGTCCGGGGATACAGAATTGAAAAAGGAATACTTCTGTCGGAATAAGTGAATGTGTATTCGATTAGCCAGTCATTGCGAGGAATGAATGACGAAGCAATCTCATTGAATAACTAAAAAATTAAATGTAGCATTCGATAATTGCTTTTGTTGCTAATAACACTATTTAAAACAAAATTCTTTACTTCGTTCAGAATGACAGAATATTCCGGGATGAGGGGAAATTACTTGAGTGAGATACGGAAAGCGCATAAAAGCGATATTCAACGATGTGCCGAAATCATGGCTGTAACCCCCATCTGGGAAAAATATGAACGAACAATGGATGATGCGCTGACATTCATAAAAAATGAATTGAATGCCGGGAATTTTATCTGGGTATATGAAGAAGAGAATACTGTTAAAGGTTTTATCGGCTGTGTGGAGCACGGCATGATGGGAGAATTCCCCTATGTTCGCATGGTAATGGTGGACGGCAGCCATCAGGGCAAGGGTATCGGCACAAAACTTCTGAACTACCTTGAAGACCTGATGTTTCGGAATAAGCATCTTATCTTCATGATGGTTACTGATTTCAACACCGACGCGCTGCGGTTGTACAGGCGTCTGGGATATGAAAAGGTAGGTGAAATTCCCGATTACAAGAAAGAAGGTGTCAACGAGTATCTTCTCATGAAACGAAAAAAATGAAATAAACGTCTAATTAAAGATTTATAAGAATGGTTTTGGTAACTATATTTGAGTAATTATATATCTTGTTTTTTTCTTTGAACTCATCATCACGGAGGTGATTACATATGTTTTTCTGGTACGATCCTACAATGATTATCGCCATACCCGGCCTGATATTCACACTCTGGGCACAGGCGAAGGTGCAGTCAGCATTCGGTAAATACAGCCGTGTGGCTGCACGGTCCGGTATCACAGGTGCAGGTGTAGCCCGTGACATCCTCAACCGTAACGGCCTTTCCGGAGTAGCGGTTGAACCGGTACGCGGACAGCTAACCGACCACTATGACCCTAAAGCCGGAGTCTTGAGATTATCCGAGGGCGTGTATGATTCACGGAGTATAGCGGCGCTCGGTATTGCAGCGCATGAGTCCGGCCATGCTCTCCAGCATGCGACCAATTACTCGGCGTTGGTTTTGAGATCAGCGATAGCCCCGGCTGCGGCAACCGGGTCGCAATTGGGTATATGGATTTTTATGGCGGGTTTGTTATTATCCTATTTAACCCGGATGCCAGGATTGGGATTACTTATGGATGTCGGCATTATCCTGTTTACTGTGGCAGTGGTCTTTACACTCGTAACATTGCCGGTTGAGTTTAATGCATCGAAACGGGCGCTTGTTGTTCTGGCAAAGGGCGGTTATCTGACACAGGATGAAATTCCTCAGGCAAAAAAAGTGCTCGATGCGGCAGCATGGACATATGTCGCTGCTGCGGCAACATCGGTTCTCATGCTTATCAGGCTTCTTGTCCTCAGGGGAAACAGAGACTGATAAAACAGTGAGTCATATGCTTTGATACTGATCTGCATCGATGCAGATAAATATTCATGACAAGCAGGGGCACAGAATTCTGTGCCCCTGACACGAATAGTTTATTTTTATTATAAACATCGAGTTTTAAAATGTGTGGAATTTTTTGTTTTACGGGGCGTAATTTTTCACCAAATCTGCTGATGGATGGAATCCGCCGTCTGGAATACCGGGGGTATGATTCATGGGGTATCGCCATGGCGCGGAATGATCATATATATATACACCGAACACTTAACCGTATCGGTTCCTCCTCACTGCCTGATTTTCCGGCTGAGAAGTATAAAGCGGGAATTTCGCATACCCGATGGGCAACTCACGGTGTTCCCAGCATTGAAAACGCTCATCCTCACAGCAACAGTTCGAAGTCTCTCGCCATAGTACATAACGGAATAATCGAGAATTACAAACCGCTTCGGGAAAAACTTCAGAAAATGGGATATATGTTCAGCAGCGAAACCGATTCCGAGGTACTGGTTCATCTCATTGACTATTTTATAAATGACGGCCTTGAATTGCGGCTGGCGTTTCTTGAAGCGCTTAAAAGTATCGAGGGCACCTATGGCATCGCCCTAATTGCACAAGACATGCCGGGCACAATTTTCCTGGGCAGAAAGGGAAGCCCGCTGGTAATTGGGAAGGGTGAAGGTTTTACTGTTGCCGCAAGTGACGCTTCCGCAATAATCCCTCATACACGTTCCGTTGTGTATCTCGATGATGGTGAATGCGCTCAGTTAACCTGTGAAGGTTTTGAAAGTTACAGACTCGATGAAACTCCCACGGTGAAAGAGGTGGAGAAGCTGACGTTTGATCTTGCTGCAATCGAGCTTGGCGGTTATCGTCATTTTATGGAGAAGGAAATTCATGAACAGCCGCAGACTATTTGTGACGCTATGCGGGGCCGTATCGACAAGGGAACGGGATCGATAAGACTCGGGGGAATCGACGATGCCCTGTTAAAAAATGCGAAACGGCTGAAAATTCTTGCCTGCGGGACAAGCTGGCATGCCGGTCTTATCGGAAAATACATGTTCGAGAGCCTGGCAGGTATACCTGCCGAGGTATGTTATGCCGCCGAATTCCGTTATGCGGAACCTGCTATCGAACAGGAAACTCTTGTCATTTCCATCAGCCAGTCGGGAGAAACTGCCGACACACTCGCAGGAATCCGTGAGGCTAAACAGCGCAATACTCGGGTAATGGGTATTGTCAATGCTGTGGGCAGCACCATAGCACGTGAGTGTGGTCAGGGTGTGTTCCTGCATGCCGGGCCGGAAATAGGAGTCGCTTCGACCAAAGCGTTTACCAGCCAGGTGGTTGTGCTTGCGCTTCTTGCCCTGAAAGCGAGCCGTATGCGAAATATGTCGCTCGGCGAAGGACTGGTTTTTATCGATGCCCTGAAAAAACTGAGCGAACAAACGGAAGAAGCGCTTAAACTCGACAGTTTAATACAGTCGATTGCGCTGGAATTTGCCGGGTTTAATAATTTTCTTTATATAGGGCGTTTGTATGAATATCCGCTGGCGCTCGAGGGTGCGTTGAAGCTCAAGGAGATTTCATATATACATGCCGAGGGCATACCCGCAGCGGAGTTAAAACACGGCCCGATCGCGCTTATCGATAAAAATATGCCTGTCGTGGTGCTTGCGGCTCAGAGCAAGATTCTCGATAAGATGGTAGCCAATGTAAATGAAATCCGCGCACGGGGCGGAAGGATTATTGCTGTCGTAAGCCAGTCGGGGACAGAACTGGAGAATTTAGCGGAACATGTTATCCACATACCCACAACTCTCGATCCGCTGGTACCGGTTATAGGCGCCATACCGCTTCAGCTTCTCGCTTACCATATAGCAGTCGCACGGGGCTGCGATGTAGACCGTCCCAGAAATCTTGCAAAAAGTGTGACGGTGGAATAATGTAAATAGCGAGGGATAAACATGAAAATAGTGCTGTTTGAGGACAATCAGTGTTTCAACCTTCGACCGGCAGGTCTTTTCAGGCCGCTGTTTGATCTCTATGCGGGATCGTGGACATTGTATAAACTGGTGAAACTTCTCGATTATCCCATAGATGTTATTATCCGGGAGCATTTTTTATTTGAAGATCAAGGTCACTCATGGTTGAAATCACCGCTGCAGGAGCCTCATCTCTTTTTGAATTCGTCGATTGAGCCGGATGTCAATTATTTGACCGAATTCGGAAATATATCGAAATCAGCAGACCCGTTTATAACCACAAGCGGAAACCGTGTGGCGGCAGCTCTCGTTCCGTCCGGAAGGGAATTCCCGCAATCAGTGACATCCAATGATATCGGTTCGATTCTGCTTGAAATGGATCTGCCTCTCATACACCATAAATTCAAAACTATCGACTGGCCCCATGAAATTGTCGAATCACATTTGAGGCTTTTTGATTCCAGCCTTGAAAAAATCCTGTCTTGTGGGAATTTTGACAGGAAAAAGAAGGACGTCTATATCGGAGAAAATGTCGAACTGGATTCATCGACAAAGTTTGATACATCGGAAGGCCCGGTTGTTTTGGAAAACGGTGTAAAAGTTAAACCGTTTACATTTTTCGAAGGTCCGGTATACATCGGGCCAAACACCCGTATTATCGAGCATGCATCAATAAAAGACAAAACATCCATCGGAGAGATGTGTAAAATTGGCGGAGAAATAGAAATGTCGGTTGTAGAACCGCATTCGAATAAACAGCATCACGGTTTTTTGGGACATTCATGGGTAGGCCGATGGGTCAATCTCGGTGCCGGCACCACAACAAGCGATCTGAAGAATACCTACGGCAAGGTTAGGGTGGTTTATGGCGGGAAACGAGTCGGGACAGGGATGCAGTTTCTCGGGTCGATCATCGGTGATTTTACAAAAACAGCGATTAATTCCTCGCTATTCACCGGCAAAATGATAGGTGTATGCAGTATGATTTATGGGATGGTGACCACGAATGTACCGAGCTTTTCCAATTATGCCCGCACATTCGGCCAAGTGACTGAAATTAGCCCCGAACAGGTAGTAACGACTCAAAGACGAACGTTCGAACGCCGCAATATAAAACAGTCACAGCGTGATATAGAGCTTGTACACAGAGTCTACAAATTGACCCGTAATGAACGAGGTATAGGAGCGGAACAGATAACATTTTAAAAAACAATAACAAGGAGAGAAAAAATATGTCAATGCTTGAAAAAGTTGAAGCATGCGGTGTGGTCGCCGCCATAAGGGCTGACAGTTCCGAAAGTCTGATCGAGGTTGCAAAGGCGCTTGAAGCCGGCGGCGCAAAGTTTATCGAGGTCACCATGAGCACCCCGAATGCTCTCAAAGTAATCGAGGCGCTTGCCGATACCATGGGAGACAGGGTTGGAGTTGGTGTCGGCACGGTACTCGATCCGGAAACCGCCCGTGCGGCTATTCTCGCAGGTGCGGAATACATTGTTAGCCCGACACTGAGACTCAGTGTAATCGAGATGGCAAAACGTTATTCCAAAATGGTATTTCCCGGTGCTTTCACACCTACCGAAATTCTTACTGCATGGGAAGCCGGCGCTGACATGGTCAAAGTTTTTCCGGCGGGAAGACTCGGCCCCGAATACATGAAAGACATACATGGTCCTCTTCCCCAGATCAAACTGATGCCGACCGGTGGAGTATCTATTGAAAACTGTGGTGAATTCATCAAAAAAGGCGCTTCCGCTGTGACCGCAGCAAGCTGTATTGCACCCAAAAAGGATATAGCAGCAGGAAACTGGGATTCCATTACCAGGCTCGCCGCACAGATGATTGCAAATATCCATGCAGCCCGGTAGTCATAGAAAGGAAGCGATGTGAAAAGACTTTATGTTGGTGTAGATCTTGGTGGAACAAATGTCAGATCGGGCCTTGTTGATGAGGATGGCACGGTATTGAGCCGTGACACAAGAAAAACCCTCGCCCGTGAATCAGCCGAAGCTCCTGTAAAACAGATTGTCGATTCAATAACTGAATCTGTTCGTGCCGGTGGATCGTCATTTTCCGAGATTCGCGGTATCGGAATAGGTTCACCGGGTCCGCTCGATGCACGGAAAGGGAAAATATTACGTGCCGGCAATCTGCCCCACTGGATCAATTTCCCGCTTACCGATATTATAAAAGAGCGTGTGGATGTTGACACATACCTTCAGAACGATGCCAACATGTTCGCATTCGGCGAATGGTGGATGGGCGCCGGACGGGGTATCGATGATTTCTTCGTACTTACTCTCGGTACGGGGATCGGCGGCGGCGCTGTGTGCGGCGGCAAACTGTTAACCGGATTCAATGACAATGCCTGCGAATTCGGCCATACCTCGATCGACTACAACGGCGCGCAATGTTGGTGTGGTCAGAAAGGTTGCATCGAGCTCTACAGTTCGGCCACTGGAATAGTACGGATAACACTCGAAGAACTGGCCAACGAGCATATTGAAACTTCACTGTCCGAATATCGAACAAATCCCGAAGGATTCAACTCTCACGTCCTCTTTAAAGCTGCCGAGGCCGGAGATACCTTTGCGCTGTCGATGTTCGATAAAGCGGGTTATCTGCTGGGGCTGGCGCTTCTCAATGCTCATAACCTGCTGAATTTTAAACGTGTGGCAATCGGCGGCGGACTTGCAAGGTCGGGAGAACTTATCTTCGAACCTGCACGGCGCGCATTCAGGGATCGTGGGTTCCAGTCCTTTATTCATGAGGTAGAAATAGTGCCCGCTGAAAAACCTGATGATGCGGCAATGCTCGGCGCGGTTAGGCTTGTCATGGAAAAGGAGGCCGGTTCCTGATCAGGAAAATCAATATATTTTTTTCGGTATGGTTGCTTATTGTCTGTGCCAGGATTGTCCCGGCACAGACAAAAGGACCGTTAATACCGCCCTGGCAGGAGTGTGTTCGAAAACAAAATACACATACCCGGTATATGCAGTCGGGTATACAGGGCATTTCATTTGTTGTATCAGAAAACAGCGGTGATTCTAACAGGCAGAATATCAAACCAAAAACGGCGATGCTGCACTCGCTGATATTACCCGGCTGGGGACAGCTTAATAACGGCAGCAGGAAGAAGGCTGCGTTCTTTTTCGCTGCCGAGGCTTTTTGTATCGGAGGTTATATATACGAAAACCATCAGTCAAAACAATCCGGATTATCAAGTTTTGAACGTGAAGCATACAAAACCGACCGAAATTCATTTGTCATGTACTGGCTGGTGGCTAAGATTCTGGGTATTACTGAAGCATATGTTGATGCCCAGCTTTCAGACTTCGATGTGAAGGATATAACGCCGGAAGAATTGAAAAAACCGGAAAAACCGGAAAAACCGACTGAACAGAAATTAAACCTCAATCCTTAGATTGCAGACCATTCACTTTACTATCATTGCCATATTCTTCTGTGTCATGCCGTTATCCTGAGTCAAAGCATACACAACCATGTTGACTCCCATTCTGAGTTGGGGAGTATTATTCGAGAATTCCTTCCACTTAAGAGCATAACCTTTATCCGAATAGACAGCGACAAGCCTGTTGTCGATCCATATCCCCTCGAGGAAAATCACTATTTTTGACATTCTGTCGAACATAGTGCCCATAGCCTGTGATGAGATGATAGCTCTTTCCACCTCATTTCCCTGTGGCGGCCCGTCATCAAAATCGAAAAAACAATGGAACAGCGGGTGATTGTTCGGTATAGGCTCGAACCGTGCATCTTTACCAAGCGCGTCACGGAGCATTTGCCGTAAGGATGCCTCAGCCTGGCTGTATTCATATTGTGGCGTGCCGTTATCGATGACTGCAAAACCGCCGTTCCTTAAATAGGCGCCAAGATTTTCCGCCTCGGTTTTTGTCAGTTCGAAGGCTTTATCGGTTGTGATGTAAATAAACGGCATACTGTTCAATTTTCCCGAATCGAGGCGGAGGTGAGTATCGACATATGCATCGACATCCGTATAACGACATACCGCTTCGGCAAGATTAATTACAGACCGTTTCAATGCATCCGGGATTTTTAATTGTGATCCCCATACGGCTGCTATATGGACAAAACCTTTTACACTCTGTTTGTTTCGCACATTCTGTAAAACCATCGCATTGTATTTACCGTTATCAAAATCTTTAAGGGATACCAGTTCTTCTTGCAATGAAATATATTTTTGAGGATGACGTAACGACTCCGTACGGAGATATGGATCTTGCGATACAGGGAAATCCTGATCGATGGCTTCGGGATTATTAAGTTCATTCTTTATTGATATTTTGCTGTCGAAAGGTTCGCCAGGTGGAGGTACTATATAACTGTTATCATCGATAATTACATTACTTGCAAGTTTATCCCGGTATATTTCTTTTTTTTGTACTTTACTTTTTTTTATTTCAAGCGGTTTGGTCATTCTCGGCCGTCTGATAACAAATTCAACTGAAACCGGTTTTACGACCTTCGGTTTTGTTTCGGTAAACACCGCATATATTCCGATTACTCCATGCAATGTTACGGCTACAATAAATCCTAATATCAATAGTATATGGGTTTCACGTTCGAGTTTTGACAGATCGATAAAATTCGAAATTCCGGAAAATCTGGGTATGTCTCTTTCCAATTTCATAGTGACATTACATTCTTGTTAACGGGGGAATCAGAAGAATGATTTGTTTGTGCTTTATATCGTAATTAATATGAGTAAGAAAATACTATGCCAACTACGTGTCGGTGAGTCATAACTATATGTTAATTAAGGACTATTATAAAAAATCAGTGTTTTGCTATTTAAATGAATGTTAATGCAACTGTTCATTTTCATAACAGTTGGTGTTCGTTTTCGGACACAAACTCAGATTTTTTTATTAAAATGCTAAAAAAATGAAATTATTCGCGAAAAAATACCGTCTAATTTACAAAAGTACTCTAAAATAAAACAAAAAATATCGATGAGTAAATGATAACCTGTATTTTTTCTCATAAAACGAATAAAGAAACAAACTTTGGGGGAGTCAATGCGAACAGTTCTTATTTTTCTTTCGGTGATGCTGTGTTCCATGTATCTCTTTACCTCATCTGTTCATGCTGATTTCAGATTCGGTGATGATGTTGTTATAAAGGCCGGTGAGACTGCAGAAGAAGCCGTATGTTTCGGTGCAAATGTACGTGTTTACGGAACCGTTTCCACAACGGCATTTTCTTTAGGAGGAGATGTAATTGTCGAAAACGGCGGCGCAGTTAAAGGAGATGCCATATCGTTTGGCGGCGACGTCAGGGTCAGGGGATACGGCACAGTATATAAAGATGCTGTAAGCATCGGTGGTTCAGTTCGTGTCGATGATGACGCTACTGTTCTCGGTTCATGTGTCGAACCTCTCGAAGAACTGGAGGGTAAATTCGATAATTTTCCGGGAAGTTTTTTTAGCGAATGTAGTCATTCATTTAAAAACTTTACCGATAAAATCCCCGGAATATTCCTGTTTGGGCCGCTAATTGGCCTTTTTGGTGTATTTGGTTTTATTTTAGCTACAGTATTCCTTATTGTAAAACTTGCGATTAAACTCGGTATTGCCGCGCTTCTGGTGTCTATATTCCCACAGCACATCGACACCATGGCGGAATGTGTACGAGTTAATTTTCTGAAATCGTTGTTGCTGGGATTGCTCTGTATTTTTGCGATACCGTTTGCTTTTATTTTGTTATTGGTATCGATTTTGGGTATTCCGTTTTTACCATTATATATCGGATTTTTAATCCTAACGTATCTGTTCGGATCGGTCGGTTTGTCATTATATGCAGGTAGGATATTGCCTGCCGCAGAACACCGGTCAGTCATGCGCAATACTCTTCTCGGAGTGCTGTTCATCGGGCTTATCCGTTTCCTGCCGGTTTTGGGATTACTCATAGGAATTGGTGTAACAGCGATTTCATTCGGTGTTATTGTCCTTTCTCGTTTCGGGACAAGTATTACTGCGGGAACTTAATAAATAATGTATTATAAATGGATAAACTTTTACAGAAGGTTTCTCTAAAATCACATATCCGGGAGAATGTCATGATTTGTCGTAAACCAAGCATGTCGTTGTTTTTCGTTATTATGATTCTGTCTTTTTCCGGCAATGTTATCGGTGATTCCAGGCTCGAAAAGAGCGAGGACAGAGTTATTTCCGCAACAGGTATTTCACAAATCCGTTTCAGGGATATCTCACGATCGGATTTTATCTATAAAGGGGTTGATGGCGCAGAGAGTTTCGAAATTTTTTTTAAAAAGACAGCAAAAGCCAGAAATATGGAGACATGCAAAGAACTGCTGTCAGAACTCGATCTCGATGTTATCTCATCGGAAAATGTGACAACTGTGAGACTAATTCATGGACAGTCCAGATCGGGTGGTGTGTTTAATCGCATGTTCAAACAGGAAGAATGGCGTACCGTAATCGAGATGACAGGGCCGCAGGAAATCAATATGGAAGCAGAGGCCGAATTCTCAAAAATACGTATCGATTCAATTGACGGCGATCTCGCCATCGATACGGGTTTTTCGGATACGGATATTCGTAACCAGAGGGGTCATTTACAGGCAAAAAACGGATTTGGTGATTTCACCGTAAAGGGGCTGGATGGCAGTTTCGACCTTGATACAGAATTCGGGCATATGGATATCCGAATGATAAATCTGGATCAAAATTCGAAAGCCAATACAAATTTCGGTAATATCGAAATGTATCTGCCCCGTAACACAGGAGCTGAATTCTACCTTAACAAATCCTTCGGTGATATAAAATTCAAAACACAGGGTGATCTTGTCTACAGAGATGAAAAGGGTAACCATCGCATACTGAACAATGGCGGTCCAACGGTTAATCTCAACACGGAATTCGGATCCATAACGATCAGGGATGATCAGGAAGCATATCAAGGCTCACCGGCACGGTCATATGTTGAGGATGCGGTAATGCCACTAACCGAAAACGCATGGTGGCAATACAGTTTTGGTGAAAACAGCTTTATACTCAGAGTCGGGAACATCCGGTTTGAAAATTCATGTATAATTGCCACATTAACCTTTGACGGGCCTGAGGGACGTCCCTTCGACGCTATCGATGTGTGTGAAACCGAGGAAGGCCTTTACATTACGGGCATCGACGGGTATTTTTTGGGAAGGGATTTATCGGGGATACGTTTCGATCCTCCAAAACTCTGGCTTCCCTATGACGGTGACAACGGCGCGGTTCAGGGAGATGAAATTCTGGGAGCGGCAAAACGTGTCCCCTGCAAAGAGGATGACACGGATGTCTATCCGGATACCGATTGCTTATGTTATGCCATCCATACCCGTGGATATTTGCTCTATGACCTGAAACTTGTGCCTGGTGTGGGTATTACGGCATTCGGTAATGACATGAAACTTATGGAGTATAATTTGGCCGAAAAACGAAAAGCGGAAATAAAGAGAATCCCTGAAAAGGAAGAGCCTCCTCCACCTCCCGAATTCGAACAGGGAGTGGTAAAATCGATATCGTACCGTGGATTGAAATACATACCAAAAAAAGATGTGGAAAAACTTTTGGATATTAAAGAAGGTAATTCCTATTCGAGGGACGAAATAGGCGATGCGGTTAACAAATTGCCCGATAAAAGCAAGTTTATAACCAGTGCGAGTTATTCGATAAATTATGAGGGCGACCTCAGAATACACGTTTACGAGACCGACCTGTATTCATGGGATTGGGATGGTGAAGCCTCATTCAGCCGTGTGGCAGGTGTCGGCTTTGGCCCCCGTCTTACATTGAACAGTCTTGTCGGGCCGCTTTCGAAAATATCGGGGAGTACACAATATCACTGGGGCAACAAAGAATGGACTTATCGGGCGAATGCCGAAAAAAAGATATCCTGGAGATACTATGATTTGACTCTCGGCGGAACATACCGTCTCGATTACGAATCCGGCATGGACTGGGCAATTCCGAAATATGATTCTTATTTGAACGCCTTTCTATTGGGACTTGAGACCAAAAACTACTACGAGGTCGAGGGCGCTACCGGTTATATTACCCAGTCATTCGGGAACATGTTCGATATCACAGCGGAATATTTCGAGGAAGATTACAGTTCGGTGAAAAAACACACGAACTGGTCGGTCGGCAATAACCGTCACAAAAAAGAGGACAATCCTCCTCTCAGCCCGGCGGCTGTCGGCAATATTACCGGAATGCATTATTCTGCGGAGTTTCGAATCGGTAATTCGTTCGCAAACAGTGTGCTCTCATTTTCCGCTGAACGTACCTATGACCGTAAACTCGACTCTCTGCCCGAATATACCCGGTACATGGGAAGCGCTGTATATACAAGTCGGTTCCCCTACCGTAACCTGATCAAAATACGTGTCGTGGGGGGGTATTCTGAAGATGTGCTGCCCGAACAGAAGGCATTCAGACTCGGCGGGCTCAACACGCTCAGAGGCTTTGATTTCGGATCGATTCCCGAACCGCCGCAGGGAATGAACGGTTTCGATTATCACGGCGGTGGAAACCGTATGTTTTTAACCAATATCGATTATTTTCTCAGCGGTGATGACGAATTCGGGATGGTATTGTTTGGTGATGTCGGCAATGTCTGGATTAAAGGCGAGGATACGGATGTCGAGGATCTCAGGCGTGATCTCGGAGTCGGACTCGTTTTCGAGGGTGATTTCTTTCCAATCGAGGACCGGTCATCAAACGAAATTGTGGACGCATTGCGGATCAACTGGGCTGTTCCCGTTGGGCCTGAACCACATGTATCCCATTGGACAGTGAGCTTTGTGAGATCGTACTGATGATGCGATAATGATATATACCGCCATGAAATGATAAATTATTTACTCGTTGTTGATTGGATCATCATACAATTGGTTTGAATTGTTGTTAACTCCTAAGAGTCATACAGGCGTGAACCTGTTCGTTCGTTCTTGTTTCATATAACCTGCTGTTATGTATGTTTTGTCATTCTGAACGAAGTGAAGACTCTCGTTTATATTTTTTAGACTCTTCGTTTCGCTCAGAGTAACAACCGGAAAAATGTTGAAAAATTGAAGTTTTTGTCCTGATTATATTTTTTTGCATATAATTCGAAATAAATATGCTTTTTAGTATATCTATAATTCCCCCGTTTTATAATTCTTTTTAAATCATATCTTTTACGCTTACACTTTCAGTCATTATTTTCTTGCAGGATTGTGTTTTACCAATATATTTACACAAGTAGACGTATATGTTTTTCTTTTGAGGGAATAAACCGTGAATCGCATAGTTACTGCTATAATTATCCTGTCAACACTTTTTTTTACCCTTTTATCCTGCAGTGAGAATAACGACAATAATCCTGTTGGACCGGTTGACGAAACATACACAATTTCAGGGAAAGTAGCAAAAATTGATTTTAGTTACTATGGCCTGGAAAATGTCGAGATCACCTTTACGGGCAATGACACGGAAACTACAATAACGACCGATAAGTTCGGAGAATTTTCACTCAAAAACCTTCCCAATGGGAATTATACGATAAAGCCGTACAAAGATGAATATAAATTCGGACCGGCTGAAATGAACATATTGATTGACAATTACAATTGTACTGATGCGGAATTCCTGGCAATTCAAATGGAGAAATATGAATTCACAATAGCGGGCAGAGTTGTCGATTCGGAAGGGAATCCGGTTTATAGTGCATGTATCGATGTTTATAATTTATATGGTGATTATCTTACATCATGCACGAACACTAACGGATATTACTGTTTCTATTACAGGGATGAAACTTTGCCCTTTATCGAAGAAGAATCCTATACGGTAATTCCGAGGCACTCTTATGATAATTATACATTCAGCCCCGACACCTGTTTTGTCACAACTAAAGAAAATATCACGATATGCAATTTTACCGGAGAATATACCGGCCCCCCTTTGCATACTATTACGGGACGTATGGTTGATTATAACGGGGAGGGAATCTATAAATTATTTGTTGAGCTCAAGAAAGAATTAACTTTAATAAGCTATTTATATACTGACAAAAACGGATTGTATAATTTTTATGGTTTGAATGACGGATCATATGTTTTAACGATTGAATCAAGCGATTATATCCTCGCTCAGGACAGTATATATGTGAATGTCGAGGGTAATGATGTTGTCATTGAAGACATAAGAGCATGGGATAATTACACCAATTATACCATTTCCGGGAAAATTACCAACACCGAAGATAAAGGAATATCAGGGGTATCGGTAGATGTTTTCAGGCTGGGATTTTTCAGTAATGATCTTGAGCATGAACTGACCAGCAATACCTACGGTCTTTTCTCATGCGAAGTATCGGTCACCCGAAATGATGCAGAAAGTACATTCCGTATTATCCCGTATAAAGAAGGCCTTATATTCAGCCCTGAAAGCACGGAGGTAACATTACAGTGGATTGATTGGGATACACAGGGTGACACAGTTCATGTGGAATTTGAAGCCGAAGAATTAAAATAGGATGATATGGATACAGGAGATACATGCATGAAGGCTGTTTTAACATTGATGTCAACCACACTGTTGGTATTGATATTTTCATGCAGCGACAACGGTGATAACAATCCCACTGGATTGGGAAACGGTAAATATTCCTTAACCGGTAAAATCGTAAATATCGAAACAGGATACGTTTTGTCAGATGTCAGTATAACGATAACCGCCGGAAAAGCACATGAGACAATCACAACCGACAATAACGGTGAATTTATCCTCAACAACTGTTCGGCCGGCAGTTACAGGATAACACCTGATAAGGAAGGTTACGAATTCGGACCTCGGGAACAAACCGTAACAGTTTCGGACGGAGACTGCGTTGCCGGTGAATTTCTTGCCGTCAGGATGACAGAAGATCAACATACAATAGCAGGAAGCATTACGGATACGGAAGGGAAACCTGTTTCACTATGCCTGTATATTGTCGACTCCAAAGGTGATTCGGTACTGACCTGCACAAACAACAAAGGATATTATGGCCGTCTGACAAAAGAGCTTATTGACTTTAACATTACCGAAGGTGAAACCTATACCATTATTCCGGGCAAACAGCAGTATATTTTCACCCCCGACACCTGTTATGTGACCATCCGGGACAAGGTTAACATCGGTAATTTTTCCTCCGAATATTTGGGATCTCCGGTCCAAAAAATTTCAGGTCGGGTAATCGACTATACCGGTAAAGGATTATATGGGATATATATCTGGCTGTCATGGGAGAAAAACGATATAACGCATCTCTCCCAATATTATACGGATAAGGACGGGATGTATCAAATTTCCGGTCTGGAAAATGGTACATATCACCTGGAATTTGAATCCTACGATTACACGTTTGTCCGGGACACCGTTGATATTATTATCGAAGATGATGATGTAACCATTCAGGACATTCAGGCATGGAATAATTATACATATTATACCGTTTATGGGAAAGTGATAGATCCGGGTGGGACAGGTCTACCCAATATATCGATTGATATTTTCAAGGTGGGTTTTTTTACAACGTACTTTGAACAGGATATTAGAACCGACTCTGACGGGACTTTTGTATGTGAAATGTCTGTAAACCGAAATGCCGCCGAAACCATATACAGGTTTATACCGCATAAGAATGGATATTCGTTTAATCCGGACAGCACTGATGTTACATTGTCCTGGCTTGAATTGAAAGATTTTGGTGAAGATGTCACATTACCCGATTTTACCGGATATGATTTTGCATCGTATTCAGCTTCCGACTATTTCCCGCTGAAAGTCGGTTTGACATGGACCTATACCCGAACGGAAGATGATAATGAGCCATATGATTTCAGCGTCAATGTCACCGGAACAGTAAATAACGACGGACAGACATACAACCGTTTTTCAGAACCCGGCTCATGGAATTTTACCGATTACCGCATTGAAAACAATAACGTCTATGCATTATCCGGTGATGAAGAAGTACTG
>JAFGMP010000308.1 GCA_016927495.1 Candidatus Latescibacterota bacterium | reverse complement strand
TTCTCTTTATCGATAAACAGGTCTGTCCGCTGAAGAATATATCCGGTATGCCTGGTGCCTGTTACCGCGATGTGATTACAATTCCCGCAACCTCGTGCTGTGTGTATTCATCTACCTTGTCAAGTACCTCGAAAATCACCTTGCCCTGGCTGTCATACGTCCGGTAATCGTACGGAACATAATAGTTCGGATGACAGTTGAAATACTGATGCGTCTCGGTAAACGTAACGCTGGCTGTAAATGTATAATCAGTCGCCGATTCAGTATGCGAAAACTCACCGATAATTGAAAATATGTCCTCGGTGTAACCGAGTATCGGTGTTTTGTAGATTATCTCCGTATAACCGCCTGAATCTTCTTTGATGACTTGTTTTCCTCTGGCTAATGCGATGGAAACATTTATGGTAAGCTCAACAAGTGTCCCGACCTTTACCTGATAGTAGGGATAAAACACCTGATTCGGGCTTTCATCAACAATCACGATGTTGCCGTTTATTGTCCAGGTTGTAGTTGCAGTGACTATCGGATCTTCGTATTTCCATGTGCCGGTATAGGTCATCACTTCGACCACAGTGAATAGTACCCCATTGCTTGCCACTTTTCCGCGCATAACCACGACATTTCCAGATTGTGCTTTTTCCGGTACCTTCACGGTTATCGATTCATCCGACCATGATACAATATCGCTGCCGGCGACCTCGGTTCCTCCGAAATACACCGTGTTCATTTTAGGGATTGTGCCGAATTCATGGCCCCGGATAACTACCTCAGTCCCGATACCGCTCTTGTCAGGCTCCAGCTTTTCAATCTTCGGTGTTACAGTATCGATAGTGAACCTGATGATGTTCTTATCACCTATAGTTCCCTTGGGTACTGCTTTGACCTCCAACTCATAAAGAGTAGGCACATCGGTATTGTATCTGAATTCATCGACCGGGATAGCGTTTTTGTCACTGAATTTAACTCTGAACTTGTTTTTCGGACTTATGGTCTGGGCACGTTCGTTATAGTAGTAATTTTCCAGGTTATCCACCGGCTTGACCATAAGGGATATATCCACATCACGGGTATCGCTGAACGATGAATTTATAATTTCGATACCTTCCACGTCAAGCGAAACAATGCCTCCCGGCAGTTTATCCACCCCTGCGGCGCTGGCGTCAAGAGGGGCGTTGGTAAACGAGTATCCTTCCTGTTTACGGTGATCCCACAAAAAATAAAATTTGTCCGGATTCGGATCATAGGTTGTTTTGGGTTTGTTGAAAATGAGGGAATTGTTCGTAATGCCGGTAGTTATAACAGGTCGATTGGCATCTGGATGGTCGGTAGGTATTATAAATGTTGCGATACCGGTGAATAATCCAAGTTTGTCACGGAGATCGGACCACAGAAGAGCCTGGTATCCCACATAACTCTCTCCCAGCGCGGCAGGGTCGTGTACCCAGAATATATCGTTCTCATATCCGACTATGACTACTGCATGTGTACCATCATGGATCATAACAGGTCTTCCTGCGATTCCGACTTCACACTTGATATAATTCCTGACCTTTTCCCACGGATCCCAATGTGCAATCTGCAGCCAGAGACCGCGCTCGGGGTAATCGTTCGACCGTGACTTTATAAAATCGGCAAGACTTGCGCTATTCACAAGGTTGGCGGCCGTCAAACCACCCGCGTCGATACCAAGTTTACCTATAATGTCGTATACCTGCGACGGCTGCGAGTGATCCCGTGGAACCGACTGAGTAAGCATGTGAATGCATGCCGCCCAGCAGTATGGCGATTCTCCCTGGTTGTATATCGGTATGTCAAGCCGCGCGGAGGCAGGTGGCGTTCCCGGATTCTCTCCTTCATCCTCACCGTAAAACCAGAACCCGAATATTGAGAAATGTTCGGTTTCGGCTACTATGTTCGGTACATCGTCGATATTTTGAATTGAACAGGGCAGCATGGTCATGGAACCATTTCCATCACTGATTACAGCTGCAAAAATATTATTGTTTTCAGTCTCTATACCTGAGCCTTTCAGCGGTACTGCCAGTTGTACTGGTTTTCCGAATATTTCAGTGAATCCGGTGCACTTGATAACTTTCATATACGTGAAACCGTTGGTATTATAAACATCGGATTTCAAGCTGCTGACGGTTACTTTTTTTGAGGTAGATACAGCATCCGGTGGGAATGTCACGCTGATACCGTCCGGGAGTTTAACGCTTCCACCTGCAGGCCCAATTTCAGCCTGAGCTGTTTCACCGGTGTTGTTGTTGTCATTTGGCGATGTGGGATTGTTCGAATCACTCGAACATTGAAATATTAATAAAGAAAAACAGAAAATGGTTAACAGATACAAATTTCGTTTCATGAATCGCTGCCTTTCATTATAATTCGTTCGGTGATAACATTATGTTGGTTTGTGTTTACCCATAAATATTTAATATAATGCATTTGTTTAATCCATACGTAGGTTTTCGCATATAAGCACAAAAACAGGGGTCTGATAAATCAAACCCCTGCAACACATGAACCTCAAATAACGGCGTCCCATTATTTTTTAAATGTATACGTTACTTTCCTGGATACTATTTACAATTTCTCTTTATCGATAAACAGGTCTGTCCGCTGAAGAATATATCCGGTATGCCCAAGGCTCATGCAGCGGTCCATGAGTTCCCGTGAGATTTTTTCTGTCCATTGATGCCCCTTGATGATGGGAAATGCAGGAACGCCTTTTGTATTCATCATGGCAAGACGTTCCATTTCGTGTGTCCACATGGCAAGAGTTGCTTTTTTGTTGAAGAACTGGTAAAATTCCGCATCGGAATGCGCCTGGGCATTGATTCCTATGTGTAGTTCGGCAATTTTTTTTCTCGGAATGGGTAACTCGTCCCAACCGAAGAATTTCAGCGCCGCTGTAATCGCCGTTTCCTCATCCAGGCCGGGAACCCACGTACATAACAAATTTGCCCATGCCGCCACAGCGCTCGTATGCTGCCAGTCAAGCCAGGCAAGCGGCATAAGACCGTCCGATGCACCGTTCATCAGGTCGGCATAATTATGGCCCACGTAAAGCGAAAGAGTAGGATTGTGGGTGTCGGAAATGAACTGGGCACGGTCCGCTGTTGCCTGGTGGATGGAGTTATGTATCTCCCGTAAGCGCATACCGACTGCACCGGCACGGAAACAGAGCCAGTCGATAACCGCGCTGTCATCCGCAAGAAGCTGAATAAAGTCGCTGAACGTGAATCCGGTTGTTGCCGCAAGCTGTATTTTGGCTTTATCGAGTTTTTTCAGATTATGTTCAAGGTTGAGACATGCTTTTTTCATCGCCGGGAAATCATATCCCATGTTTGCCGCCACATCCTGACAGTGTTCGCAGGCACAACCGAAGAGATTGGTAAAAAACGAGGGATTCGCATACCGGAAATGTGTTACATAAACGGCATCGACATCATAGTTTTGAGCGCCATAGGTATAAGCGGTCAAATTCCAGTCAGCGACCGAGGGTTTATTGAAGCATACGGTGATAAGGCTTTGGCACAGCGAATAGGGAATCGGGGGCAACTCGCTGAACGGAACTCCCTCAAATGTTTCTGCACAGACAGGCCGGTATAGTTGCCCGTAATGGTGACCGGTGTAATAGAGCCAGAAATCCATACCTCGCCTGTGTACTTCCCCGATGGCGTTCACAAGCTGGGAATCGTCGTCATCTTTTGCCGGTGACATACCCATCCAGCCTTTCCCTTTGAGCGGATTCATATCTTTAAGCCACTCAGGCATCTTGATACCGGTATGGCAGATGATGGCATTTACACCAAGCTGCTCCTGGAGTGCATCCATGTACTTCGGCTCTTCGAGAATCTCCTGTACGCTTGCATAACAGCCCACAAGCTTTTTACCTTTTACTCCTGTTACAAAAGGACGTTTTCCGGCTGCCTGGGCTGCACGGGCTTGTCCTGATGCTGCTGCGGAAGCGCCTAATGC
This sequence comes from Candidatus Latescibacterota bacterium, assembly GCA_016927495.1. GTDB lineage: Bacteria > Latescibacterota > Latescibacteria > Latescibacterales > Latescibacteraceae > JAFGMP01. The sequence continues at coordinate 11,264 of JAFGMP010000308.1, read as the reverse complement.
GGCCATTGCTGATGTTTTCAGGAATGTACGGCGGCTGCTTGTTTCATAATCTGATGACATATCCGGTTCCTTTGGTTAAGCTTTTTATTGTAGATTTTAATTAATTTATCGTTATTTTATAACCGATTATCTTAACAAAAAAATAAAAAATAATGTATTGCAGCAATGAATAACAAAATTATAATGCCTTATTGATTCACGGACAAGGAAAACATAATGACCAATCTCGAAAGGCTGACAAAATCCCTGAAATGGAAGCCTGCGGACAGGATTCTTACATGGGATTTTATGGATAATGAGGCGATACTGGAACGATATGGCGGCTATAACAGATCGAAATTATACTCTTTTGAGGAAATTGTCGAACTCAACGCGCGGACGTTTAAAAATATCGGCCTGAACATGACACGATTTGCTTATAATCCCGCCGAACACTGGATGGGATCGAAAATCGTGAACTGGATACGTTTTTTCGGTGTCAATCCGGACAACTGGGAGGTTTCTCAGAAAGGTGGCACGGCATGGATATCCAGACGACCATTTTCCGACCTCAAAGGACTCGAAAAAAACATGCCTTCTCTGCCGGACTATGATGAGGTAAAAGTTTGGTTCGAACCGTTTATCAAGTATGTGAAAGAAGTGTTCGATGATTATGACCTCGTATGGGTCGGCGGAGTCGAGGGTCCTGTCTGTGATGCTTACACCTACACCGATATGGAGCTTTTTTCGACCGCACTGTATGATGCCCCGGAATTAATATCTCACCTTATGGACTGCACGGGAACATTTTCAGCACATATAGCGCGGGTGTATGCGGAAAACGCCTCATCACCGCTGCTGTTTATGGGAGAGGATATATGCGGAGGAACAGGACTAATTTTCAATCCTGATTTTTTAAGGCGTGAAGCTCTGCCGCGGTGGCACTGGATTATGGATCCTATAAAAAAGCATGGGTATACCTTTCTATTCCATACGGACGGCAGATATGGTGAGGCGCTCAAACTTATTCTGGAAGGTCTCGGTGCGGACGGCCTTCACCCCATCGAGCGTAACGGGTGTAATGATATTTTTGAAATACGGCGTAACTATCCAGATAAACTTTTGTTCGGTAATGTGTGCTGCGCTGTTACTCTGCCATACGGCAACATATACGATGTTGAGGACGAGACGCTTGAACTTATCGAGAAACTCGGGCCTTCCGGTGGTATCTTTATCGGATCATCCAGCGAGGTACACGATCTTGTGCCTCCCGAAAATGCGGAGAAGATGTATCGGACAGTTCTTGAGTACGGATCATTTCCCATAGATATCGATAGAATTCAAAAACATCGAAAGGCAATTAACGATAAGTTGAAAGTCAGAAAGAATAATACGGTTTGATCGAAAAGGTTTATTACGTAAGAACAACTAATCACAAAATATCAGGTAAAGATTTTTTTATCATTCGATGCGATTGCTTCGTCATTTCATTCCTCGCAATGACAGACAATTATATTGAAAAAAGAAACAATGGAGATATTATATGAATCAAACAGACAGACGCAGCTTCTTGAAAACAGGTATCACTTCAACCGTGGGTTTAACATTGGCGGTCAACAAACCTCATATAAGCCATGCGGGAGTCAACAGTCTGTCCGGCACGTTCGATATTCTTGGCCTCGAAGGAAAAGTCAACATGAGCCTGACAGGTGAAATTCCCGATGATTCCTCTTTCATTGTGTCGGTAACACAGCTCTCGGCAGGAAAGGCGCTTGCTCGTATACGCTTCAAGACTGAAAACAAGCTTAAGATAAACCGCTTTTCTGTGGAAATTTCCATTCCGCTTCAGGATATGCAGCGCATATGGTACACCCAGCAGCTCGACGGACTTGGCTGGCACTCGTATATCGGCTTACCCTGGGGCATCGAGATTCCTGCGTCGGGCCATCAGGGATGCCTGCTTGCCGGAGCACAGAACCGATACAGCAGAAACCGCGGCCTTGTGGGATTAAAAAATCAGGACGGTGACGGTTCCCTTGGATTTCGCACATCCTACGGCGGATATAACGCTTTTATTACCATTAACCGTTTTGCCGAGGACAGGCCGTACACAACCGGAGAAATCGATGAGACACTGTACCTCGATATCGAGGATATACCGTGGTATAAAGCAGTTTCAGAATTCACCGAGTGGTATGACCGTGTCTGGGATTTGTCTTACGACACACCGGATGTCTGTTATGAACCGGTCTGGAACACCTGGTATCCATCGCTTGGTAAACTCAGCGAGGAATTCATCGAACGAAATGTCGCAGCATGTAAAGACCTTGGATTCAAGAGTTTCATAATCGATGACGGGTGGACAAAAGTAAGGGGAGGGGACTGGGTGCCGAACACCGATATTTTCTCCGATTTCAAAGCCACTATCAGGAAAATCAAGTCAAACGGGCTCAACGCTATTCTCTATTACCGTCCCTTTCATCTCTCTAAAGAGTCGGAGTCGTTCAGAGTATGGGAACGTTACAGGACTGTCGTGAACGGCCAGGCTACGGACAATCTCTGTCCCCGATGCAGCGAAGTTCAAAAACGTGCCGGACAAATTGCAGGGGATCTTATGCGAACATACGGTCTGGATGGCCTTAAAATCGATTTTCTGGATGCAAGCCCTGCTTCGGCTCCGCTGGTCAATTGTGAAGCGGATCATGACCACAACCATGATTTTGTCAGTACGGGTGTACAGGAGGCGATGCGACTCATGGCCGAGGAGGTCAGAAAAGTCAAACACGATGCTATCATCGAATACCGCATCAACTATTCGAACATTGCCACACGCCGCTTTGCAAATTGCCACCGCGGTCAGGACACACCGTCAGATCCCGATCTTGGACGGAGGCATCTTACCATAATACGGTCCTGGTGCAAAGGTGTGGCAACTCATTCCGATCCGAGTTTCTGGTCACCCACAATGAGCGATGAGAATGTAGCCCGCTATATGGCGACCATCATGCTGTATGCAGTGCCAACCATGTCAATAAATTTCTCCGACCTGCCGAAAAGCCATCTGAATCTCATCCGAAACTGGCTTAAATTTTATCATGAGCACAAACATATACTCAGAGCAGCTCAATTGGAACCTATAAGCGACGATCCCCATTATTCGGCAGCGCGTATAACTTCCGCTGAGCAGACAATTGTTCCGGTTTTCCTGAAATATTGGCCGTCCGTAACACCGATAACAGCAGATTTCTGTAAAAAAATCACGTTATTCAACGGTACAAGCATACCCCGTATTATAACACGTATCGAGAATGTGGAAGGTACTTTCAGACTCAGAACAACCGACATTATGCTGAGGGAAATGGAAGGAAAGTCTGAAATCAAAAGCAGGGATAGTGTGATAGATATCGATCATCATGTCCCTATCGGTGGTATTCTCATTCTCAACAGGATTGGTTGAGTTTTGTAGGAAGTACATAAATAGTCAGGCTTTATCTATTAGTTATTCATGACAACCGACACATAACTTTCCGGGCCGAGTACACCGGCAGTATTTCTTGTCTGGACACGAAGCCTGTTCAAGCCCTCATGCAGCATCCACTCGAATGTGCTGCCGGGTATCTCCTGCCAACCGCTTTCATCAGTCTGCATGACGAACGTTTCAAAACACGGCGTCTCTGTGTCGATATCGACACGAAGAACGCCCGGCTGTACGGTTTCGCTGACCGTGAGCTCCGACTGATTGAGCGGATAATTAAAATCCTGCGGTCTGTCGGTATGGAGGCTGTATTCACGTTTACGGGGGAAAATGTCGTTGTAATAGCCATAGAAAAGATTACCGCCCCAGTTGCTGGAGATACGCCAGGGTACGGGGTCATGACGGCTTGCGAAATCGTTACGGACCGGTGTATGAAGCTGACCCATCAGAAGCAGCAGATGCGGCCCCTGATTGACATCTTTAATGGAAAATGTGCTTGAAAAGCCCTCGCGGTAGGCGATATCCACATTATATGCCAGTGAATCGCTCGGAACCAGCCACCGTATCGGAAATTCCCAGTTAGCCTGACGGGGCATTATTTCCTGCAGCCGGTCATTTATTTCGATGAGATTCATGGGAATACCGGTGTCGGGGTCGTAGATGTAATAGTCCCTTGTGGCATCGAGAAATATCCATTTGTTGAAATCGTTAGACCAGACTTCCGTCACCTCGTGGCCATAGGTACTCCGTGTGGCGATATTCACCCATCGCGCCGGATAGCCCATGGCAAGGCAGGCGCCGATCAGGGTCAGATTACAGTACAGGCAATGACCGACACGGCGCCGTCCCCTCGATTTGAATTCGGTATCGAGTTGTATGTTTCCGTCTTCGTCAAAACGCTGTTGCGGTAAATCATAAAAATCCCATGCGTACCGGTCAAGATTTCCGATGGGAATCTCATAGGCCCATTTCATAAGTAACAACTGCGCCTCGAATTCCGTATGAGCATTCGCTACAACATCATCCAGCCGGAAGCGTTCACGGTACTCCTTCAGTTTTGCAAAATCTTCATGGGTAAAGTCTACGGATGGCCGTATCACTTCGCCGTTTCGGAAATCGACAAGACGGTAAAATATGTTAGATTGTGGAGGTTCAATAACTTCATATGTTGTCGAAATTGCCAATCCTTTTAAAGCTGGCGTAACAAGGGGATTACCCGTTTTCAATACTGCTTTAAACTGAAGGTATCTCGCATTCGGATTCTTCATATCATGCAAGTCAGAACCGTCAATCGCCCTGTATTTGCTCCATTCACCGGAAGAGGGTACAGGATTGTTGCTCGTCCTTACAAAAATCACTGCCTCTGACCCATTTGGTACATCCATATCCCATTTCAGCGAACAACTGGATATATCGACCCGTTTTTTGATGGTATCTTCACCTGCAGGATTCACCATATCGATAACCGGGGAAATATAGGTGCCCTCGGAAACATACCGGTCAAGGCTGAGCCGTATGCAGTACTCGCCGTCCAGTTCGTCTTTCCAGCCGAGTTTGTCGAAATCCCAAAATGAACCGCCGTCCCTGCTTTTGGTGCTTCTGTTCGGATGATGAGTTCGTGTGGACGATCCCCGGATGTATTCCTCATCGGATGCAACCATGATTTCCCAGCTTGTGTCATCGGAATCCGCCCACAGAATAAACTCGTTAGCACCTTTTTTCAAAGCGCCCACCGGTATTTCCACGAAAAACCAGTTGTCGAGATCGCCTGCCCATTCGCGGGTATAATATTGTTTGGCGAAAGGATGTGCATCCCTACTCGGCGGCCTGAGGAATTGATGGCCGTTGATGCTGATATTGAGAGGAAAGGTATTATCTTTCATCTCGAGGCCGTTGAATACGAGGTATCCTGAAAACGCCCGCGGATCGTCCAGCACAAGTTCCTTACGGATTCGTATTCCTTTGTGAAGCCGTTCGAACCATGACCGGTCGCTCGCCCCTTTCGGCATGCCGATTGCCGGGGCATCATCCTCGATGAGTTCCATGTCGTCGAGCTTAATCGTGTTGCTGGCTTTGTGGTATCTGAGCTGTTTGAACTGACCGCGTTGTTCGAGAGCGGCGGCTTCGAGAGTGAAGTTTGTGGCGAGGGGTTCTGCCTGTAATATCGCTGGTAGCGATAATAGCGCATACTCCAAAAGATACAGGAACAGCAATTTATGAGTCTTCATGATATGTCCTTTATATGTTAAGGTAATTCGGTTTTTTGTAGGGGCAAACCCGTGTGTTTGCCCTTTTTCAATTGTGACCCCCCTGTCCTCAGGACATCCCCCCTTTTAGGGTGGACACGGCGAAGCCGAGGGGAGTAATTCCTATAACATAGCGATTGCTATCGGTATTCAACAAACTGCTTTAACAGTCTGTTCAACTATCCATCACCCGCCAAAGAACTCTCCCAGCGCCAGTACTCCGGTATATGAAATAAAGCACGAAAAAACAAACGAGGTCACCAGTCCGATATTCAACAGAATGCCTGCTTTATAGTCACCCATCAGATTTTTTTTATTTACAAGATACATGATGCCGAGAATAACTACGGGAAGTACAAACACATTTGCCACCTGTGTCGCTATCTGCGCTGCAATTGGATTGACTCCGAATATGGGGACTACGAGCGCAAACAGGCATGCCAACGCAGCAGTGAACCGAAACAGCACGGACTGCGTATCCAGAGCGCCCGCACGGTAATCGCCAATCAGCAGGGGAGCAACCATCATAATAGGGAATACCGAGGACAATCCGGCGCTCAATGTCCCGACCAGGAATAAACCCACTGCAAATTTGCCCGCTACCGGCTCGAGCGTGTAAACCATATCCAAAACTTTATTAATCGGCAATCCACGGTAAAACAGGGCGCCGGTTGCCGCCACCATAATCGAACCGCTGATGATGAACATCATTAATGCCGAAATAAATGAATCTCTGCTCTGTTCTTTGGCATTGACGGCAGTCCATCCTTTCCCTTTCATCAATAGAGGTCGCACCACAAAGGTCGGCGCGGCCATTGTCGTACCCACAAATGCGGCAACCATGAGTTTACCGCCCGCTGCTTTCGGGATAGTCGGAATAAATCCCGCTGCGATATCTTTCAATGGCGGCATAACCACAAACATTGATAAAATAAACGACAATCCCATAAGCGTTACGAAAAAGACCAAAACCTTTTCGAAAAAAGAATACCTGCCAACCCAAACAAATCCATACATAACGATAATGATAAAAATCGCAATGGATAGTACCGTTCCGTATTGGGGAAGATTCAGCCCGGGAATAAATATGTGCAAACCTTCATAAATCGCTGTTGAGGATAATCCCAGTATTCCCGTAAAAGCGTTCCACTGTGCAACGACGACCGCCGCCGTAGTAATGATCGCGATATACTTTCCAAACGGGATGTGGGTTTTAAAGCCGTGCATTGTTGTTTCACCGGAAATGACCGCAAGACGGCCATAAGCCTCCATCAGAACCCATGAAAAAAGACAGCTCAGAAACAGCACCCAGAGTAACTGCATACCGAATTGTGATCCGGCTTTAGCCATCGAGGTTACACTGCCGGTGCCGATGGTGTAACCGATGCAGAATATTCCCGGGCCGACCGACAGCAGTAAAAGCCAGATACGTTTGAACGGTGATATATGGGTTGAATCGTTTGTCATATGTATTCCTCCACGGGTCTTTATTTCTATTGGCAGAACACTATTTGTTACCCTTTTTATAAGCTACAGCCTGCATTACAGCGACTAAATCCCCTTCGGGCCGTGTGACTTCGATACGGTAAAATCCGAGCCGTCGCGTTTCGTTGATCTTTTTTCCTCTGGCTTCGAGTACTCCTTCTGACCGGCAGGGCGCCATATACTGAATGCTCGCTTCTATAGCCACAGACAGCACACCCTCGGAGTTGCATGCAGTGGCAAACGCCAGATCGGCCAGTGAAAAGAATACACCGCCGTGGACATTCCCCAAAGCGTTTGCGTGGGTTTCATCAAGCTCCATCGAAACATGGGAACAACCATCCTTCGCCTCGATGATTTTTATACCTAATTTGTGAGCGAAGGTATCTTTTTCACGAATGAATTGTATAACATCTGTCGGAATTTCCATAATGACCCAGACTCCCTTCCTGATATTTAAAGTATCATGATGATCCGGCAAAAAGTCAATTGCCATTCTGGTGGAACTGTAATTATGTATAATTATTTTTTCCCTCACCCTCCTGACTCCCTCTCCCACGTTTCACGCGGGCGAGGGAGAGTCATACCCCAAACGTTCGAAGCTTGCCCCTCTCCCGGAGGGAGAGGGGAATTAAAGGGGTGAGGGCATGTTCATATAAAAATCATTTTTAAACTAACAAGAATACTTTTTGCCGGTTCATCAATCATGAACAACAAACTCTCTGGAAAAAAAGAATTCCGGTTTGATAAATACCTGATTTTATTGATAATACTATGCTTCGTATCCTGGAAACAAGTAAAAAGTAAAATTTCATAGTTATCAACAGCATTTGGGTGTTGACGATCCCCATTTTCGGGACTACGGATGAATAATTGAAAATGGTACAAGGTACAAGGCATAAGGTACAAGTGACATGATATTTGTAGGGGCAATCCCCCTGTGGTTGCCCGTTATAATTGTCTGAACTTTGATTTTCTTGATTTGCCTGATTACTTGATTAAAAAAAACGATGTGTCACATCATAGCTATATTCGCTGAAAAAACATATCATGATAATCCTTTAATCATGCGAATCATGGTTCAGACAATAGTACTATATAAAGAGGGATATAGGGCAAATCTGTTTTAACGTTTATTATTGCAATATATTACTTGACGGAGTGTCTTTGGTATAATAATTTGAACATATTCGGTTTGCGTTGGCTGATTTTTTATTACAAATGGCTGTATAAAGGTTTTTGGTATAGAAAATTACAAAACCTTGGTTAGTATCAAATGAAAGAGGGTAAATTAAATGCCTAAATGGTATGGTGGTAGCACATTAAATCCAGATGAATTACTTAGCCCAAAAGATCAATGGATAGATCAATGGGATAGATTAAATCGATGGTATAAACGAACTCAATTAATTAAAGTTAAAAGCAAAAATGAAGAATTGGATTCTTTCGACATAGATATAATTATTACTTTTTTTCAAAATTGTTTCCATCTTAAAGATTGGTTATTAACTTCTCTCCCAACTCTGGGTCAAGATGTTCAGAATTTGTTTAAAAATAATATAGAAATGGGTGCATGTAGAGATATTTGTCACGGATTCAAACACAAAAAATTGTCTAATCCAACATATGATGCAGATTTTAATATTTATAAAGAATATGATCATTTCTTTGTTGAAACTCCTGTATCAACGACTCCTATAATTTATAATATTGCCTTTTCTTATCAAGATCACATTAAGAAATATGAAATGTTTGATTTTATTGAAAATTGCTACAAAATCTGGAAAGAATTTCTTGAAAATAAAAAAATGTTATAATAATAAAATAGACTTTACATTTATTTTATTAGGCTTCATTAAAGGTACAAATTTTTTATTTATCCTCTTTGAATTAGGTACAAGAAACAACATAAAATTTCAAATCAATGCATTTACTTTAAAAGTGTGGAAAAGATAAAAACTTCTAAATGATCATTTTATACAATGACAGAACTGATATTCTGTATATTCGGCTGGATGATAAAAAACAGGATGTCGTAAACAGGCGACTCTCGGAAGATATTGTATTGGATATCGGTGAAGAAGACAGGATTATCGGTATAGAAATTCTCGATGCCTCGAAAAATGTGACTTTGGAGAAACTGTTACCTGTAAACTATGACATTCCCAAAATGCCGGTTTAGAATTATTCCTAAGAGGTTTAGAATAAAATGAAGCAGGGGCACAGCATGCTGTGCCCCTATAATATCATTTGTGTGGAAAACATACTCAGGAATAAATTATCGTTTCCAGGGCGGTAATTCGGGCAGCAGTTTTTCGAATTCAGTGATTAATTTCGCCTCATATTCGTCGGTGTAACCGCCGTCATGGAAAGCATCCGCCGCTTCATTATAGAACAGTTCCCATGAATCCTCTTCATGCCCCGGATTGATGGGGTAGAAGAGCAGATTATTCGCTTTTGCCGCTTTCAGGTCTCCAAACGCATCGCCGATCATGATGACGTTACCTTTGGGATATTTCCCGGCAACCATTTCGAGGTGATCTTTTTTCTTACCCATTTCCTGCCCGGCAATGACACGGGGGTATTGCTCGATTTTGTTTTCTTCCCACTCCCGTTCAAGCGCTTCGCCGGGAGTTCCCGAGCATACGATGATGTCGGCCCACTGGGAAATTTTATCGAGACTTTCGCGTACCAGAGGAAACGGCGGGATACCGTACACCATGTCCTCGACAGAGGCGTTCACGGCGTTACTCCATCTCAGCGTCTGTTTCAGAACCGGGTCGCCGGTTTTTTCGACTTCGGCAATTAATGCCGGATTGCCGGGCTTGGATTCCCGTGCGAGCCAGTCACGCAGTGGTTGTGCGACGGGGATTTCGACATTACGTTTTTTCACTTCCTCCCAGTCGGCAAGAAGGTCGAAGACTTTGACCAAAGCAGGAAACCGGTTTGCGCCTCTCCATTTCGAATAGAGGTTCACAAACTCTGCCGCTGCACGGGCATATTTCGATACCGGCTGAAGATTCCAGTGTTTGATCGTATTAGGTGTGAAGCATTCCTTTTGTTTGATTTCCATCGAGTCGAACACGCAGCCATCCGAATCGATGGCAACGAGAAAGTCAAACTTGGGTTCGAGATTTTTTAACGGAGCCTGAGGATCGGACATGGTACCTCCTGAATAGACGATTTCTTTTAATTTATAGAATAAATTTTCTTATAAATTTCTTATATCTTTGTAAATTCTTCAACGCTTATATGCGCTTGTTTTAAAATGTCTCGTATTGTTCCGGTTGCCAATTCCTTGTGTAAAGGAACTACACAGCCAATTTTCCCATTTGCAGTTTTCTTTTGTAAGATTACATGACTACCACGGTGTCTAATCCGCAAAAATCCAAGTTTCTCCAATCTCTGGATCATATCGTTACCGGAGATTCTGATTAATTCAGGCATTTACAGTTGCCTCAAATGTAGTAATCAACGGTTTAGTTGTCGTTTGCATCGGAAATTCTTCCAAATATAGCTCAGTGGCCTCTCTTAGATTTTCGACTGCTTCATCTATAGTTAAACCCTGGCTTACCGTACCGACTTCCGGACATTCTGCCACATAAATGTCCTGTTCTTTATGCAGAACGACAGTGAATGTTTTTACAGGCATTTTAAAACTCCCGCGTAATTATTACAGTATGCAATCGATATTTTTATATCGTCATAGCGGTATAGCCGCCATCCACACGAATTATGGCGCCGGTAACAAAGGATGCCGCTTTTTCAGACGACAGCCATACAACCGCACCGACCAGTTCTTCCGGTTCTCCGAAACGATCCATAGGGGTGTGACGGAAAATGCTTTCGACCCTGTCCTGCGTGAGGATTTTTCTGTTCTGTTCCGCCGGGAAAAAACCGGGGGCTATCGCATTAACACGGATTCTATCTTTTGCCCATTCCTTTGCGAGGTACTGGGTGATGTTGTTCACACCCGCCTTCGATACGCTGTAGGTGAAAACCCTTGAAAGAGGAGGCCCCGACGATACCGAGGAAATATTGATGATACTGCCGCCCGTGCCCTGTTCGATCATTTTTTTACC
>JAFGMP010000307.1 GCA_016927495.1 Candidatus Latescibacterota bacterium | reverse complement strand
GAGATTGTTTTTACCGGGAAAAAACGGGATTGACTGAAATTAACCAATGATTCTTCTGGGAGGAAAAAAGTAATATTGGCGATGCAATTTATTGATTTGAAAAAACAGTATGAATTTATCAAGGATTCCGTTCAAAAAAGAATGGCGGCGGTTATCGACCAAACCCATTTTATCTTGGGACCGGAAATCCCTATACTAGAGAGAAAGCTCGCCGAATACACCGGCACTTCCTATTGTGTAACCTGTGCAAGTGGGACTGATGCATTGCTTCTGTCGTTGCTGGCAAAGGATATTGGACCGGGAGATGCGGTTTTCACGACGACATTCACCTTTATTGCCACCGCTGAGGTCATTTCGCTTGTTGGTGCTACGCCCGTGTTCGTTGATATCGACCGTAAAACCTATAATATTGATGCCTATAAACTCCGCGATGAGGTCCTTAAAGTTAAAGAGGGATCCAGTATTACCGCATCGTTTCCAAAAAACCTCGTCCCCAAAGCAGTAATTCCGGTGGACCTCTTCGGACTTTGTGCTGACTATGACGCTATCGATGCTGTTGCGAAAGAATTCGGTTTATTTGTCCTTGAAGATGCAGCTCAGAGCTTCGGAGCGATATACAAAGGTAAAAAAGCATGCAGTTTCGGCGAATGTGCGGCTACAAGTTTCTTCCCCGCAAAACCATTGGGATGCTATGGTGATGGTGGAGCAATATTTATGAATTCCCGGGCCATGTTCGACATTATAAGATCACTTCGGGTGCACGGTCAGGGTGCCGACAAATATGAGAATGTCCGGATCGGTATCAACGGACGTTTAGATACCCTCCAGGCAGCAGTGCTTCTTGCTAAGTTGGAAATTTTTGAAAATGAAATGCAGTGGCGTCAGTCTATCGCAGCGAAGTATTCTGCGCAATTGAAAATAAAATTCGTTGTACCTACCGTTCCCGAGGGTTATAGATCCACCTGGGCGCAATATTCGATTTTAAACGATTCTCGTAAAGAGGTAATAACCAGACTGAAGTATAAAGGAGTACCGACGGCCATTTATTATCCAAAGCCGCTTCACCTTCAGAATGCATTCGCATTTCTCGGATATGAAAAGGGACAGTTTCCGGTGGCGGAGGAGGTGGTGGATAAAATATTCAGCATTCCGATGCATCCCTATTTGGAGGAAAGAGAACAGGATATGATCATCGACGTCTTGTTGAAAGATTGATTCTAGAGAATATTAATATTACTTAAAGTAACTAAATTCATGTTAAAACGATTCGCATTACTAGGTGCAGCCGGCTATATCGCCCCGCGTCATTTACAGGCGATAAAAGATTCGGAGAACACGCTGGTGGCGGCCTGTGATCCAAATGATTCGGTCGGCATTCTTGACAGGTATTTTTCCGACGTTCAGTTCTTCAAGGAGTTCGAACGATTCGACCGCCATGTGGAAAAACTTCGGCGAAAAGGCGCACCTATTAATTATGTGAGCATATGTTCACCAAACTATCTGCATGACGCTCATATAAGGTTTGCCATGCGGGTTGGAGCCGATGCAATTTGCGAAAAACCGCTTGTGCTCAATCCTTGGAACTTGGACGCGCTTGCGGAGCTTGAACAGGAATTCGGGAAGCGGATTAACACTATTCTGCAACTCCGCGTTCATCCTGTACTTATCAAGTTGCGGCAACAGGTATGGAAAGAAAAACGGGAAAAAAAGAGAAATGTCATTCTTACCTATATCACCTCGCGTGGAGATTGGTATCTCGTTTCATGGAAAGGACAACTTGACCGCTCCGGCGGCCTTGCGACAAATATTGGCATTCATTTTTTTGATCTTTTAATCTGGCTGTTTGGCCCGGTTCAATATTCAGAAGTGCACGTCAACGAACCAAGAAAGACCGGTGGATATCTGGAACTTTTAGGGGCGACGGTTCAATGGTTACTTTCGATCGATCGGCAAGATCTCCCCTTAACAGCGTTAGAACAGAAGAAGACCACCTTTCGGTCGTTAGCTATCGACGGAAAAGAAATCGAATTTTCGGAAGGATTTACAAATCTTCATACGCAAGTTTATGAGGAAATACTTGCGGGGCGGGGCTTTGGTATCGAGGATGTTCGTCCTTCGATAACACTGGCGCATGATATCAGAGTTGCAGCTCCGAAAGGCATCCGGAGTAATTCACATCCCTTACTACAAAGGGAAGCATCATGACCGCATATTTTAAACATGACTCGGCATATATTGATGAACCGTGCGAAATCGGGGAAGGGACCAGGATATGGCATTTCTCACATTTACTGAAAAATGCGAAGATCGGAAAGAACTGCATATTGGGGCAGAACGTCAGTATCGGTAATTATGTAGTGATCGGGAACAATGTTAAGATTCAGAACAACGTCTCGGTTTACACTGGGACAATTGTTGAAGACGATGTGTTTCTCGGGCCGTCATGCGTTTTAACAAACATTACCAATCCCCGGGCGCAGATAGATCGTCATTCATTATATGAAAAAACGGTGATTAGGCGGGGGGCGACCATCGGTGCAAACGCCACGATCGTGTGCGGGGTAACGATAGGGCGTTACGCTTTCATAGCAGCGGGTGCGGTCGTTGTGAAAAATGTCCCCGATTATGCACTTATGGTGGGTGTTCCGGCTCGTCAGAAAGGGTGGGTAAGCAGGCATGGGCATATGCTTATAAATCCGGATAATGAAGGGGTAATGGTTTGTCCGGAGAGCGGATTACGATATAAGCAGCATGAAGATAGTGTTAGGTGTATCGATATTGATGAAGACGTGTCGCTTCCCGAGGAGATGAGAACAGGTAAAATTCCTTATGATCATTATAAAAATAATGCCCAGAAACAATAATTATAGTGATTGTCGCAGCTGATGGTTGGTATGTTAAGGAGAAATAGTTATGTCACACTTATACCTAAAGCGGATACGTTTTTTGAAGGAGCAACCATCAAAGATGGCGTCCAGCGCATGAGCAAGATGGGTGTCGTAAAAACTGCTCGCCGGTACTGTTTCGCCTATAAGAAGTCGATATCCTGGTGTGCCATCAAATCCTTACATTTTAGGCGATTTTTTGAACAAATAGTGTGGAATATGGGTTGAAAGGTACGGTGAAATTATTCACCCGGTTTGCCATCGAGGCAATGCAAGAAATCCATCCATGGATCGCCCTTCTTGAATTCATTTGATTTTTTAATTGATCGAGAATAAAATATAAAGAAGGGGGAGCAAATAATTTAGTATCTTGGAGTCGCCCGAATGGTGTCTGTGTTTCAAAAAAAAGGATTGATCCAGAAGATTTATTTCACCTTGGTTGCGGTGTCGCTTATATGTTCCAATCCTTCAACACCGACGTATAAAATACTTACCATTCAGAGTGAAGAGCCGTTTCAGGTGGGCATTAATGGGATCATGCATGAAGTGCCTATCCAATTTCAAGCAAATCAAGGTGAGACGATAACGATTTCCATAAAGGATACTATTGATCAACAGAGCACCGTTTCTGATATGGGGGTGCGGGAACGCTATATTTTTCAAAACTGGAGTGATGGAACTTCTCAAAAAACACGTGTTATCACTCTCACTGAGGATACAACTATTCAGATAAATGTCATAGAACAATCCATGGTTCAGTTAATGATTGAACCGGCGAACTGCAATACACAGATTGCAGGTGGCGGATGGTATAACACCGGAGATACTGCGACAGTAATCTCATCGGAAGTGAACGGGTTCGATTTCGACTGCTGGAAGGTCGATGGCGAATTTGCAGGCAACAATGAGACATTAAGCCTTCCGATCAAGGGGCCTTCGGTTATTTCGGCACTCTACCAGCGACTGTTTATCTTATCGGTTCCAACATCGTATGACTCCGGATTGAAGATTCAAATCGATACCCTTCTTTACCATCTTCCCTTTTCCTCCACCTTTCGCTCCGGATCAATAGTAACTCTCTCCATGATCAGCCCGCAGGAGAAAGATTCAAGCTCTTTTATCGAAGGAGATGATGTTAGATCCACCTTTGGTTTATGGAGCGATTTCGAAACCGCAAACCCACGCACAATTGTTATTGATAAGGATATTGCCGTTTTACCTCGCATGCAAATCGCTTACAAAGTAGAGACGGCAACAGTCCCTCAAGACATCGCTTCTATTCAGGGTGCCGGCTGGCAGGATAACGGTACGGTTGCGATCTTTACCGCACCTGAGGTTTCCGACTATCTATTTGACAGATGGGAAATAAACGGTGCTCTGGGTGGAATCAATCACACGCTTTCACTGGTGATACATGAGCCGAAAAAGGTTACCGCATACTACCTACCGTCTGCCCATCTTCTGTTAAGGACGGAGCCTTCCGAAGGACTCATGGTGTTTGTTGACAGTATCGGATATTCAACACCAAAAGACATAGAGCGGTTTGTTGATCGACACGTGCATATAAGTGTCCCCCGCTCACAGGAAAGAGAAAGTAACCCGTCCATCGCTGGCAGTGAAGAATTTTTCGTTTTTAATAAGTGGAATGATGGTGATACCTCCCTGAGTCGCATTGTGACGATGGCAGGGGACACGTTGTTCTGCGCTTTATATTCGCGACGGTTTAAGATGGTAACCGATTGTAGGCCCATGGACGTTGCAGTGATCCCTGGAAGCGGCTGGTACAACGAAGGTGAAACGACATTGGTCATCGCTCCGCAGGTTCCCAATAATGTATTTCATTGCTGGGAAGTGAACGGTATGACAAGCGGGACGATGGACAGTTTAAAGGTAACCGTTGACAATCCCCTGAAAATAACAGCGGTTTACCGTCCGATCTACAATCTATCGATAGGGACATCCCCCGCATCAGGCATAAAAATATCTATCGACACAACTACCTTTGTTTCGCCTGGGACCTGGGCCTTTCCCGCTGGATCGATTGTTACGATTTCTGCCATAAGTTGTCATGAATCCGATAATGATTCACAGGTATCCGGTATCGATATACGCTACACCTTTGTTCGCTGGAACGACATGGTGACCGCCAATCCGCGGAATATAACCGTTGACAGCGATATGACCCTGACTGCTCTGATGGGTGTAAACTACAAGATAGAAACCGAGGTATCCTGCCCAGGGCTGCCAAAACCGGCAACAACACTCTGGCATGAGGAAGGAACAGTGGCTACCTTTACTGCGCCGTCGATTCCCCACTATACGTTTGATCAATGGGAAATAGGAGGTGCATTCTTTTCATCAGAGAGCGAAATAAGCCTTACAATTAATAAACCGATGAAGGTAATCGCACGGTATAGACCCGTGTACGCCCTCTCGCTGCTGACCTACCCGGACGATGGCATCAGGTTGTATGTGAATGGAAAAGTCTATACTTCCCCTGCCACCATCACCCTTATTGACACGGCAACAATGACGATTCAAATGCAAGATCGATCCGAAGTGGACATGAGCCCGTTCGTCACCGGCATCGACACCAAATACGCTTTCAGTGGCTGGAGCGACGGTAATACCGCCAATCCCAGAACCGTCGTTGTTCAGTGTGATACGCATTTCACTGCGGTCACGGGAATACAGTATAAGGTCGAGACGCAGACCCAACCCAGTGGTATTGCCACTATAACGGGTGGCGGTTGGGTGAATGCAGGGATTCGGGTTGAACTTACTGCGCCCGATGTACCGAATTATATGTTCGATCACTGGGAGATCAACGAATCAGGCACTCAAGGCGACAAACCGATATTACATTGCCTTGTTGATAATCCGAAAAGAATTACAGCCTGTTACCGTGAGCTTCCCTTGGAATGGAGTTTAATGACGCAGGCGGCATCATTCACTCCGCGTGACGGAGCCGGCGTGCTTGAATTTCAAGGAAAATTATGGATTTTCGGGGGATGGAATGATGATTCGGACAGTGAAGTGTGGTATTCCATTGACGGTAAGAACTGGACTTTCGTAGGAGATGCACCGTGGATAGGACGGCATTGCTTCGGATGTATAGAATACGATGGTAAAATATGGGTTCTCAGCGGTGATGGGCATGCCGATGTGTGGTCTTCAACGGATGGGAAGAACTGGAAATGTAAAACAGTAAATCCGCCGTGGGGCAGAAGGTACAAGCCGTATGTATTGACATTCGACAATAAAATGTGGTTGATGGGCGGAATGGTTTGTACTGAAGACACCACCGATCCAATGTTCTATGCAGGATATAACGATGTCTGGAGTTCCACGGATGGCATCAACTGGACTCAGGTCACTCCAAAGGCGGCGTGGCAGCCTCGGGCTTTAATCCATGGCTCGGTCGTCTATGAGGGGAAAATGTGGATTATTGGGGGCGGACTCTATGGACCTCCTCCTGACTATTATCCCCAGATATATTACAATGACGTCTGGAATTCTGCGGACGGCATTACGTGGAATTGTGTGACAAAAGGATGTTCCTGGGACCCGCGACAGCATCACAGTATTGCCGTTTTCAATAATAAGATGTGGGTATTAGCGGGGCATAATTATCATGGAATGGATTTGGGATTGCTGAATGATGTCTGGTATTCCACCGATGGGATCTCTTGGAATGAGCTGCCTGGAACACCATGGTCGAAACGGCATGCGGCAAGTGTCATTGTGTATAAGAATTCCCTGTGGATGATCGCTGGGTATCTGGTCAATGATGTATGGAAATTAGCGCCCTCTGAATTTTTCCCTTGATTTTTCGGGATTCTACCGATAAATCCATTACCTTCAACACGAAGAAACGCGGTTACTTACGATTCTTTATGAGGAAGGGGTTCAATTTATTGTAAGGTAAGAACCGAAGCATCCATCAAACAGAACCGTCGGACAAAGACGGCTGATCGTATCTTCCTTTACCATATTCTGCATTAAAAGGGAAGCTATTAAATGAAAGCCCTTATCATAGGCCTTGGCTCAATCGGTCAACGCCATATCAGATGTCTGCGTACCATTTCAAACGACACCGTGATCGCTTTACGGAGGCAGTCTTCCCGCGGCAACGATGAATGCGTTAAGAAGTATGGGATAATCGAGGAGGAGGATTTTCCATCTGCCCTTGCACATTCTCCTGATTTCGCAATAATCGCATCACCCACGGCGCTTCATCTTGAAACCGCACAGCGGCTTGCAGAGGAGGGAATTCCTTTCTTTATCGAAAAACCGCTTTCACATTCGTTAAAAGGATTGGAGGAACTTCAACGCATTGTGACACGGAAACGGCTTCCCGTACTGGTGGGATTTCAAATGCGGCATCATCCAGGATACCAGAAGGTTATCCGATGGCTTTCCGAAGGACGCATCGGGCGACCATTCAATTGCCACGGGTTTGTCGGGCAATTTCTGCCCGACTGGCGTCCGGGAACAGATTATCGTAAAAGTTATTCGGCCAATTTAGAAATGGGCGGGGGAGTAGTCAACGATCTCTGCCACCAGATAGATATTGCATTATCTATTATGGGTCAAGCCATCTCAGTTTCAGGCATGTGCGATAAAATATCTGAACTTGAAATTGAATCGGAAGATATTGCTAATATCCTGATTGAACATTACGGGAACAAAGGCTTCTCACATATTCATTTAAATTATTTGGAGCGCAATTATGAATGGTATACCCGGGTCTCGGGCACCGAGGGCACTATAATCTGGGATTATGGGAAAGGAACCGCCTATTGCCTGCGATATGATAATTCAATATTAGAATACCGGGTTCCGCCTGAATATAATCGGGATGTTCTCTTTACCAATCAAATGAAACATTGGTTCGATGTTGTTAAGGGAAAAAATGAAGCGGTGGTTCCTTTATCTCAGGGTATCGCCGTCACTACTGTTGTGGTTGCAGCAAAGAGATCATCAAATGAAATGAAGCATATACGCTTATGACGGAGAAGAAAAAGATTATATTGGGATTGGTTCCCGCGCGGGGCGGATCGAAAGGCGTACCGGGCAAGAACATACGCCTTGTCAATGGAAAGCCGCTCATAGTTCATGCGATTGAGTGTGGGAAGAGCTGCCCTTCGATCAATAGAATTATTATTTCAACGGATAATGAGGAGTTCGCGGCTATAGCCAAAAAAGCGGGTGCCGAAGTCCCCTTCATGAGGCCATCCCATCTTGCCCTCGATACGACTCCCATGCTGTCGGTTTTGGAACATGCACTCTCCACAATGGAAAAAATTTGCGACTGCTGCGTCGAAGCCATTGTGTTGCTCGATCCAACCGCACCCTTGCGGAAAAGGGAGGATGTGGAGGGCGCAATCGCACTCTTTAAACAAGGCGGAGCGGATACGATCGTTTCGGGAAACGAAGCCCACCGGAATCCTTTCTTCAATATGGTGTCGGTCGATTCTGACGGATTCGTGCATCTGGTGATCGATCCCGGTTCACCGATTGGCAGACGACAGGATGCCCCAAAGGTGTATGATTTGAACACCGTCGTCTGGATTTTTTCACGAAAATCCATCATGGAAGAAAAAGCGCGAATTGCAAAGAGGACAAAGATTTACATTGTACCTCCGGAACGTGCAATAGACCTGGATACAGAAATGGATTTTATTTTCTTGGAGACAATGTTGAAATTGAAGGAGCGATCATGACCATCACCCCGAATGAGTATCATAATATCCCTGATCTAGATGATCCTTTGAAAATCTTCAGTCTGAAAGACCGAATAGGAATCATCGCTGGCGGAACCGGAAAAATGGGGCAACAATTTGCCAGTGTGCTGTCTCAGGCTGGAGCGACGGTCGTTCTCGCGGATCTTTCCGAAGAGAAATGCTCCACAGTCGCCGCATCTTTGCAGCCGAAATCCGGGGGAAAGGTGGTCGGGATATGTTGCGACGTTTCGCGGCAGGAATCGGTTGAAAAAACTTTTTCGAACATCGTTAGCGATTACGGTCGTCTTGATTTTTTAATCAACAACGTGATGGCGAAACCTGAAGGTTACTATTCTCCTTTTGAGGAGTATTCAAAAGTTACATGGGATAAGGTTATGGAGGTTAATCTGTCGGGAACCTTTCTCTGCTGCAGAGAGGCCGTTAAAATCATGAAGCGGCAGAAATTGGGTGGAAGCATCGTCATTACCTCTTCGACGTATGGAGTATCGGGTCCGGATCAAAGAATTTACAGGGATTGTTCTCCCGGGAAAAACATTTACGGTGGCAATTTCAAACTCAATGCCCCTGCCAGCTATTCAGCTTCCAAGGCAGGACTCATCGGACTTGCCCGTTATCTGGCGACCTATGTGGGATCAAAGGGAATCAGAGTGAACGTTTTAACTCCCGGGGGAGTATTTGACGGGCAGGAAGCGTCGTTTCACACGGCATATACCGACAAGGTTCCATTGGGAAGAATGGCTGTTTGGTCTGATTACAACGGTGCGATTTTATTCCTTGTGAGTGACGCATCACGATATATGACCGGATCCAATCTCGTAGTTGACGGCGGTTGGACTGCATGGTGATCGTTCGGACGATTGGAAACGAAACGATCCGGCAATCAACGGAAATCTGTTTGAATCCTGTGAAGCAGGAGACCTTCCATCGTGCTGCCGGACGTGAGTGGTGGTTTTAAGATGTATTTATCCACCAGGATTACAAAATTGTAATGAGGCACTAATTTGTATCATATATAGTTGAAAACGACATCTTTCTCTCCATCCGTAGGGGCAAATCCAAGGCCTCACGGCAACACTTTCCCTTGAAATAGGTCACACAGGGATTCCTGAATTGCCGATGAAGAGAGTGCGAAAAGGCTTCAACTCGGTTCTTTTCGCTTTTGAGTTAATTCATGCCGATGAATTGCTCGATACCGATGGCTCAATATCGTTTCCCTCATCAGCGATGGAAAAATGTTCCGAAACAGTGGCATGAAAATTGTAATAGAACAAGGATTCATTCCTTAAATTTCAAAATATGGAGGCCCTTAATGAAATATTGTAAAAAATGTCTGATGCCCGATACCCGCCCAGGGATTCGCTTCGTGGATGGGGTCTGCGTCGCATGCATTCACTATGAAAAACAACATACCACTAATTGGGAAAAGAGAAGACAGGAATTGGAGAAACTCTGTGAGAAGTACCGGGGAAAATATGGAAACGGCTATGATTGCGCCATAGCGGTATCTGGTGGAAAGGATTCTCACTTCCAGGTCTACTATGTTAAAGAAGTAATGAAAATGAATCCCGTGCTTCTTGCGGTGGGGAACATTGATTGGACCGAAACTGGAAGAAAAAACCTTGCGAACCTTTCCGATACGTTCAATTGCGACATCATTTCGATGATCCCTAATCACCATGTCACAAGAATCCTCGCCAAGAAGGCCTTGGTTGAAATCGGAGGCCCCACGTGGTATGCAGATGCCTTGATTTACGCCTATCCCTACAGGATGACAATGAAGTTGGGCTTGAAGCTTCTTTTTTACGGAGAGGATGTCAATTACACCTATGGAGGCAAATATGATGAGGAGACTCCATCGGCACTGTTGCAGTTTAAAAATGATGTGGTCAAACCGCTGTGGGACAAATGGCTCATGGATGGAGATCTGACTGAAAAGGACCTTGAATCCACCCGACAGCCGACGCTCGAAGAGTGTCGGAAGGCAGGACTCGAACCGGTATATATGAGTTATTTTGTCCCATGGGATTCTTATCATAATTATGAAGTGGCAAAAAGATGGGGATTCAGACAACTCATCCACGAGTATGTCCGTGAAGGTACAATCGAACAATATAATCAGGTCGATTCCATCGGCTATCTGATCAATAACTGGCTGAAATACCCGAAATTCGCCCATGCATCCGCAACGGAGATGGCCTGCAGATGGATAAGGGCCGGCATGAAAACGAGGGATGAAATGATACCAATGGTAAAGCAATGCGACAAACACCTGGACCAGGGCATCGTTGATGCGTTTCTGGCGTTCACCGGAATGCGTCCCCACAACTTTTGGTCGATTGTAGACAAGTGGTATAATCCTCAATTCTTTCGCCAGGATCGGGACGGGGTCTGGCACGAGAAATTCGAGGTGGGTATAGGTATGAAGGAGTGAGGCTGGTCCCACGTTTTCACCAGCACCGAAGCGGTGTTATTGAAGTTAAACCACGCCTCCATCCTTATTCCGTGTTCGTAAGCTTCGCCAGAGTTCAATGAAGGGTTTCCCGCGATAAAAGTCAAGCCGATGGAGTCTTTAATGAATAAAAGTCCCACGATCACTATTTGCGGAAGAAAAATCGGATCGGATTTTTCGCCCCTTGTCATCGCTGAAATAGGAATAAATCACGAGGGAAGCTTCGATAAGGCGGTCAGAATGGTCGATGATGCCTTCGGAGCGGGTTGTGAATGCGTTAAATTTCAAAGTCATATCATCGAAGACGAAATGATTCCGAATGATGTTATTCCCGGTAATGCCAAGGAAAGTATCTGGGCTATAATGAAACGGTGTGCTTTGACGGAAGAGCAGGAGCGGGATCTGAAGGCGTATGTTGAATCGAAAAAAATGATATTCTTAAGTACCCCATTTTCACGAGCAGCAGCCATCCGGCTGGAACAGATGGGGGTTACTGCGTACAAAATAGGTTCAGGGGAATGTAATAATTTCCCCCTGATCAAGCATATAGCCACCTATGGCAAACCGATCATTCTCAGTACGGGCATGAATTCGATGGGAACCATCAGAAAAAGCGTTGCCATCCTAAGGAAGCATTCCATTCCCTATGGATTGATGCACTGCACCAGCATTTATCCCACTCCCTATACGAAAATAAGGCTCAATGCCCTGCAGGAATTGAAATCGGAGTTTCCCGACGCGGTGATAGGCCTTTCCGATCACTCCTTAAGCAACTATCCCTGTCTCGGCGCGGTGGCGATGGGCGCGAATATTCTGGAGCGTCATTTTACATCGGATAAGACGTGGCCAGGGCCCGATATCGAGATATCGATGGATCCCTCCGATTTGAAAGAATTAATTGACGGATCGGCGATCATTCATCAGACGTTGGGAGGAGAAAAGGCCGTCTTAAAGGAGGAACAACTGACCATCGATTTCGCTTACGCCTGCGTGGTATCGATCAAGGACATCAATCCAGGTGACATTTTTACAATGGAAAACATCTGGGTGAAACGGCCGGGAACCGGCGAACTGAAAGCCGAGGAATTTGAAAAGATTCTGGGAAAACGCGCAAAGGGGTTCATATCGATCAATACCCAATTGAGACGTTCTCAGATTGAAGAATAAAGAACATAATCTCGTTTTTCATTACAAATTAGAGGGAAAGTCTTTAACCATATATTAGGGGTTCTGGTGAGATAATCAGCTGATAAGGAGTTTCTATAAGATGAGTGAAATTGCAATACCGCGAAAAGTCCTGTTCCTGACCGGAACAAGGGCTGATTTCGGCAAGGTCAAATCATTGATTGCCGCAGTCGAGGCGGAAAAGGCGCTCACGGCCTACGTATTCGTAACCGGGATGCATATGATGCCGCAATATGGAAGCACCTGGGATGAGGTGCGGAAGTGCGGATTCAAGAACATTTTCACTTTTATCAACCAAAAAACAAACGACAGTATGGATATGATCCTTTCGAACACAATCAGCGGATTGAGCAACTATATTCTTTTGGAAAGGCCTGACATGATCGTTGTTCATGGCGACCGGGTTGAAGCCCTTGCCGGCGCCATCGTAGGGGCGTTGAATAATATCCTTGTTGCGCATATCGAAGGGGGCGAAGTCTCAGGCACGATCGATGAATCAATCAGGCATTCGGTATCAAAGCTGTCGCATATTCATTTCGTGTCAAACGAGACGGCAAAGAAAAGGCTCATTCAGATGGGTGAAAGTAAAAAACATATTTATGTTATCGGGTCCCCCGATATTGACTTAATGCGTTCAAAATCGTTGCCCTCGCTCCGCAGCGTCAAAGACTACTACGAGATCCCTTTTCTGAAGTACGCCATTCTCCTGTATCATCCGGTTACTACCAGTGTCAGCGATTTATGCCATTATACTCAGGAACTTGTCGAAGCGGTCATTGCGTCAAAGAGGAACTATGTCGTGATTAACCCCAATAACGACTTGGGTTCGGAAATTATCCTCGACGGTTATAAAAAATTATCAGATGCTTCGCGCTTCCGTATTTTTCCCTCCATCCGTTTTGAAGCGTTTCTTGTTTTATTGAAAAAATGTGAATTTATAATAGGCAATTCCAGTGCAGGAATACGGGAGGCGCCGTTTTATTCAGTACCAACCATCAATATCGGAATTAGGCAGAAGGGGCGCTTTTCACATGAAAGCATAAAAAACTGCGGGGAATCAAAGGCAGAAATTCTCAAAGCAATATCAGAAATTACATCCGTCGTTTGCCGGAAGTGCAAACAGTTCGGAGACGGACGCAGTACCGAGCGATTCATCAAAGCGCTCCGCAACCCGAAAACTTGGATAATTGACCTGCAAAAATATTTCCTTGATATCGATTGACGCACCGCTGAAGGCGCCCGGTGTCACAGCCTTTTTACGGAAAGCTTTTTGTATCCGGATATGGCGGTACTACCGAAGAATTATTATGATTTTATCATGGAAAACTGGAAAAGTGATGTTTTCTGAAAACAGTTTTACGCATTTCCATACAATCCCCTATCGGGATAGAGGAAGGTAGGATGACAAAGAGAGAGATTATTATCGGGGGAAAAACCATCAGCGATGACAGCGATTGTTTCATCATCGCTGAAATCGGTCATAATCATCAGGGAGATATCGGCCAGTGTAAGGAGTTGTTCATGGCCGCCAAGGAATGCGGTGTGGATGCAGTCAAACTCCAAAAGCGGGATAATAAATTCCTTTACACAAAGCAATTATTCAATAAGCCTTATGACAATGAAAACAGTTTCGGCGCCACCTACGGAGAACACCGCGAGGCCCTCGAGTTCAATAAGGAACAGTATCGGGAGCTTCTGCAGTATGCGGCTGAGCTTGGCCTTGTCTTTTTTGCCACCGCGTTTGACGAACCAAGTGCCGATATGCTTGCCGAACTCGACATTCCCGCCTATAAGATCGCCTCGGGAGACCTTCGTTCCATTCAACTGTTACGCCATATTGCCACGATCGGCAAACCGATGATTGCAAGTACCGGCGGGGCAAGCATTGAAGACGTTAAACGGGCATACCATGCGATAATGCCGATTAATCCGAACCTGTCATTTCTGCAGTGTACAGCCAGTTATCCGGTTGAATTTTCCAAGTTGGATTTAAATGTTATCACAACGTACAGAAAAATGTTCCCGGAGCTTGTAATAGGCCTTTCCGACCATGACAACGGTATTGCCATGGCGCCTGTCGCCTATATTCTGGGAGCCCGTATAATTGAAAAACATTTTACTCTGAATCACACATGGAAGGGGACCGACCATGCATTTTCTCTTGAGCCTATCGGGATGAAAAAGATGGTAAGGGATTTGCGAAGGGTTAAAATCGCCCTTGGTGACGGACAGAAGAAAATCTATCCTGAAGAGATGCAGCCTATTGTTAAAATGTCGAAAAAAATCGTTGCCGCCCGTGATCTTCCGAAGGACCACGTTATAACTACCGATGATATCACATTTAAATCACCAGGCGACGGCCTGTATCCGCATGAAGCCGATAAGGTTGTGGGAAAACGAACTGCGTGCGCGTTGAAAGAGGAAGAGACTATTTCATGGGTAAAGCTGCAATGAGCAAGGTACGCGAAAGCATGGATGTTTGCGCGAAAATCAAACTTGTTATTTTTGACTTCGACGGTGTTTTCACCGATAATGCTGTATATACCGATGAGGATGGAAAGGAATTCGTCCGTTGCACGCGTGCAGACGGTTTTGGTCTGCGAATGCTGCGGGAGATCGGCGTCGATGCGGTGGTGCTTTCCATGGAAACCAATCCCGTTGTTTCCACACGGTGTAAAAAGCTGCATATCGCATGTATCCAGGGATGTTCCGATAAAGTGTCGGTGTTCAGGGAATTATGTGCATCCCGATCAGTCACCCCGCAGGAGGTCGCGTTCGTCGGCAACGACATCAATGATATAGAATTGCTTCGCCTGGTCGGGTTTCCAGTCGCCGTTGCCGACGCATACCCCGAGGTGCGGGCGGTTGCGAAATGGACAACCACGAAATTAGGCGGCTATGGAGCGGTAAGGGAATTCTGCGAATACGTTTACAAGGCAAAGGTGCACCATGCATGATTTGTTTGATGTAACGGGAAGGGTCGCGGTAGTCACCGGAGGTGTCGGTCAACTGGGAAAAGAATTCTGCAAGGCGCTTCTTGGAGCCGGTGCCGAGGTGGTGATTGTTGACCTGCCGAAGGAAGACGACTTGCGGGTACGCGACACGATCGATCAGCTCGGAAGAAAGAGTGTCCAATACGTCCGAGCAAGCATCACGAGCAGAAACGAACTCGTCAATGCCTTACAGGAAATCCAGCGGCTTCATTCGGTGCCTCCCCATATCCTCATCAACAACGCAGCCCTCGATTCTCCTCCCGGATCTCCCGCCGGGGAAAACGGTCCCTTCGAAAGCTACCCCGAAAGCTCCTGGGACAAGGTGATGGAAGTTAATGCCAAGGGAGTGATGCTTGCCTGCCAGGTGTTCGGGGGAGCCATGGCGCAGGAGGGACGTGGCTCGATAGTCAACATCTCCTCGATTTACGGCCTCGTTTCTCCCGATCAGGACATTTACCAGTATCGCCGCGACCGCGGAGAAATATTCTATAAACCGGTTGCCTATTCAGCCTCAAAATCGGCGCTGTTTAATCTTACCCGCTACCTCGCCACCTACTGGGCGAAAAAAGGCGTGCGGGTCAACACGCTGACGCTTGCAGGGGTGTTCAACCGTCAGGACGAATCGTTTCTCGCTGAATACTGCAAACGCATACCGATCGGCAGAATGGCGCAGGCCGACGAGTATAACGGGGCGGTCATCTTTCTTGCATCCGACGCATCAAAGTACATGACAGGGTCGAACATGGTGGTCGATGGCGGGTGGACGGCGTGGTAGAGGCAACTGAAGATAAAGTTTGACAATTAAAATAATCCTTGTAAATAAAGACTTCAAACCCGCCGACATTCTCTGGCCCAAACACGATGCCGATCTTCAAAACACCACGCGGCATCGATAAGCTATTCATCATTTCCGGCTTTTATTATTTTTTATAAATTTATTGGCTGTTTAAATTCAACATAAAGAAATGAAAAGAACCTGTTCCAGATTGGTTTACACGGAGCAGGCTAAGCTGATTAAATTACGATAACTCTAATATCCCGGTTAATTCTTATAAAGGAAAGGTTTTAACATGCTACCTCAGTTCATCCCCAACTGGATCGACGGCAAAGAATGTGAAGCGCACAACAACGCCCGGTTTGATAAAATTGACCCTGCGACCGGGCAGAAGCAGTCATCGGTCGCCCGGTCGACCGAAGCGGACATAGCTGCCGCAGTTCAAGTCGCCCGTAAAGCTCAGTCCGCATGGGCCGACACCCCTCCGGTGCAGCGTGGCATGCTGCTGCTTGAAATAGTGCTCGGGATGAAAGCCCGGCAGAAAGAGATCGCCGAGATCGTTGCTGCCGAGACGGGGAAATCATTCAAAGACGCATTTGGCGAGACAGGGGGCGCTATTCAGCTCGGGCTCTTTTATGCGAGTGAAGGCCAAAGACTTTACGGTCGCACCACCACGAGCGGTGCACAGAACAAATACGCCATAACGGTCCGACAGCCGCTTGGGGTAGCGGGCCTTATCGTACCGGCCAATACCCCGATCGCCAATGTTGCATGGAAAATGTTTCCCGCGCTTATCTGCGGGAATTCGGTGGTGATGAAGGCTTCTGAAGACACGCCAGCAACCTCATGGGTCATTGGAAAAATCGCTACAGAGGTTGGATTCCCCAAGGGTGTTTTGAATTTTGTTCAGGGGTTTGGAAGAGAGGCCGGAGCGGCGCTTGTCGCGCATCCTGATGTTGATGTGGTCAGTTTCACCGGTTCGACCGCGGTCGGGAAAGAGATTCAACGGATTGCCGGAGAGCGTTTCGCGCGGGTGTCGCTTGAGCTCGGCGGTAAAAATGCGCTTGTCGTGTGCGACGATGCCGACCTGAACAACGCAGTAAAATGGGTAGCCCTCTCGGCGTTCAGCAATGCCGGGCAGCGCTGCGCCGCCTGCAGCAGGGTCATTGTCTTCGATTCCATCTACGATCAGTTCAAGAAGATGCTGCTCGAAAAGGCCGCAGCCCAGAAGGTAGGACCCACCGACAATGACGATTTCGGGCCGGTAATCAACGAGCGTCAATTGACGAATATGATCGCCGCGGTCGATGCCTCTAAAAAGGAGGGGGCTAGGGTGCTCTGCGGCGGCTCACGCCTTACCGATCCGGAGCATGCCAACGGATTTTACATGGCACCGACCATCCTTGAGAATGTGAGTCCGGCAGCGGCGATATCACAGAAGGAACTGTTCGGGCCCATCACGATACTGTACTGCGTCAAAGGATTCCAGGACTCACTTGACATGGCTAACGATTCCGAATACGGTCTTACGGCCTGCATACACACGAAGAACTTCGACCGGGCGGTGAAATTCTGCGACAAGATCCGTACGGGGGTGGCTGTTGTCAACGGCGGAACCTACGGCAGCGAACCCCACATGCCCTTTGGCGGCCTTAAGCAGTCCGGAAACGGGACACGTGAGCCGGGAACCGAGGCGCTGGATGTCTATTCGGAGTTCAAAGATATTTACCTGATGATGGATCCGTCACATCTTTAATCGGCGGTATCAGCAGTTTATGAACCAACCTGCAGCAATTGCCCTCATCCCTGCACGACAAGGTTCGAAACGGGTGCCGAACAAGAACGTTCGGCCTTTGGGTGGGCATCCTTTGCTTGCCTATACTATCCGTGCGGCAATCGAAAGCGGAGTGTTCTCCGAGGTCATGGTATCCACCGATTCCGAGATGTATGCCGATATTGCCCGGCATTACGGTGCATCGGTTCCGTTTCTGCGACCGGAAGAGTTTTCCGGTGATGCCTCGCCCGATATCGAGTGGGTAGAATATACCTTATCAGAACTTCGCACCGGAGGAAAGGATTACGAGTGCTTTAGCATACTGCGCCCCACAAGCCCATTCAGGCTTCCCGAAACGATCCGGCGGGCGTGGAACGAGTTTCTGGCCGCGGGTGAGATCGATTCGCTGCGTGCAGTAGAGAAATGCAAACAGCACCCCGGAAAGATGTGGGTCGTGCGCAACAACAGACTCTTTCCCCTCTTGCCGTTCACGCTCAACGGCCAGCCGTGGCACAGCAATCAGACGCAG
Organism: Candidatus Latescibacterota bacterium; assembly: GCA_016927495.1. Lineage (GTDB taxonomy): Bacteria > Latescibacterota > Latescibacteria > Latescibacterales > Latescibacteraceae > JAFGMP01. Next base: position 9,090 of record JAFGMP010000307.1, on the reverse strand, counting down.
TTTCTTCCGGAGGTTTATGTGCAGAATGCGAGTCTTGAAGTAGCCTATACACGGGTGATTTTCTCCGGACGCACGATCGCAGGCGAAGTCGTTTTGCCTTTTTTTACACAAGGGTATGAAGGCTTCGACATCAACCGGCCGGAAGAATGGCAGCGTGTCGAAGAACTTATCACTTCCGGCGAAGCCCTGTTACCTCAGATAGCTATTTCACCCTTCACCGCTTTTCAGTAAGGATTGCCCATGACTTACAATGAACTCGAACGCAAGGCGAAAGAGGCGCGAAAATGGCTTGTCGAAACGCTAGTAAAGTGTGGTGCGGGGCATCCCGGGGGTGCCCTGTCGAGTATCGACATCATGATTGCGCTTTATTTCGAAGTAATGAATATCGATCCGAATCGCCCGGAGTGGGATGAACGGGACCGGTTTATACTCAGCAAGGGGCATTCTTCGATCGGTCTTTACACAACCCTGTACCTCAAGGGAATGATTGAAAAAGATACACTTCTTACGTTCCGACAGAACGGCAGCATGCTCTCCGGCCATCCTGATATGAGAAAAGTACGAGGAGTCGAGATGAGTACCGGCTCCCTTGGTCATGGCTTGTCGGTAGGTGCAGGGATGGCTCTCGCGGGAAAGATGGACAAGAAAAAATATCGCGTATTCGTCATCGTGGGTGACGGCGAATCGCAGGAGGGGTCGATCTGGGAAGCAATCATGTTTGCAGCACATTATAAACTCGACAATCTGACGGTCATTCTTGATCGTAACGGCATACAAATCGATGGGATTACCGAAAATATCATGTCACTTGAACCCTATGCCGACAAATGGAAGGCTTTTGGCTGGGAAGTGCGTGAGATCAACGGACATGCGATGGCGGAAATCGTTCCGGCGCTGAAGAGCGTTCCTTTCACCGAAGGAAAACCGTCGGTGGTCATTGCGCATACCATTAAAGGTAAAGGCGTTTCATTCATGGAAAACACCAATGCATGGCACGGCGGCGCGCCGAAGGGTGATCTTGCGGCGCAGGCGCTGCGCGAAGTTGAAGAAGCTCTGGCAAAGGACTGACAGACATGGCAAAATACTCATTGCGTCACGCGTTCGCCGAAGCGCTTGTCGATCTCGGAAAAAAGTATCCGAACCTAGTGGCGCTGGAAGCCGATTTACAGGATTCAACGCAGTCGATTCAGTTTATGAAGGCATTTCCCGAACGGTACATTCAGGTCGGAATTGCCGAGCAAAACATGATGGGAATCGCTGCAGGTCTCGCACTCAGCGGCAAAATACCGGTCACCCACACGTTCGCCTGCTTCGCCTCCATGCGCGCCTGCGAGCAGGTGCGGACCTCCATCGCCTACCCAAAATTGAATGTGAAAATATTCGTTTCTCATTGCGGCGTGAGCGCCGGGACTGCCGGGACATCACACCATGCGATTGAAGACATTGCGATCATGCGTGCGATTCCAAATATGACGGTGATCGCGCCGGGCGATGCGAGAGAAATGCGTCAGGCGGCCGAGGCTGCGATACGTTACGACGGACCAGCATACGTTCGGGTAGGGGCGGGTGAGGCCGAGGATGTGTATACGGAAACTCACCATTTCGAGATCGGCAAAGCCACCGTTCTCCGGGACGGCAATGATGCGACAATCATTAGCACCGGTCAGTTGATGTACGAGGCGGTTTGTGCCTCGGACGAACTTCGGAAACAGGGTAAAAAAATTCGTGTGCTGCAAATGGGGACAGTTAAGCCCATCGATAGGGAGGTGATCCTCGAAGCCGCGGAAGAGACCGGTTTTATTGTGACCATCGAGGAGCATAACGTCGTTGGCGGATTGGGTGGTGCTGTTGCCGAAGTGGCGGCGGAAATTGGAAAAGCGAAGGTAAGGAGATTGGGGATTCAAGACCGTTTCAGCCCGGTGGGAACAGCCGCCTACATATTGGGAGAGGAAATGTTGACAATAAACGATATAATTGTGAGTCTTTTAGAGTTCGTAAAAGAGTAAAAATAAGAGGTATATTGCCAAATGTAATCGAATGCAATAATAATTTTTACAGTTGTTCGACACTTTATGAAAAATGTGAATCGAGTGTTCATCTTAATTTGAATCTTGGTCGATTTTTAATGGAATTTATTTCAGAGATACTAGGCGATAATATGTTAATTTGGAAATGGCGCCCAATAAGGTGAATTCGATTTTCCGTAAGCAAATAAAAGACATTACCATTTATGTTGGAACAAATGCTTTTATACAATTTATTGGATTGCTTGTTGTTCCATTTTTCTGGAAAGAGCTTAATCCTGAAGATTATGGAATTATTGGAATTACAGATATTGTCAGTATGTTTTTCGGGCCGATTATAAGTTTGTCGTTTGAGCAAAATGTAAATAAACACTATTTTGTGTGGAAAAATGAAGAAAGGAAAGGAGGCATCGGCACTATTTGGTTGCTTAGTTGGGTGAATATAGTAATATTCGGATCGATTGTTTTATTCCTGTTGTGGAAAACAAGTCATTTTCTTTTTCCGAAGGTTGATTTTTACCCGTTCGTATTTTTAGCCACCCTTTCGATGATTATAGGCAGTTTTGGGCAGATTGCTTTTATGACCATCCGAATAAAGGCATTGGCATTTTTATACTCTATTTTTATTTTGGCTTTTTTCGGATCTCAAATCGGATTACGGATATATTTTGTTTTATTTCTTAAAAAAGGGCTATTCGGATACTATCAAGCGTCATTGATCGCGAGTGTCTTTTATGCTGTGATGAGTTTTGTAGTCATGGCATATTTTACCTGTTTTAAATTCTCTTTCAGGAATATCAAGGATTATATAAGATTCTCATTACCTATCGTCCCCCATTCGATGCTCGGTTCATTATCCGGCTTAATGGACAAGTTTTTACTTCAACGTTTTGCAACACTGGAGACAATGGGTATTTACTCGTTAAGCCTACGGTTCGCTAGTATTATCGGCAGCCTGCATGATGCAATGAAATTATCATTCGGCCCATTTTCCTGGAAATGCATTGCAAAAGGCGATGAAGGGAAAAAGGAGATGACAAACGTAACACCCCTTTACCTAGCGCCATATGTTATCATCGCTATTATTTTGTCATTATTTACCGAAAACATATTGGAATTAATCGGGAGAAAGCAATACCTCCCGATTGCGGAGTATGTACCTTTTTTGACAGGAGTAGTATTAATAGGGTGTCTTTATGTTTATTTTTCTCCAGGAATGATGTTGTCGGGAAGAACCGAATTTCTTTGGATACCATCAGCTTTTCAATTGGTTTCAATCGTTTGCTTTAGTTGGCTTCTGATTCCATCTTTCCAAATTTATGGAGTAATTATTTCAAAATATGCAGCAGCCATAATATTTTTCAGCATATCCTTTTTCTATTCGCAAAAAATGCTTCCTTTACCCCATCAGTGGAAAAAAGCATATTCGTTTGGAATATTGTTAATTAGTGCCAATGTAATTTCTAAATTTATTCCATCCAGTCCTATTTGGTTGAATGCATCAGCAAAATGTTTACTTCTTGTAATGTGTATTTTTACAATGGTAATGGTGGTTTCAAATTTTAATTTAAGGTCAAATAAGCTCCGCGATTTTATATGTAGATTAAAATGATAATTTAATAACGGATGGACTAAATAAATCCTTGCAGTAAAGAAAAGAAGACGCTTGCTCAATATTTTCGAATAATAATATGGATTCTTTGACGATTGTTACTGTTGCGTTTAACAACACTGATTTGCTCGCTAAGAACATTGATTTTATTAAACGAAACAGCGGTGGAATTAAAATTAAATTTATAGTTGTTAATAACAATAAAGAGCCTCTTTACTTAAATACAACTGAGTCAGGCATCGAATTATTAGACAATAAAAGCGAATCATTTGTTGGTGATGGCGCAGAAAGTTATCATCATGCATCGGCATTAAATTTCGCCATAAACAGATTTATCAACTCACACTATTTGCTGATTATGGATCCTGATTTTTTCATAATTTATCCATCGTGGGGAAAAGACATTTTATCACATATGGAAAAGTCAAATTTATCTTTTATAGGAGCTCCATGGCACCCGAGATATTATTCTAAATACCGATATTTTCCAAGTGTACAATGCTTATTCATCGATTTGACTAAAGTGGAAAAGTCATCCCTCGATTTTACACCGGATATTAATTTGGTGCCTATTAGAAAAAGACTCGCTTTAAAATTCATCAAATACAAACGTATCTATAACCGACTTATTATAGGAACATCACGAGATACGGGTTATCGAATATTCCGACGGTATGCACATGATAGGAAAATTAAAAGTGAATGTTTCAATCCAGGCATCGAGAAATATGACTTTTCTGTTGTTGACAGATTTTTGCCTGATTTAGTTCGTTATTTTCCTTCAAAAAAAAATTATGTTATTCATAAAGATTTTTTAAATGATTATTACATTACAAATGGTAGTTTAAGGAATTGTGAACAGTTTTATTGGAATCAACAACCATGGGGGTTCCATTTAAGACGTTTTGGAAATGCGCTTGACGGCAACAAACAAGTCGATTTAAGCGTCATTCAATCAGTCCTGGATCGCGGTTTTGGAAATCAATTGCTTTTTAACAAAAAATAAAAGCCTATCCAAACTATAATGAAGGCTATAACTGAGGAAAAGACAAAATAGAGATTGATATTTATGAATAAAAAGAGGGTAGTTTTATTAATTTCGACCGATGAATATGTTCGTAACTATTTATTAACGGCTGCATTGTCGAAAGTAGAAATGGAATATCAGTGCTTTTTTATCGCATCTGAAAAAGTGACCATTCGGGATCCTCTGCAGTCTAAAAAGAACTTTTTAGGCTTTATCGCACTAAATCAAAAGTTGATTAAACGAAATCAACGCATGTTTGACGTGATGATGTGGCGATTTAGAAAAAAGTCATCCGCCTTCTATTTTAGATTTCTTCGATATCTGCAGATAGATTTGCTCAAGTGGAATACTGATCTACCCCAGTATTTAAAAAACATATCAAAGTTTATTATTTACAATGCCAAGGATCAAAGATGGCTTTATTGTATTCTATTCGGAAACAGGCTGGTTTTCCCTTTCTATAAAAAATTCAGGGGAGCAAACATTCCAATTAACGGGGAACTTTATGCAAAAATAAAAGAAATCTCGCCCGATTTATTGGTTTTCCCTTCATCCGCATATGATCCCATCGGAAATGATTTGATACGGATAGGCGTTTCACAAGGAATTAAAACGTTGTTTTTGATTGATAATTGGGATAATTTGTCAAGCAAGTCGCTTTTCTGGATCAGGCCTGATTATTTAGGCGTTTGGGGAGAGCAAAGCAAAAAACACGCACGTGAAATACACGGGTTTGACGACCGAAAGATATTCACGTTAGGAACGCCGAGATTTGATGCATATTTTACAAGACGGAATACGCCCCTTGAGAGTTCATTTGATTTTCGATATATTCTCTTTACCGGTTGCGCAATTGCATTCGATGAGGTTTCAACGCTTTTAACGCTGGAGCACTCACTTGAGTCTAATAAGGAATTATGCCGTGGGTTAAAAATTGTTTATCGTCCACATCCGTGGAGGCAAACAAGAATATATGAACCGCTGTTCGTTGAGAAACAATTTACGCACATAATTATCGATCCTCAGGTAAAAGAGGCTTATTATAGTAATACCTGTACTAATTCCATAGGGAAAAATTTTCAACCTTCGTTGGAATATTATCCCTCCTTGCTTCAAAATGCGGTATTTGTCATCGGGCCGTTAACTACTATGTTGATTGAAGCGCTACTTTTCTACAAAAAGGTGATTGCCTTGGCATATGATGACGGCGTGCATCTTACCAGTCCTCATAATGCGCTGAAGTATTATACGCATTTTGAAGGCATCGAAAAAATTGAGGGGATGACCATCTGCCGCGACCAAAAAGAATTGGAGAAGTACATTGTGACATTTCTTCATGAGACGAAGGTGGTAAATAAAGAAAAGCTCGATTCTGATTTGCATTATTATCTTTTTAATGATGGGATAGGATATCCTAAAAGATTGGAAAAGGTTCTCAAACAAATTGCTCCAGCAACATAAAACGCACCTGTCGCCCATTCACCGGCCGCATAGTAGTGATTGGAGCTCCTCCTCAAGAAGTGATTGCGAAAATCACGGATGATTGCAGGATTCCGGGACAAAACTCGATGAACGTCGATTCGCTGATCGATTTTGAAAACGATCCACGCCTTCTAGAATTCAAGTTAAGCCATGACAACATACACATATGGCCGTTGGTCAGATTTAACCTCTTCCGGCATGCATTCGCAGCAATGTATAATCTGCAGACGGCCCACGCAGGAAGTGAAACTATAAGTTTGATACCTAGATTGAAATATCTTTTTCAGTCCATCCAGAATAATCCTCTATATAAAGCAGGCAAACATGATATCATAATTATCGGCAGCGGAGCCGGAATCGTCGCGAAAAGGGATGGAAAATGGTTCGACAGGATCAATGATTATTTTGCCCTAGAAAATGAACACACCACAGTTGTTTTTGATGAAGCGTATCGATTACGCTATAAAAGCCCGAGGTACCCGGAAAATGTCCGATATCTTGATTTTATTGAAATCACCTCTAAATTGCTTTCCATCTTATTTCCCGCTTTTATTAAAACAGATTATCGTTGTATTGAGCGATTTATATCATTTGTAATAAATTATTTCCCCTATCCGTTATCCGGCCCCATTTTTAAGGATTGCCGGAAATATCTATCGCACATAGCTGTTTCTTTACGGTTTTACCATTTTCAATACCAATTTCTTTTTAAAAAAATAAGGCCATTGATACTTTTCATCGAAGATGCCAGCTATGGTGGAAAGGCATATCTATTGAAATGGGCAAAAGAAGCCGGTATCATTACTGCCGAATTTCAGCATGGGAATATTATCCCTAATCACCTTGCATACAATTACGGTTCTGAGCTGCTGAATAACGGCGATTTCGGCAAATATCTTCCCGACTATCTTCTGCTTTATGGAGAGTACTACCTGAGTTGCATAAGAACTTCTTCAAAAGGCGTGATAATAGGATGCCCTCATTTTTCAAGCCAGTTTGCGGTAAAAAATTCGAAAAGTAAAATCCGCCAGAGAAGAATGACGATTCTCGTCGTTTCCCAAGGCACGATAACTTCATTAATGGTGGAATTGACTATACAATTAATAATTAGATTACCAGAAAATAAATATCGTCTGATTTTTCGGCTTCATCCCGGGGAAGTCCCATTTGAAGAAAGATATCGTTCGTTACTATCGTATCCCATTATTGAATTAAGCAAAACTGGTGATATTTACGAACTTATCAACATCTCGAATTATGTCGTTGGATCAAGTTCGACGGCACTTATTGAAGCAATGGGATTTTCAAAAGAGGTTTATATCTATGAATGCACCGATTCATTGTTATATATGCCAAGACAATTTGCCGTATGGTTTAAAACCGCCGATGAACTCTGTGAAGCCTTGAAGAGCGGTAACTACCGTGGAAACGTCGATCCGGAGTATTACTGGGCTAAAGATTGGAAGGAAAATTATCGAGAATTTATTAACGAAAAGGTAATGAAACGTTATTGAATTGTTATTATATGATTTATTACTAAACTGTAGTTTTGCACATTTTTTACCTACTGTCTACTCCCACGAGTAAACCTTTTAATCGGCATGTAAGCGATTTTGTCTTTATCAATCAATAAATTCGATCATTTCTCTACGCCGCAAGACGGAAAAGCTCCTGCAACTGCTCGATTTTATGCTCACTTACCCGATCCTTCGGCAAGATGCTTAAAATACTCTGTGTAATGCACTGACTTTTCAATTGATATAGGATGTCACCGATGGAGATTGTATCCTTTTCTTGATTCCACGGCATTGCATCCCATAGTGTCGGAGCGAACTGCATCACCTGCTGATGACTCCAAAGCATCAATGTCGAATATGCTGCGCACGTCATCGGTACCGACCGGACCACTGCACGTTCACTCCAGCATTGCCATGCCCCGAACCCGAGGTGCTGCTTCATATCCTTGAATGCATTTTCAAGAGACCACCGTGCCGCGACCAATGTGAGGATGGATTCGACACTTTGCATACAATCGGTTGAAAGGAAATAGGCGGTGGTAAATCCGCGCTTCTGCGGGTATTTCACAATGACCACATTAACCACGGTTCCCGCAGGTTTCCAATATGCCTGAAATTGCCGGTAGAGTACTGTCTTTTCCTCACCGTAGAGAGTCAGCATCAACGATGAGAATTTATTCGCCTGTTGCGCCATCTTATCCAGAGACGGTAGCCGTTTTCCTTTTACCGCCGGACGACCGCGTGTCCCCTTCTTCGATTTAAGAAGCGGCGCATAGAGAGCCGCATCGCTTCGCAATCGGGTAATCATCGTCACTTTCGATTCGATACACCACCGTAGCAGCTTCTTTTTTGCATACAATGCATCAGCCACCAGCGTTATGGACAGTGTTGAGAAGTATTCTTTTACGGACTTGAGCATGGTAATCGAAATATCGATTTTCGTAGATCCGTCATCATCTGCCCGTTCCTTCTTCGGGATGAATAGCTCGCACCCGAATGGGAAGCATATCCATTTCTTCAGAACTGCAACATGCTGAAGTACACCGAGGACGACCCAGTTGTGTCCCTTGATGTATTGCGCCAAGTTCACTTTGGCTGCATGGTCGAAATGAAGCGCTCTGCCAAAGATCTTTTTACCGTACTTGGGAATGAGGGTGTCGTCGAGGCCAAGAATCAGATGCTTGATATTGAATGCTTCAACAATCGTCTTGAGAATCGATAACGCCAACGCATTCGGTTCCCACTGGGAATGGTTGAGAAACCGGTGATAATCGGTAAAATGCCGAAAATGGTTGCCAATGAGATAAAACCGCGTCACCGTCTTGCGGGAGCTGATAAGTATGCCTTTGATGAACTCGGTAAAATAGAAAAATGACGGCTCAGTGAACACCCCGTGCATTTTTCCTAAAAGAGTCATGAAACTGTCCG
>JAFGMP010000306.1 GCA_016927495.1 Candidatus Latescibacterota bacterium | reverse complement strand
ATCATAATTTCTGATTTTTTTTAACTGAAAAAAAATATTTTATTTTATTTTTTAATGCATATCGAATTATTTTTGTTGCTGTTGTACGAATTTTTCCCGTTAATAGAATATAATTCTTTCATTGTATCGACAAGAATAAATATATTAACTGTGCATTATTGCATATTTATTAGGTTTTTTTAGTAAAATGGAGGGGTTTTTTTTATGATCGATCCTGTTGACACAGAGATATTCAGGTTACTCGGTGAAAACGGCCGTATGTCAAATTCTGAAATATCACGACAACTGGATATTTCAGAAGCCACGGTACGTCAAAGAATCAAACGGCTCATTGACAGTGGGGCATTAAAGATATCCGCGCAAATTGATACTAAGTCTTTCCCGGAAATATTTATAGTGGTTGTAGGTATTATTTTGAATATTCTTCCCGAGGAATGTGTCGATACCATATCTTCCCATCCCAATGTGCTCTTTTCATTCACCGTCACCGGAAGATATGATCTTATTGCGGTTTATGCTGTTAACTCAAGAGAGATGCTGAGTGATATAATTGAAAATCATCTCCATTCGATTCATGGAGTCAGCCATACGGAAACATATGTTGTATTGAAGAATCTCGGTATGCCGATAAATGCTGAAAACTATTATAAGCTGCTCATGCTTTCAAACGATAACGAATAATAACTTTATCGGTAAATTTTTATTAGTTTGTTATAACACAAATAAAGCGCTTTTAATAAATAATGAATCACGTCGCTTTATTATGACGTAATTTATCAATAGCAACGGCACCAATAATAATAATTCCGATAATTATTTCCTGGACGTAATTCGGAATACCGGTCATATTACAACCGTTTCGGAGAAAAGCCATAATAAAAGCGCCGATCAGCGTACCGAGAATCGACCCTTCACCACCACTCAGTGAACCGCCTCCGATCACCACGGCAGCGATGACATCGAGTTCACGACCCACGGCAACAGTTGGATCACCGACGGTAAGTCGTGAAAACTGCATAACACCGGCGATACCTGTCATGAATCCTCCGAACGAATAAATGAAGAACTTCATCCGCTCCACATGAATACCACAGAGCCTGGCGGTGGATTCATTGGAGCCGATCGCGAATGTGTAGCGTCCGAACAGCGAATATTTCAACATCACCGTGACAATTACGGCAGAAACGATCATTATCCAGACACCAGGTGACACAATCATCCATTTCAGAGAAGGTGATCTGGACATCAGTTCCCAAAGCCATGTCATCGGCGCATCTACTTTTTGCTGACCAGCCATCCATTTTGATACTCCGCGTGCAATCCCCATCATACCGAGTGTAGCAATAAAAGGTATAATCTTCATATATCCGATAAGCCAGCCGGAAACCACACCGCATAGCGTTGATGCCAACACACCGCCGACGGCGGCGATAAAAGGATTGACGCCATGATCCACCAAAAGCGCCGTTACGACCGTAGTCAAAGCGATCAATGACCCTACCGACAGATCGATACCCCCGGAAATGATTATATAGGTCATTCCCATAGCGGCAAGGGCTACAATAACTGTCTGATTCGCTACGGTGAGAAAGTTAAAAAATGTGGGAAATTTTTCAGGTTCAAGAACACTGAATAACAAAATGATCATACCAAGTCCTAAAAAAGGACCTATAATAGAAAACAGTTTCCTGATTTTCACATTAACAACGCCTGACTTTGCGTTTCCGTCGTTCATACCGTTCCTTCGATTCCCGATGTTGCTTCATTCATGATTGAAAATTCATCCCACTGCTCAACAGGCTGTTTTGAACCGAGTATTCCACGATGCATAACGGCAATTGTATCGCAAATCCCAAGCAATTCCGGCAGATAGGAACTCACAATTATTAAGGCTTTCCCCTGAGATGCAAGCTCACCGATCAGCCGAAATATTTCGACTTTGGATCCCACATCCACACCTCGCGTGGGTTCATCCAGAAGAAATACATCAGCTTCCTCTTCGAGTAATCTTGCCAGAGCGACTTTTTGTTGATTTCCACCCGAAAGGCTTTCAACCTTGTTTGTGACCGAATCAACTTTAATGGCCAATGTATCAACCCATCTATGTGATGTTTCATTGAGAGTCCGGTCACTTACAAACCCCCATGTGCCGTGCTTTTTCAGACTTGAAAGCGTTATATTCACAGCTATTGTACATTCAAGGGCAAGGCCTTCGTTTTTTCTGTCTTCCGAAAGATACGCAACTTTTCGTCCTATCATAACCGGTGGAGTGATTTTTCCGGTTATTCCCGAATAGCCGGAAATTTTTATCTCTCCCGAGGATAATTCGTTGAGACCGTACAGAATCCGTAGTGTTTCAGTTCTTCCAGCCCCAACAAGACCTGCAATTCCTAATATCTCACCCCGTCGAACGGTGAATGTAACCTGTTCGGGAAGCGGTTTTGACGAGATATTGCTAACACTGATCAATTCCTCGCCGATTTCATGCGGAATCCGTGGAAACATATCAGTCAGAGGTCGGCCGACCATGAGTTCTATTATCTTTTCGGTAGTCGTATCCCTAACATCACCGTGTCCCACCGTTTCACCATCACGTAAAACGGTAAACCGGTCGGCCACATATTTAATTTCTTCAAGAAAATGACTAATATAAATTATGCTGACATTACGAGATTTCAATGTATTGATAACACCAAAAAGATGTTCGGTATCCATTTTGGAAAGAGAAGATGTCGGTTCGTCGAGTACATATACCTTTGTGTCGGTGATCAACCCACGGGCAATTTCGACAAGTTGACGGGCTGCGGGTGACAGATCCATAACACGAGCGTTTGGTGTCAGATCAGGATGCTGCAGGGTGTCAAGAGCCTCTCTGATACGGTCCCGGTACATATTACGACGTATCAATCCGAATTGGGATTTTTCAATACCCAGCATGAGGTTTTCTTCTACTGTAAGATGCATGGCCAGATTCAATTCCTGATATACCATCGAAATACCGGTCTGTCTTGCCTGAAGAGGGTCACGTGGCCTGTACGGTTCACCATCGAGAAACATTTCACCGTTGTCGGCTTTAATCGCGCCGGATAGAATTTTCATCAGGGTGGATTTTCCGGCGCCATTCTCCCCAATCAGTGCATGTACCTCTCCGTGCGCAACCTCCAGATTGACACCACGGAGAGCTTTGACGCCGCCGAACGATTTACTGATCCCCGTCATGGAAAGTATAATATCCGGCATTGTTACCTCAGTTGTCCAGATATTGTGAAAGGTCGGGTGATAAAAGCTGTTTTATTTCCGGATCGTTCATGTTTTCTGGTGTGGCAAGCATTACACCGGTATCGACAACCGGTTCAATTTTTTCTCCCCTCAGGTAAGCGGCTGCAAGTTTGACTCCGAGATAACCCATTTTAAATGGATTCTGCAGCACAAGGCCCTTTATCTCACTTTTTTCAAGGGCTTCAACAAGTTTCTGTGAAGAGTCAAATCCCACAAATATGATCGAGTCGGTCAATCCTCTGTCCTGAAGAGCTCTAAGGCAGCCGAAGGTGCTCGATTCGTTCGGAGTGAAAATGGCATCGATATTTGTAAAACGGTTAAGCAGATTCTCGCTGGCTCGGTATGCTGATTCTGTGGTAGCTCCGGCATACTGATTATCGGAGAGTATTTCAATACCGGGGTATTTTGATTTAATTGTATCTAAAAAGCCGGCCTCACGATTCGTGGTCGAGGCACTTCCCTCCTGGTAACGAAGCACCAGAAGCTTGCCTTTACCCTTCATTAACTCGCCTATTCGATCAGCACCAAGCACGCCCCCTTTGTAATTATCTGTAGCTACAAAGGAAACATGAGCATCACCCTCGATGTCGGAGTCGATGATAATTGTCGGGATATTCTGCATTTTCGCTTCACGGACAGGTAATACGAGCGAACGGTTATCGAGAGGTGCAAGAACGATAGCGTCGATTTTCCCAGCTATGAATGTTTCGACTATCTGAAGTTGTTCCTCACGGTCATCCTCTTTTAGCGGCCCCTTCCACACGACTTTCACACCGGTTTCCTTTTCTGCTTTAAGAGCGCCGGCATGGATCGATTTCCAGAATTCGTGAGTTGTTCCTTTGGGAATAACAGCAATAGATAGAATTTTATCCTGTTTTGCCTGATCTGTTTTTTTTTCGGATTCGCCGCAACCTGACCATAAATATATTACAGATGAAAGAAGAATGAATACTTGAAGGTAGTGTCTCATTATTAAAACCCCATATTATGTATGACTGAAAAAAAGCGTGAATAAAATATCTTAATAAATTATCATTTTATTAGTTTTAAGTGTTCCTCAAAATACTTAACTTTTATAGTTATTGCAAGTATTACAAAAAAACTCGCTGTTAAAACGATAAAAAAATATAGTTATTTCGGTAAAAAGGAATTTATCTGTTTTTTTTTGAATGATTAATGACAAATACCGTTTTTATTATGATTCAATGAATCAGAAAATATATATTAACATTTTTCTTATTTTTTAAGAATTCAGATAAAAATATAATTTGTTAATATTTCTGGATATTTTAATCAATTCCTAACAATACGCAAATATTGTTATGGTATTTTTAAGACCCAAAATTAGTACACTATAACAGTGAGGTTTAAAATGGCAAACGAAAGAATTCTTGTAGTCGACGACGAGGAAGATATTCTTGAGTTAGTAAGCTATAATCTTTCCAAAGAAGGTTATAGGGTTGAATGTGTTAAATCGGGAGAAGATGCTCTCGAAAAAATACGTCTGAACCGTTCCGATCTTATCGTTCTTGATCTTATGCTTCCGGGAATGGACGGCCTCGAAGTATGCCGCATTGCAAAAAACGATCCGGCTATCTCTCATATTCCGATTATAATGCTTACCGCAAAAGGTGAGGATGCAGACATTGTAACCGGTCTTGAACTTGGCGCCGATGATTATATAACAAAACCATTCAGTCCGAGAATCTTACTCGCCCGTCTCAGAGCGGTACTGCGAAGGGGCCAGAAAGGACGGATTGATCACCAAACGGTAATTAAAAAACAGAATCTCATCATTAATGTGGCTACCCACGAGGTCCTCGTCGATGACGAACCGATTGAACTCACACCCACTGAATTTTCGATCCTGTATTATGTAATTCAGCGCCCCGGTTGGGTTTTCACAAGAAATCAGATCATTAATGCGGTTAAAGGTGATGATTATCCGGTAACAGAACGCTCAGTGGATGTTCAGATCGTCGGCCTTAGAAAAAAACTCGGACTTGTCGGAAAACACATACAAACGGTCCGGGGTGTCGGTTACAGATATAAGGATTAGGGATGTTTAAAAGCAGGAAACTCATTTGGCAACTTTACAGACCATATCTTCTTATCATGGTCATGTCACTTCTTTTAGTTGCTTTGTATGCATCAAATTTTCTTAAACATCTTTACCTTGGGCAAATAGCCGATCTACTCAATGAGAAAGCTCTGCTTTTCGAAAAAACGCTTTCCCGTGTCGATCCCGACATGAGTGATGTCAACGCAAATGAAGTAGATAAAGTATGCAAAGAAATCGGGTATCTTATTTCGACCAGATTTACGGTAATATTGCCAAATGGTACAGTAATCGGCGATTCGCATGAAGATCCGAAAAAAATGGATAATCACGCATTAAGGCCGGAAATTCAAACTGCTTTTGACGGCATTGTAGGTATCAATACGAGGTTCAGCAAAACACTTAATACCGAATACATGTATGTGGCATTACCTGTAATGAAAAAAGGTAAAGTAAAAGCTGTTATAAGAACATCCATGCCGACAAGTGATATCGATAAAACATTAAATAAAATCTATTATAAAATTTTTCTCGGTGGGATTGTAATTGCAATAATCTCGGCCTTTTTCAGTTTTGCAATCTCCAGCCGTATCAACAGGCCTATCAACGAAATGAAACACGGTGCGGCACGATTTGCCAACGGGGACCTTGATTTCAGGCTCGATGTCCCCTCTTCAGAGGAAATGGATGCCCTGGCAGATGCCATGAATAACATGGCTGCACAACTGAACGAGCGTATCAAAACAATTACAAGCCAGCGGAATGAACTTGAAGCCGTACTTTCAAGTATGGTTGAAGCAGTTGTAGCCGTTGACTCAAATGAATGTATTATTGAATGTAATCAGGCAGCGGAATCTCTGTTCGGTATTGATTTTAAAAAAGTCCGTGGTGGTAAAATTCAGGATACCATCAACAACGCATATCTTCATCATTTTATCTCAAATATCATAAAAAGCGGCGCAACAATCGATAGCGACAATATTCTTCAAATCGGCTCGGGTCAGTTTCTACAGGCACATGGCACTCCATTGAAGGACTCCGATGGGGACAGTATCGGTGCACTGATTGTCTTCAATGATGTCACACGGCTGAAAACGCTTGAAAATATCCGCCGCGATTTCGTGGCAAATGTTTCGCACGAGTTAAAAACACCCATAACATCGATTAAAGGGTTTGTGGAAACACTGAAAGACGGTGCGGTGAATGATCCCGATAATGCTAACCGGTTTCTCGATATAATACTGAAACATGCAGACCGGCTTAATGCCATAATTGAGGATCTTCTCAGTTTGTCACGTGTTGAACAGGAAACCGAAAACGAAGAAATCACCTTTTCAAAAATATACGTAAAAGATGTACTCAGTAATTCGTTATTCATGTGTCAAAACAAAGCCGAAGAAAAAGATATTATTTTATCTCTCGAGTGTGATGATACAATCTATGTAAAAGGCACTTCCGAACTTCTCGAACAGGCGGTTGTAAACCTGATTGATAATGCTATTAAATACAGCGACACGGGTGGTCGGGTCAACGTGGAAGCAAAACATAAAAATAAAGAAGTGGAAATAAAAATCGAAGACTGGGGCACCGGTATTCCTACAGAACACCTGTCGCGAATTTTTGAGCGCTTTTACAGAGTGGATAAGGCGCGAAGCAGGGAACTTGGCGGGACAGGTCTCGGCCTTGCAATTGTCAAACACATCGTCCAGATTCATAATGGCCGCACTTCAGTGGAAAGTATCGTCGGTAAAGGCAGCAGATTTTATATATACCTTCCCCTTGTCTGACTCTATAGTTAAATCTACAATTAAATCTACCTCAACGATATATTTCATACTTATGGATTTTTAATAGTCTTACATGTGAATATTAGCAATTTTACCACCATTTTAAGTCAAGTCCTGCTTTTTCTGTAAATTCCATCTCTATATATGACCCGAAGGGTCACCCTGCATAGATTAGGGGGAAAGCACACAGT
>JAFGMP010000305.1 GCA_016927495.1 Candidatus Latescibacterota bacterium | reverse complement strand
TAACGATGGCAATAACGGCTCCGGTAACGACGACAAGGAAAAGGATAACGGCAATAATTCAGATTCTGTCCCGGGTCAGGATAAAAAAGTCGATATAGAAGACAATACCGATAATGAATGTAACGAGAATGCTGGCAGTTCGGTCAAAGAGCCAAAACCCGGCAAAAACCAGGAAGAGCTGGATAAGGCATTGAAAGAGGTACTGGTTTCGGAACATGCTGTAACTGATAATTCCGGGAAAAAAGAAGAAAAATCACAGGATATGGAAAAGGCCATAAAACAAGTACTGGTTTCGGAACATGCAATTAAAGATAACGAAAACAATAGTAGTGAGGACAACGACTCGAATAATAATGGAGAAGAATCACAGGAACAAAATAATGAACAATTAAATAACAGTGACAAAGTGAAAGAAAAAGAGGAAAAAGATCAAAATCAAGAAGTGAAAATCAAAAATAAAGAATATCCTGAGAACTTATTGGTTTCAGATACCATTATTAATGATGATACTAACAAAGATAAGAATAAAGATAAATCAAAAGAAGCTCCTGATAACAGTAACGGTCAGAACAAATCGCTTGATGACATTCTTGTAGCTGATCAAGTAATTGATGGCGGGAAAAATAAAACGCCAAAAGAAAAAGATTCAGAGAGGTCGCAAAACACAAACAATAAGACACTCAAAATGAAATCGCTTGATGATATTCTGGTTGCAGATGATGTAAGTAAAGAGGAAAACAAAGAAAAGGAAAAAATATCGGCAACCAACGATCAGGATAACGATTTAATAGTTACAGAGGAAACCGGTGAAAAAATTGATGAAGAGAAAAATACGGAATATACGGACGAAGAAATTGAGAATGAAACTTCCGGGCCGGACAGCATTGTTGTGAAAATTGAACCTGAACCGGTCGATTATTCGGTAGTGGACTTTAATGATGACAATGAATTGGACTTCAAAGATTATACCCAGTTCGTCATATGGTGGAACACCAATAATCCTGCCGGCGATATTACAAGCCAACCTGATGTAGAGAAAGCAATTGCCAATGATACAGCCTTGAGTGATTCCATATACTTCATTCCGGACGGCAAAATTGATCATGAAGATCACATGTTATTCGCATTGCTGTACAACAATTATCAGCAAGAAAAGAACGAATTAATTACAGAAAAGCCCGGAATTGCCAAAAAAGTTGCGATGTCTTCCGTAAAAGGTCTGACCTGGGAAAGTGAAATGTACGAAACAGGAGGTCATTTTACCGTGACTCTGAATACAGGTAAAGTCAGAAATTACCTCGGTTCGGAAATCACCCTGGATTATGACAATACCAGACTCAGGCTTGTCGGTGTAACCGCGCAGTCTGCCGAAAATGAAACTGAAGGCAACACAATGGTATTGTACAGAGTCACAGACGGAACCGTAACCGTAAGCGCGATACTTCTTTCTGATTATGCAGCAACCGTTCCTGAAAATCTCCTCGATTTTGAATTTGAAGTTATACATGACGGGGCTTTCAGTATAAATCTTACCGGGCTGGACATCAGAAATATCTACAATAAACAGATAGATATGTCGGTTGAAACCACGACATTGACCGGAGAAGCGTTACGCTCTCAGGAAGTAAATCCGTCATCATTCGGTATTTCCCAAAATTACCCCAATCCGTTCAATCCGACTACATCAATTGAATACAGCATGAGTGAACCGGGTTATGTAACGATTTCCATATTCAATGTGAACGGCCAGCAGATAACAAATCTGGTAAGCGGATTTAAAGAAGCCGGTGTATATTCGACGGTTTGGAATGCATCTTCTTGCGCAGCCGGAGTATATTTCTGTGCTATTACTTCAAACGGTATGACCAAATTCCGAAAAATGACTCTTTTAAAATAAAAAAATCCCCAATGAAATAAGGTTTGGGAATAAGCATGTTTACAGGATAAATTACTTTCCGGAGTTTAAGAAAAAAATATGGTTAAAACAGCAAACAAATTAATTCTAATTATTACGCTGCTCACAGGATTGATTTTATTGACGGTCGGATGCAGCGAGAATGGTGTTGTAAGAAATACCATCAATCCTGAAAATCCTTCCGTTACAATCAATGATGGAGTGGCGTATACAACCTCTCAGACAGTGATTCTTTCATTATCCTGTGAAGATGATATAAAAGTCGGAACTATGCTTCTGTCCAATGACGCCAAATTTACCGGATCCGAATGGGAACCGTATCAAACCTCGAAGACATGGACGCTTACAGACGGATTCGGTATAAAAACAGTATATGTGCGTTTCGCCGACGAGACCAATAATCTGTCTGATATTACTCAATCAACTATCGAATATATAGATGCCGTCACTCTGAAAATAAATCCCTCAACAATCGGATTGAACAAGGGTGAAACAACAACTGTGAGCGTTGTTGCCGAGGACGCCGTAAAGCTTATTTCAGCAGAGATTACTTTGTCCTTTGATCCTGCGATTGTTGTCGTGGAGGATATTCATACCAGCGGAACGGGATTTCTGTTTTCGGATAATGGAGCAAATGTGATAACGGCTGAAAGACATTTTGATAACAACGCAGGCACACTTACAATTGGTGTGTTGGGCCAAAACGAAGGATTTACCGGTGCAACCGGTACCGGTTATCTTGCCACAATTACTTTCAAAGGTATTAAAACGGGTAATACAATGATTCATTTCGAATCCGGTATTAATGAGAATCAGAAAATATATCGCTATCTCGAAAATTCTGACGATTATGAAGATTATCCGACACTTAAGTATAACGGGCAGATAACTGTCAATTAGAAATACAGTTTTTTAAGGAACGTTTGCAATGATTTATGCTGAAGAAAAAGATAACGCTCTTAATATGAATTTTCCCTCAAAAAAGTGTTTTATAGATAATTCCATAATACTGACAAAAAAATTTCTGATGAAGTATGGTATACCGGGAGTGGAACTGGTAATTGTGGAAAAAGTAATGACAGAATTACTTATGAATGTTCTTAAGTATGGAATCAAAAAAAATGGTGATAATAAAATCTTCTGCAAAGTTGAAAATTATATTGGGAATCAGCTTAAAATAGCCGTTTATGATGAAGGAAATGGATGTAATCAGGATTCTTTACCTGAAAATCATATAAACTATTTCAACAGCAGTTATGCATTTGTAAAATCGATATGCGATCAGGTTGAATTTGATGATAAAAGAAAATGTGTTACTGTTTTCATGACCGTTTTAAAACCTTCGGCTATTTTCTCGTAAATCAGTGAGGGATTATGCTTATTCATCAGTTTCACCAGTTTATGCTTGTATATGGAAATACAAAAATAAGAAAGTATTATGATGACGTGTCAAAAAGAATCAGAAACAGTTTTCAGTCATATTATGCAGGTCATAATGTCATGAACCGAATATCAGCTTTATCACGCCAAGGATAATTAACACGCTGCCGACCACCAGGATAACCGGTAACAGAATCAGTTTTGGCATAAACGGCACAAAAACAATAAAAAATACTGTCCCCACGATGACCAGCCCGCAGCCGAGAATAAACCTTATAACTCTGAATCCCTCGAGCAATAGCAGCAGCAAACCCGCTATAATCAAAAACGTCCAGACACCCGGAATCCATGCGTTCCAAAGGCCATAGTGATGGGGTAAATAAATTCGTGGGAATCCTACATGACCGATAAAGGGCAATCTCAGCCAGTTACCTCTCAAAAATATACCGAAAAGAAGCAGCGTGCCCATAATTATCAGAAAAATACCTACAGCAGTCTTTCCATCTCCCGATGTACTTGCCGGTAACCCGGTCTGGTTATAATCCCTTGTTTCCGGAGGTTTGACTGTGACCGGTTTTTTCTTAATATCTATGTCATCGATTGGTGCGGGCATAATCAACCATAATACCAGATATACGATCAATCCGAAACCCGACAGAAAAAAACTCAATACGAAAAAAAGTCTGAGAGGTATTATTAGTTTTTCCGAATCGAATTCGTTGGCTATTCCGGTACATACTCCTGCAATTTTTTTACCTCTGTTAATTCGGTACCAGTAACCGGTAAATGTATGTTGTTTTTTGGTAATCATACTGCCACAGTAACGGCATTTGACCGCATCGGATTTGATCATTTCAAAACAGTACGGACATCTTTTCATTTCATTTTCCATGGTATAGTATCTCCCGAAAAACACCTATGGATTTTTCATATCATTTCATACGGTCATTGAATGCCGTTCAGCACACCCATGTTTTTCTCTCTTGTGAACCTGTTGACTGCTGCCAGCACCATAGTAGCTACCAGCAGTAATCCGAAAATCACCAGAACAGATGGCATGGTCACACCGATAAAACTTTCAAATATAGTCATATAAACACGAAGCATCACAAACATTCCGAGAGTGACTAATCCGATACCGAGAAGCGGTTTCAGCCTGCGGCGTTCGGCAGGTGTATTTTTCTCAGGTTTTTCATCACCCGTTGCTCCGGGAATACCTTCGAATTTTTCGTTATTTTTGTCGCCTTCGGATGTTGAATTTACCATATCTTCTTTTTCCTCAGATTCATCCAAAATAACAATATCCTCCTCACAAATCCCCGATTCCGGTTCGGATTCATAAACGGTTTCACCGGAATGTACATTGGTATTATTTTCTTCTGATGTAAAACCGGTTTCATCCTCATAAGACTTATTTTCGGAAGTCGGTTGTTTTGGTGGTGTATCAGTATGCTGCCTGTGAGCCCCTTTTACTCCTGCAACAGTGTCTGTCGGAGGCGGCATCAAAAGCCATAAAATAACATACAGAATCAGACCGAAACCATAAAATATGGTTGTTATGATGAAAAACAGTCTGAGCGGCATGATAAGTATCGGTGATTCGAGTTGTTTTGAGATTCCGGTACATACACCGGAAATTTTTTTACCTTCATTGACACGCTGCCAGTAACCCGGAGTTGTTAGAAAATCAAGATTGACACTCTTTCTCGAAAGATTGCTGCCGCAATAACGGCATTTGACCGCTTCAACCCTGATATACTCAGCGCAGTACGGACATTTTTTCATATTATTTTCCATTGGATTTCATCTCCTTTGCACTATTTGATAAATATCAGATGTTCTCTGCATTAAAACCTGGTGAATCATGATTTATTTATTCCCTGTTTTGCCAGACTGTCTTTTCCTATAACAAAAACGACACCTTGATTAAACTAATTGCCGGCATTCAGTGAATCTGTACCCGCTGCATCTGCAATTGTTTGAAATAGAATACTATCAGCAATCCCGCAATAATACTGCCGCCTACAGCAGCAAATGCATACAGTGAATAATGCAGCAACTCACCGATATATGCAGGCAGGGCAACGCTGAGAATTGTACCGACGGTAAAGGTATAAAAAAGACCCATTGTCATCACTAAAGCCAATCCTATAATCATGAAAATCCAGCCGCTTTGCCATGATGGCGCTTCCGATAGCCGATACAACTCTTTGCGCATAAGACGTTTTGTATCAAGCACCAGTTCAAAACTTGGTTCACCAACTTTGTACATCATTAATAAATCATGAAGATCATTGAAATTTTTGTTTTTCATAATAAACCTTCTTTTTTAATAACTTTCTAAATAAGCCCATTTTTTTCGTAATATTTTCGATGCCCGGTGCAAACGGCTTTTTACCGTACCCTCCGGACAGCCGGTAACGTTTGCTATCTCGATATCGCTCAGATCGTGGAAGTATTTCAATATGATGACCTCCCTCATTTTATCAGGCAGTTCCGCTACCATTTTCCGTACCTGATCCGCAGATGCCATCTGTTCCACATCGATGTCCGGTTTTCCGGCAAGATTCTCTATTTCATCGAGAGGGACATATACATGTCTCCCTTTTTTCCGCATGACATCTCTGGCCTGGTTCAGTGCTATCTGAAATAACCACGTTGACAATTTTGATTCTCCACGAAATCTGTTAATACTTCGAATTACTTTTATCCATGTTTCCTGAAATATATCTTCTGCGGCAGTATAATCGCCAACCATACGCACAATGAATGCAAATACCTGATTTTTATACCGGTCAATAAGCTCATCGATTGCACCGGGGTCACCCTGTTGTAACCGTTCAATCAATATGCGCTCTTCCATCCGGTCCTCAGGAAATTTTGTTTTTTTCTGTTCTCCACCGTTTTGGACTCTTTTTTCAATCCGTTCGGGAGACTCAAATACACAGCCAGGGCCAGCCATTCT
>JAFGMP010000304.1 GCA_016927495.1 Candidatus Latescibacterota bacterium | reverse complement strand
GATAAGTAAAAAACAATGATAAAATACAAATGTAGAACATGAAAGTTAATCCGGTAAAAACATGGAAAATATTTTTATAAATTGTCAACGATTCGCCTGCAACTGCGAAGAAAATATTGACGAACCAAATTATCAAATATCCAAAAAGTTTTAATCATTACAATCTGTCGACCATTTATACAGGAAATCTGGAACCCATAAGTACTTTTTTGCATCTATAAGTAATAGTTACTATATTTCTTATTGGGAGATGTAAATCAGCCGGTAAGTATGTATTTTAAAGATTGTTCATTAGGGTTTATGGAATTGTACTGAATGGAGCGGAGATTTCATAAATAGAAAGGATGTTTATGTTTAATCGTAGAGATTTTTTGAAAGCAGCGGCAGCAACAGGTGGTTTAGGTCTTACCGGAAAGATTAACGCTCTGACATCACGATGTCAGGATTCGAACGGCTTCTTTGGTGTACACCCTTTTGTTGAGGCACACCCGGAAGCTGTTTTTATAATGCGTACAAATGTCGATATAAAAACCAATAAAGAAGCAAAAGTGGCAACAGGCCTTGAATTCGGTCGCAGCATTTTTGTGCCGAAAAGTCAAGAGGATGGCGGAGTTCCTTTGACCCATACTATCGGAATTAAGCCAAATCTCACCTCACGGGGTTCATGGCAGTCGAAAGGTTATACCGTCGAAGGCACAATGGGTGTCATCACCGACGCTTACTTCGTCGAAGGCGTCATCGGAGGTTTGACGGAACTGGGTTTTACCGGTGACCAGATTCATGTCCGTGAAACCAACACATCAGCCAGTGAAATGATTACCGGCGGTTATACAGGGATGTCACTGCGAACAGGAGTGACGCTCAAGGTCAACAGCGCTGCCGTCGGAACTATCAGCGCAGAAGAACTTACATGGGTCGATGTACCTGATGGTTACTGGTTCAGGAAGATCCCTTATCTGTATCCGTTCAATGCACCCGATTCATACCTGATCAGTATTGGCAAGTTCAAAACTCACGGTATGGGAGTAACGCTCGCTTCAAAGAATATTCAGGGAATGATCTGCCATAATTACCAGGAATTTTGCGGCGGATACGCAAAAATAACCATGAGCGATGACCACATGAATCCGAATGCGTTTGACGATATCAAAAACAGTTACGAAAGCCACAAAGACAGTATCCCACGGTGGTATATGGCAGGGACATCGGCGACAACAAGTGGTCTCGGAATGGAAACATGGGTACATCGCACACTCGACAACCATTCGGTATCCAAATCGGGTATTCATATCATTGAAGGCATATATGGCCGTGACGGCGGAGGTTTCACCTACGGCCCGCATCCGGATGGCAATAAAGACGACCTCGCCATGGATTATATGACCAATATTATTATTTTCGGCAAAAATCCGTTCTATGTCGACAATGTCGGACACTGGCTCGCAGGACATGAACCCGGCAACTTCGGTTTATTCCACATCGCTATCGAGCGCGGTTTATCCTCCGAACTCAATCCTATGCGCATACCGGTCTATGAATGGTTCGCTGACGGTACAGCCACACTGACACCGCTGACTGACTTTGAACGCACGCCACTTGTTACCTATTACATGCAGGAAGAAGGAGAAGACTACTGGCATATGCTGGATGAACCGTATGAATACTCAACTGTGACGGCAGTGAAGGAAAAGAATAAGCCGGAAGCGTTCATTCTCGGCCAGAACCACCCGAATCCGTTTAATCCGTACACCTCGATTCAATATACATTGCCGACAAGCGGAAATGCCAGGCTCGAAATCTATAACTCCTCAGGACAGCTTGTCGATGTTCTCGTGAACGGCTATCAGAATGCAGGTTCGCATTTAGCTGTCTGGAATACCAATAATCATGCATCGGGAGTATATTTCTACCGCTTCAGATTCGGCGGGCTTACCGAAACACGAAAGATGTCATTACTTAAGTAATCCTGGTAAACCACAAAATAAAAAAATCTGCCGGATAAACCGATTTATTCATAAATACCCGAAAAGGAAGAGATTTCAATTCTCTTCCTTTTTTTTTCGTCGAAGGTAAAATATCTTTAGTCTAATAGTTTAAAGAAAAAAACCGGAGATATGTATGATTGAGACCGACAGTTCTCTTCTCGCCAACTTTGTAAACGGGAATGAGAAAGCATTTACAACGCTGGCAAACAAATGGCAGCACCACATTCTTAACTTTGCGTACCGGTATCTCGGCGATGAGGAGAAAGCCCGTGATGTGGTTCAGGAAGTATTGTTGCGACTATATATGTCACTTAAGAAATTCCGAGGGGAAGCAAAATTTTCAACATTTCTTTTCAGGATAATAACAAACTGCTGTATCGACACCATTAAAAAAAACAATCATAATTCAAAGGAAATATCTTTTGAGGATCTAAAATCCGATCCAGATTTGGAAATCAATATTGATGAACGTACAGTTAATCCGGGGGTTAAAAATCCGGCTGACATAGCACACTGGAATGATATCGGTGAAAAGATAAGAAACGCACTTATGGAACTGCCGGAAAGTCAGCGAATTGTGATTATCATGAAAGAATATTCCCATATGAAATTTGCGGAGATAGCTGAAATAACCGAGACACCGGAATCTACGGTGAAATCGCGAATGTATAAAGGCTTGATTAACCTGAAAAAAATTCTGTCCCGTAACGGAATAAAAGATTGGAGTGATATCGAATGAACTGTGAACGCATTGAAAGTCTTATGGTGGATTTCCTCTACGGCGAAATGTCAGATGAGATGAGTAAAGAATTTATCAAACATTTGAGCGAATGTGACAACTGCTCGCGTAATTTTAATGAACTGAGGCAGGTTCGTACTCTTCTCGGCAAAATCCCCGAAATATCAGATCAGTCGCTGAACTGGCAAACCCCGGGTGAAAATCACCGTAAAAAGAACAACCATCTGAGATGGTATTTTGCCGCCGCAGCGGTACTTGTGCTGACAGCGCTTTCTTTGTTTGTGGCGCTCAACACCTCGATACAGTACCGACAGGGTGTTATAGTGCTCAGGTTCGGCACCAATGCGCAGCCTGTGTTAACGGAAGCTGAGGAGAAAACAACCGAACCGGCAATCAGTTCCGGAGATGTCGAAAAACTCATACAGTATATCAATTATCTGGAGGAAAAACAGAACGCGGAAAGGATAATTATTTCTGACCAGCTTGAAAATCTGGCCAGTACGACCATGTACGAATTAAAAAAAAGGGACCAAATAATTCAGTTGCTGGCAAGCTATTCAAATTTGAATGCGGAACCGGCATCTTTACAGGAGAGGTGAAACTATGAAACATGCTATTTCATTTGTTATATTGACAATTCTTTTTACCGGAATAGCACCGGGAGAACAAACCGATAGCCAAAAAATGTCGGAGGATGTCCGGACCATGGCACGTCTCATCGGCGGCGAACTCAGGAAGGAATTTTCCGGGAATTATTATTTCGGAGCCGGAATGGGAAAACAACGATGTAACGGAGTCTATCTGAGAGATTACGGTGTGGTTTTTATGACCAGCGTCCAGTTCCCGATATTCGATTATGATGAAGTAACAAGTGAAAAAGAACCGGGAAAAAGTGATCTCTGGGAAAAATACCAAAATGATACGGAACCTGTCACATGGGGAATAGTTGACAAAAAGAATTCCGAAAAAATAAAGAGTCAACAGATAACCCAGATAAAGCAGCTCGAGTCATTTCTTTCCGGAATTATGTGCACATACGCAGGTAACCTTAGAATGCTTTCACCGAATGAATACATAACTATAGCGGTAAGAGGAGAACGGGATTTTGGATTTCCAACGATAACATTCACTTCGAAGAGTAATAAAAATGAAAATTCAAAAATAGAAAATGAAGTTGAAACATTACAATTTTCCTTACAAAATGCTATTAATGAAATGGAAAATAAAAGTAAGACAATTGAAAATCCGTATGGAGAATCAGAACAATACCTGATTGCCAGAATCAAAAAGAAGGATTTGTCGGGTAATTGTGCTGAAAAAATCGAATTCAGTTTTTATTAATAAAAAGAAGTACTGCCTCTTATTACTTTTTCGGCACTGGTATTTTCCCGTCAAGTGACATCATGATGTAGCCTCCCCCGAGTTGTTTAAGATTTTTCTCAAAATAAGACGGCCGGTTTACCCACCGGCCGGTTTTATTACATCATCTGTTATATTTTTTGGATACAACATTTCTTTTAGTATGTTATTTTACTCGCAATATATTTGTTCCGTTTTTTACGTTCCTGATCATATCAGATTTTCCCGATAATACCACAGCATTTGTCCTGTCAATTTGCAATTCCAGATATTCCCTGCTGCCGTCAGAAATAACCTCAACATCACCTGCTTTGAGGACGGTGCCTCCGTACAGCGATAATCGCTCGATATTGCCATCTTCGTCATAACAAAGCAAACAAAGATCGCCGTCAAACTGTACATCCAATTTCTCCAGCGCCAAAATTCTACCGGAAGACATCTTATCGGGAGAATTGCCGTTATCAGCAGATAACATTACATGCCGTCGCCCGTCGATCAGTTCTACCTCAACGGCTACGTTACCGTCAGCCATAGTTTTTCCCGTAACGTCGGTGAGTGGATATCTTTCCACATGTTTTATTTTCGAGAACGATTCATAAGGTTCGATGATACTCACAAAAGTTGAGGAAAGAGGGGCTTGTTCCGTTTTTCGCCGCACCAAAATCCGCGGTATCCATAATTCCCGGCTCTCGTTGAATGAACCGGAAGTAATCCATCCCTCAGCCGTAAATGCCTCAGCATCAGTGGTGAGGTCGGTATACCGGACAAAAACATCGGCGTCCGATGGTAAATAACCCAACCTGTCATCTATTCTCCAGTCGATCTGCCAGCCAGGTTTCGGTGATGAATCGCAGTAAAAGTTTCGCATTATGGTATCGTTACCGTAATCTTCGGCAGCTTTCAGCGATAATCCGTAAACATTCATTATTCCGAAATGACTGTGCATGAATTTAGCATGATCGCTACCGCCTTTCACTCTGAAAATATCCAGAAGATAAGAATCGTTTTCCGATAAATCGACAAGCGCAACAGTGCGTTCGTACCGTTCAATATCATATACTTCCGGATCTGAAACACGGATTGCTCTGAAATTTTTACCATCGGCCCATAATGTTGTTTTGCCAATATGGCGGTTTCTCGGATTGTCCTGGTCTTTACCGTCCACCACCACGGTATTATGGGCGGCGGTTTTTCTTACCCACAAAGCCCGTGGGGATCCCCAACCGCCATATTGTACCGGCGGATATCCCATCTCCGGCATCAGATCGAGCCCTTTTGCGAACAATCCCAGGTTCATACAATCGATATGGCTGTGACGTTCTCCGGAATCGTAATCGATCCAGAACGCCCGTTCAAGTTTACCCTTGCCTGATCGCATCATCGCAAGGCACCATTCCTCTTTGTTGACACTGCCGACATTAAATTCAGCTCCCTTACGAGCAATTATGTCCTCAACTTCATATTGAAATGCTTCGGGATCAGGATCGAAAAGATCATAGGGTAAATTTTCCGCTGATTTATTATTCTCCCTGTAAAGCAGTTGAATATAGGCGTGATCTCCGGTGATCTCGTACAATCTTTTGAGAAAACTGAACATCGACGAACCGACTCCGGGATTTGCGGATGTTCGCGCAGTCGGGAAATGGTCATACTTAAGGGCAAATCCGCCGGTATCGCCAACCTGTGGATAATACTCTCCATTGAACCACATATCGATATGAAACCGGTATGTTTTCTTCAGGTTCGGATGCCTTTCGATCAGATCAGGTAAAAAAGTCGGATCCATACGTGCAAACATTTCGAATAATTGTGCCATAGTATCTATGGGATAGGATGAGTATGCTGCAAGCCCCTTTTCCCCGGAAAGGCCGTCTACAGCGGTTGCCTGTTTCACCATATCGTCAAAAAAACCGTACACCGCATCACGATTTTCAGGCCAATTCAGAACCGTATGTGTAAGAATTAGGGCAATTTCAGTCGTAGGATAATTTGAATTGATTTTATGACGGTTTTTTATTGCATCCCGGAGAATACCGTCTTCTATATTCCGTTGTATATCCGAAAAAGTTGTTTTCGGATTATCGAGCTTATATTCCAGTGCTTTACCAGACAAAAAAGCGACCAGTTCTTTGTCATCAAGAAGCGCCTCAAAAATCTGATCATAGGCAACAACAATTTCATGGTGCTCACGGCAGGCGTCATGCCAGGTGGAAATATAACCCGCATCACCTTTACGTTCATAAACAATCCCCTGCTCGCCGAAATCAAACGTTGCATACAGGTCTGCCACACGGTCGAGCAGTATCCCCGCTTTATGAGCATAGACTCTGTCACCGGTTACGATATACGCAGCAGCCAGATTCCTTATGCCGTCAACAATCGCTTTCTTCCACTGTCCGTATATCAGATATGCTCCGATAAAACGCCAGCGGTTACCACCGTCGACATAACCCTCTCCGTCATCGACACCAAATCCATATAGCGAATCCGCAGGATCCGGGTGTTCTGAATTATAGAGCAGTTTACGGTCTGCCTGTTCGGGATTGAATATTCCATGCTGATCAAAACCGGAAAGATAATACGCATGAAAATCATTTTTGGGAAACATCTCACCGCATTTCGGGCAGAGAACCTTCCAGGGCATGTTGTGAGGGTCGATCTCCCATGAATACATCCTGACATCGTTTTTACAGGCAGGGCAATAACCGTCCGACCACACCATCCATGAACGGCTGATTGTGTTACCGAACATCATGTTCCAGAGATCCTCATCCGAATAGTTCATCCAGGGCTGAGCATCTTCTATGATTTTTTTTCGAATATCCGCTGCCCATTCAAATTTTTCAGCATTTTCCGTTGCAGTTCTGATCATTTCATGTGAAAATAGCACACTGGTTTTTTTCAAGGTTTTTTCAGAGGCTTCCACAAAATTATACATACAGGAATATATCACAATTATTGCTATTGGAATAAATTTTTGCATGTTATGCTTCCTCCCTTTACAATTCGACTTTTTCATTTTTTCGTAATACTATGCACAATACGGAAACCGGTGAAATAACCTGTCCGATCCGACCTGTCATTGAGTCGGAAAGCCGAACGTGCGAAATGAGCGTTATTAAACCAGCTACCGCCTCGCATCACGGAATATGAACCCGATTCAGGCCCTTTCGGATTGTGTACAGGTTCACTTGTATAACCGCCAAAACTGTCGTTGCACCATTCCCACACGTTACCATGCATGTCGAAAAGTCCCCAAATGTTCGGTTCTTTTTGTGCCACAGGATGTGTCTTCTCACCGCTGTTACCGGATGTCCCACCATACCAGCCGGCTCGTGCCAGATCCTGTTCCGAATCACCTGTGTTGTACTCGGTAATAGTTCCGGCACGGCATGCATACTCCCATTCCGCTTCGGTCGGGAGTCTGAATCCGTTTTTGGTGAAATCACACTTCCATGTTTCCTCGTTGTAACACTGCTGCAAACCCTCACGGTTACTCAGTTTATTGCAGAACAGTGCCGCATCCTGCCATGTCACCTTTTCAACCGGCAGGTTTTTGTCTCCTGAAAAGTGAGAGGGATTGGAACCGGTTATAGCTTCATACTGTCCCTGAGTAATCTCGGTCTCACCCATTTCAAAAGCATCGAGGGTGACTTTATGAATTGGTTGTTCGTCCTTCTCAGCTTCGGAACCCATCATATAACTGCCTGCCGGAATGGAAACAAGCGTTAAAGAGTTTTCATTATCGAGTTTGATTATTCTCGATTCAACCTTTATATTTTTTGCTTGAGGCTCCAATACTGAAATTATCAATAAAGTCGAAAGCAGAAATATAAAATAGTAAATTGACATTTTAGACATGATCGTTCCTCCATATTTTAATATAACCTGTATTTTTAGTCTTTCTTTCGGAAAAAATCATAACCTTTTAACCAAGTATAACAACATGGTAAAAATATTTTTGTCAAAAATCAAAAAAATAATTACTTATTAATCTTTATAATATTTATGGCTCTTGAGATTTTATGCATGTTTATTATATTAATGAAGTGAGTAAATCAGGAAGAACATTAATAACTTACATGAACAATTTGTTTAGTTTTCACATATTCCTTCCGAAAGAAACGGATACACATGGATTTTTCAAACATAAAACCAATTTCGATTCACGACAGAAAACATAAAGTGAATATCACTCATTGCGGCTCGGTTCCGACAGATGACAGTTTTACAGGTTTTTACGATTCCCTGCCCAAAGTTCTTGGAGTGGACAACCTGAAAACTGCCGCACAGGCAATCGCTAATGCATCGGGCGAGAGCCGTGAGGTCATACTCGCAATGGGCGCTCATCCGATAAAATGCGGACTTAGCCCGGTAATAATCGATTTAATGAAACAGGGAATCATTACGTGTATTGCTATGAACGGAGCCGGTTCTATTCATGATTTCGAGATGGCGTATATCGGTGAAACATCGGAGGATGTGGCACAGACGCTTCAGGACGGCTCTTTCGGAATGGTAGAGGAAACGGGACAGATTCTCAACGAGGCAATGGCCGCCGGGGTTAAAGACGGTCTTGGTGCAGGCGCTTCGGTAGGCCGCATGATTTCCAAAACGAATTATGAACATGCCGACATCAGCATTCAGGCTGCGGGTTACCGGCTCGGAATAGATGTAACCGTCCACATCGCTGTCGGCACCGATACTATCCATGTTCATCCATCGGCTGACGGCGCAGTTATCGGCAAAGCAAGTTTTACCGACATGAAAACGTTTACCGGACATATCGCCCGTCTCGAGGGAGGCGTTTTCATTAACCTCGGGTCTGCGGTGATTTTACCCGAGGTTTTTCTTAAAGCGCTATCGGCAGTTCGAAACATGGGATATGAGGTGCTTCATTTCACCACGGTTAACATGGACATGATCAGCCACTACCGACCATCCGAAAATGTTCTCAAACGTCCGGGTTTGACAGGCGCAAAGGCAATTAACCTTGTTGGACACCATGAGATAATGCTTCCCCTGCTCGCATCTGCGGTGCGTATCGAGAAAGAGAGGTTGTGAGGTGCGGAAACGTCTTGCGGAAATTCTCAAAGCAATCGGAACGGCATCGGTCTCGGTCGTCGGTGATGTCATGCTGGATGAATATATCATCGGTGATTCTGACCGTATTAGTCCCGAAGCGCCGGAGCCGATAATAACGGAACAGGCACGCCGGTATGTCCCCGGCGGTGCGGCAAACGTCGCGGTCAACATCAATGCACTTGGGGCAAAAGCTCATCTTTTCAGTATCATCGGTAATGACACCGAGGGGAAACTGTTCAAAGATGCGCTAAAAAAAGCCGGGGTTGATACTGCGGGAATACTGACATTCGACAGCCGCCCTACAACACGTAAAACACGTCTTATCGCCCGCGGCAACCAGGTACTCCGTGTCGACCGTGAAATCACGCGGCCCATCGATTCATCGCTGGAACAACGTCTCGTAAGGCTTATTATGGATGTTGAGGATGCCGTCATTGTTGTATCCGACTATGCCAAGGGGATTGTAACACCGGGACTGATAAAAAGTCTTGTCGATACCGGTAAACGTGTCATTGTCGATCCTAAATCTTCCGACCTTGGTATTTATGCGGGCTCCTTTCTTTTAACACCCAATCTTTTGGAAATTTCAAAAGCTGCAGGTAGCGGTAAATTATCGAACGAAACCATCGAGAACGTAAGCCGCACCGTCATGGACAGACACAACATAAATAACATCCTCGTAACTCTCGGATCCGAGGGTATGGCGCTTTATGAGAAAAATACACCTGTTTTTCACATTCATTCAAAAGCACGGGAGGTATATGATGTAACCGGCGCCGGGGACACAGTAATTGCTACGGTTTCGGCAGCGGTCGCAGCCGGATTCGCACTCCCCGAAGCCTGTCATACGGCTAACATAGCAGCAGGAATTGTAGTCGGCAAACACTTTACCGCAATAACTTCACCTCAGGAAATCATGGAATATGCGTTCGGGGTTACCGCATCGGAAAAAATAGTATCAAAACCAATATTGCTGGACCGTATCTCCGAACTGAAAGAAACCGGTAATACCATCGTATTCACAAACGGATGTTTCGATATTCTGCATATGGGTCACATAACCTACCTCAACGAGGCCCGTGGGCTTGGCGATATTCTTATTGTCGGTGTCAATACCGACAGGTCGGTCCGTGCACTCAAAGGTGAACTGCGCCCCATTATTCCCGAAGTGGAACGTAGCCATGTCATTGCGGCGCTCGAATGTGTGGATTATGTGATACTTTTCGATGAAGATACGCCTTATGAGCTAATAAAAGATGTCCTTCCTGATATTCTTGTAAAAGGTGCAGACTATTCGAGGGACGAAGTTGTCGGGCATGACATTGTCGAATCGTACGGCGGAAAAGTCGTATTATTGCCTCTGCTGGAAAATACATCGACATCATCGATTATCAACCGGATTAAAGAACACTATGACAATAAATGACAGTTCAAATAACGGGCAGCGTTACGTATTTCTTGACCGTGACGGTGTCATAAATGCTGAACGCGGGACATATACAACTTCGCTTGATGAATGGGAGTGGGCTCCCGGTGTATTCGAGGGATTAAGGAAGCTGAACGAGGCCGGGTTCAAGGTAATTATCATAACCAACCAGGCATGTATAGCTAAAGGTTTGCAGACAGAGGAAGGCCTGGCAAAGCTCCACACGTATATGCTTGACGGCATCAGACATAATGGCGGGGATATTTTCAGGATTTACCACTGTCCGCATCAGACCTCGGATGGATGCACATGCCGTAAACCGGAACCGGGTATGATACTGCAGGCATCAAAAGACTATGGCATTAACCTTTCCCGCACTTTTATGGTCGGTGATTCACTCCGTGACATGGAGGCGGGCAGACGTGCCGGTACCCGTACCATTTTAATCGATTCAGGCCCCGGAGCCGACAGTGTAAGAACCCAGTTCGAATCGGGAGAATTCAGGGCGGCAAATTTATCGGAAGCGGTAGAAATCGTAATAAATGAAACTAAATAGCGTTATAATTATTTAACTATTATACTATTTATTCAGGAACAATTTCATTATATTTGCGTTTGACATTATAAGAGGATAGGGACATGCAAATTATTCGAAAGGAAATTTTTATGAAATCATCGTTTTTTATCACACTCATTGCCGCGGTGACTTTTTTTATAGCATGCGGACGGGGCAGCGATCAGACCGCAACAGCAGAAGTGAACGAAATTCAAAAAAAGGTTGAGTCAGATAGTAATGCCGAATTCACCTGGTACACAGACTGGGATAAAGGTATCGAGGCTGCAAAAAAGGATAACAAACCGGTCATAATCGATTTTTATGCAGACTGGTGCCACTGGTGTAAAGTAATGGATGAAAAAACATTTTCTGCAGCGGAAATTACAGACCGCTTTTCAAACGGCTGGATAGCTATTAAAGTTAATTCGGAAGATAAAAACAAACAGGCTACTTATGATGGCAATACCATGTCATATCCTGAGCTTGTACGCTATTTTAAGGTTTCAGGTTTCCCTTCTTACCTCTTTATCGACAAAGAGGGCAAACCGGTTACTATCGTGTCAAGTTACATTCCGAAGGAACGCTTCGGCCCGATGCTTGATTATATGAAGGATGAACTGTACAAAAAAGACATTAAATTCAGCGATTATCTTGAATCAAAAAGTTGAAATTTTAAGAAATTTATAGTATTTTCGTACATCGAACGTAAACTATCAAACAAAAATCGTGAATAAAAATATGTTTCTTTTGAAATACAAAAAGTACATACAATTTATTTTGATACCACTGTTTATTATTTTTGTAGTGGCCGGAATAATGAGGGAAGAAGTATTTGATGTAATCTCTAATGCCACCATACTCTGTTTTTCATGCATAGGTTTGAAATAATATCATGATTATGGGTAAAATCAAAAGAATATGGTGGCAAATTTTCGGCGTACTCCTCTTTAATTTCCCATTCCTTGGACATTTGAGTTTTGCCTGGCTGCCGGTACCCGTATTGAACTGTTATTCCTGCCCGTTAGCGCAGGGAGCGTGCCCTGTGGGAACCATTCAGCATTTTTTAGTTATCGGTGCAATACCGTTGTTTACGCTCGGATTTATCGGGCTTTATAGTTTAGTGGCAGGAAGGTTTTACTGCAGTCATTTGTGTCCGTTCGGATTTCTTCAGGATTTACTTGGGAAGCTCTCACGGTTTAACATAAGGCTTCCCGGTATTGCGGGTTACGGGAAATATATCGTTTTACTCATTATGGTCATTATACTGCCGCCGCTGATTAAGGAGCCATTTTTCTGTACACTTTGCCCGGCGGGCAGCCTCGAAGCCGGAATACCTATAGTCACCGATGCATGGATCGAATCCAAATCTGCACAGGCTGATATGTTTGGCAGCGCCAGCAGCATTCTCGGAATGATCGGCTGGTGGTTCTGGTTCAAGATCGGCATTCTTGTTTCGATTCTTGCCCTATCTGCGGTAATCAGAAGGCCTTTTTGCCGCGTTTTCTGTCCTCTGGGCGCTCTGCTCGGTATTTTTAACCGTATTTCGCTTCTGGTAAACCATCCCGGAGCAAAAGATGGAGAACGTCCTCAATACTTCCTTAAAACATGCCCCGTACATATTACTAACCCTAAAGATGTGGATTCCCACAACTGTATAAAATGCCGCGAATGTTACCATAAACAGTAATATTGCGCATTTATTGTATATAGCTGATTCTGTAAATACATCCTGCGTGGTCATCGGAGACCAGAAGCGCTCCGTCGGGCATCACCAGCACATCCACAGGCCTGCCCCAGGCTTTATCGCCCTGCAGCCAGCCCTCGGCAAAAATCTCATAGCTTATTACTTCATTGGCGTCGAGACGAATGAGCATGATCCGGTATCCCAAAGGATCGGTTCTATTCCATGAACCGTGCTCCGCAATAAATATCTGGTTATGATATTCGGGAGGAAACATCGATCCGGTATAAAACCGCATTCCAAGCGCGGCTACATGGGGGCCAAGATTCTGAGCAGGGGGAACAAATTCATCGCAAGAATGCTTATGACCATAGAGCGGATCGGAAATACTACCGCCGTGGCAATAGGGATAGCCATAATGCAAGCCCTTTTCCGGTGCACGGTTCAGTTCATCGGCCGGCAAATCGTCTCCGAGCATATCACGGCCGTTATCGGTAAACCAGAGCTCGCCGGTATAAGGATGCCAGTCAAATCCTACGGTGTTACGGACTCCATGGCAATAGATTTCAAGCCCCGAACCGTCGGGATTCATTCTCAAAATCGATGCGAAACGTTCATCTTCCGACTCACAAATATTGCATGGCGCCCCCAGCGGTATGTACAACCTGTCATCCGGCCCGAATCGTATAAATTTCCAGCCGTGGTGACGTTCCGTTGGGAATGTGTCGTTAACAACCACTGGCTCAGGGGGAATATTTAATCGACTCTCGATATTGTCAAACCGTATAACCCTGTTGACCTCGGCAACATAGAGGGCACTATCACGAATAGCGACACCGTTGGGCATGTAAAGATCCCGGGCTATGGTGAATGTCACATCAGCACGGTTGTCTCCATTGGTATCACGAACCGCATATACATTACCGGCGGTTCGTGTTCCGACATACAATGTGCCATTGGGACTCAAAACCATAGAGCGAGCGTTTTTTAATCCTTTAGCATAAAGTTCGATAGAAAAACCCGGTGGAAGGTTTATAAGTTCGAGATGAAGCAGCGAATCGAGGGATGCCGCGGTATCAGCATAGCATGTAACCGGAAGTGCCGTTAAACAAAAGGAAACGAGGAGAAGAACCGGTAATCGTTTCATAATCATACCTATAAATTTTAAGGTTTTATGATAAAATCCGGTTTGATATTCCGATGTTCTTATACTATTAAAGTATTTTTAAACGACGCTTTGTTCCAGCAAAATTATAACTGCGGACTCTATTATTCTATATTTATCTCTCCTCAGTTCAATTTTTTTTACTATCTTCCTGTCTCTATAAGCTCATAAGTTTCCCTCTCATGTTCCAGGTCACCTATAAAGTCTTCGACTTTTCGGCGAAGAGCAGGAAGCATTATTTCACACATCTGAGATTCATTACACTCCTCAAACAGCGCTTCAAGGCGTGAGTTTAATTCATCAAGGATTTCATACCATTCATCAGCACTTGATATTCCCACAACAAAACCTCTTTAGTAAAATATATATAGTGATGTAAAAACCTAAATTATTAAGTAATTATTTTGTAGCCAATTTTGTTTTCATCCACAGTTCTAAAGGCTCGGTCATCAGATTACTACGTCCACCACCCATACCACCTCGCCCTCCACCCATGCCACCACCGGGACCGCCACCCATACCTCCACGTCCACCACCCATACCGCCCATACCACTTCCGGAGCCTCCCATCCTACCGCGCTGCTCATCCTTTCTACCTTGCATTTTTGACATATTAATCTTACCTGTTTCCAATCCGATGCCGACTGTCTTTGGTAATTCGGTTCCAATACCATAAGGTTTGGATTCGGTTCTGATAAGAGGAATTTTTAATTCATAAACCATATTTCCTTTGGGATTGTCTATCCTGCAATCGATACCCATCTTCTGTGCATCGGTTTTAGATACAGTCTTACTCTCGTTCTTTCCGGGCCCCAGGATTTTAATTTCCCTTTGTATTGCCTCAAGCATCATGTTTGACCGATCCTGTTCATTGCTGCCGTCACCTTGTTCACCCGAAGGTTTTCTATCGATTCCTCCTTCAGGTCTATCCCCCCCCTGCCTTCCACCTTCGGACATACCACCAGACCGCATATTGCCTCCAAACATCCCACCATCCTGCATTCTTAGCGGAAATTGAATACCGATAGATTTTTTATCGCCGCCTTTTGCATCAAACCATACAGTCAGACCTGCGGTCATAAGTTGTTTTTGCAGGTTACGGTCACGGATGGCAAGCCTGATATACAAGTCGGTTTCATCATTAAGCAGACCTACGCTCACATTTTGTTTATCGAATGAATACCTCGCATTCTGCCATTCTTCACCTCCGTCTAAGCCATCTATGGTCACTTCACGGTCACGCCAGGTGCTTTCAACCGAATGCATGCGGCAACCGGCAGTTAAAACAGCCAGGAGAATAATTGAAAATAAAACCGATCGGTTGATGATTCTCGTATTCACTGAATTTTCCTTTTTTGAGGCGATGATGATTAACGGTATTTTACTAATCTATCATTTTTTCTATTCCACATGCCATCATATGTTTCAACATCATCGATGTGTGATTATACTTTAATTATTCGACAATCTACCAGCAATAAGGTTTAATTTGAAATTCGATAATATTTAAACTTAACAAATCGTAACACAATATCTCATTCATACCTCAATGCATCTATCGGATTTAGCGCCGCAGCTTTTCTGGCCGGATAATATCCGAAAAAAATTCCGACAGCGCCTGAAAACAAAACTGCCACAAGAACTATGCCGGGATTTATCACAGTGGTTAACTCGGTAGTATTATTGAGAATATACGAAATGAGAAACGACAAGGCTATTCCGACTAATCCCCCCATCAAACTGAGAATTACAGCCTCTGTAAGGAATTGAACGAGCACATCGTTTTCCCGTGCGCCGATAGCAAGTCTGATACCTATTTCACGTGTTCGCTCAGTTACCGAAACAAGCATAATGTTCATAATACCGATACCGCCCACAACAAGCGAAACTCCTGCAATCGATCCTAAAAGCAGTGTCAATGTTCGCGTGGTTGCGGAAACTGTTTCCGTAATCTGTGCCTGGTTAAAGATGTTAAAATCATTGGGTTCACCCGTATTCAATTTATGGGCGACCCTAAGAATCCCGCTCAATTCCTGTTGTGCGTCATCCATAACTTCTATGGATAAAGCGCTTACATAGATCATATCGATATATTGTCCACCGCTCAATCGGGAAAGAACAGTACTGGCAGGAGCGATGATAACATCGTCCTGGTCCTGCCCACGTCCATCCTGGCCTATTTTTTCGAGCAATCCGATAATTTTGAATGGGGTGTTGTTTACACGGATTTTTTTCCCAATCGGATCCTGATCGGGAAACAAATTTTCCGCGACGGTTTGTCCTATGACGGCGACTTTATTTTTAGTGTGAAGATCCTTTTCGGTAAAAAAATCCCCTTCGGCGATTTTCCATTCACGAATAGTCAGGTAACTTGTCGATACACCGGATATCGTAGTGTTCCAGTTGTTGTTGCCACCGATAACCTGTACTCTTTGCCTGATCATTGGAGAAATGCCCTGTACTAATCGGGCCTCACTTTCCAGTATTTCCACATCGTCAAGAGTCAGACGGTTAAAACTACCCGCACCCTGATTAACACCGCCAACCTGTCTTGAAGCAGGGAATATAATTATAAGGTTTGCACCAAGCGATGATATCTGATCCTCGATCTGCTTCTGAGCGCCGGAGCCGATTCCGACCATGACAATCACAGCGCCGACACCGATAATGATTCCAAGTGATGTCAATAAGCTCCTCATTCTGTTTTTCAACAGACTCTTAAGCGATACTTTTATTATGTTATTCCATTTCATTGGTTTTACCCTTTTTTATGAGTTATTCGGATGTAATCCCATTATGGTTATATTCATATCTCTCAAAAGAATACCCGCCGTCTGCTTCAGCTTCGCCAGTGCCAGATTATAATCCATAAGGGATTTCTGATACTGCGTACGGGCATTAGCAAGATCCTTCTGGTATTCGAGCACCATATAGCTCGTGCTCATGTTATTTCGGTAACGCTCTGTTTCCTGATCCAGTTTTCGCTCGTTTATATCAACCGACAGTGACATCGATTCAATTTTTTTACGGTTGACTTCAAGGTTTCTCGCTGCCTCGCCAATTTCGGCCATGATTTGCTGCGTTATATCTTCAAGAGAAAGCTGAGCACGTTTCATGTTAATTTTACTTTTTTCATAAGCAGCTTCCGCATTTGAATTGCCGATGGGATAACTCAGTTTCAATCCAACTTCCCACCCATATGCGTTTCCGGATTTCATTTCGCTAAAATTGTCACTGACCGTCGAACCTGAACCATTGAAACGATATGAAGTACTTAAATCAAGGCTGGGCAGCAGAGAATTTTTTGCAACCGAAGCCTGTAACTCGTTTTTATCGACAGCATATCTGGCAGCAAGGTAGTCAGGCCGGTATGTTAGAGCGTCCGTGAGCAATTTATAAGTATCAGGTTTGATATTTTCAATATCGGGAACGTCAGTCGGTATGATTCTCACAACCCGACTATAATTATCCGTAAGATTAAGGAGGAGTGATAATTCATCTTCCAGGTCACGAATATTTTTTTCCTGATCGATTACTTCCTGTTTACGGTTAATCAGGGCGCTCTGTGCTTCGAGCATATCCGATTCGGTTTTTATACCAAGATCATAGGCTGTCCGGTTGTATGCCAGGAGGCTGTCTGCCTGATCTACAGTCAATTGAAGGACACTCAGGATTTCACGGGCATAGACCAGATTCCAGTAAACACTTTGAACGTTGTAAACGAGAGATGTGGCTTGATCCTCGATGTCAAGTCCGGTGGTCTTTTCAGTCAGCCTTGCCAAATGAATCCCGGACTTATTGACTTGTTTGCCGAAACCTTTCAAAAGTGGTTGAGTAAAATTTAAGCCGAGATTGCTAGAATAGTTTTTTTCAGTTTCGATATTGCTTTCGGACAGCGTCGTGTAATATCCTACCCCCCAACTTGCACCCGTCCATATTCTCTGTCCAAATTGAGTGGTCAGATTGGTATTATCGCTTTCTATACTTGAGACAGGTATATAGCTGGTATAGTTCGGCTGTTCGGATTTTCCGCGGGTGACCTGCATACTGAATATCGGAGAAAAAACCGATTGCTCCTGTTTTACCGTCAAATTATCCAGCTTCAGACCAAGCGTTGAGGATTTGAAATTCAAGTTTTCGACAAGCGCCTTATGGATACAATCCTCAAGTGAAAGCTCAATGTTTTTTTCTTCGCTAAAACTCGTATTGGCATACAGCATCAATACTATAAGCATTATACCGATTATTTTATGTATATTTTCTATATGCATGATAAACTCCGGTTTTTAATAGTTAATCAGGTTAAAACCAATTCAGTACGACGGGACATTTTTTTCAAATCCTCTCTGGCATTACGGCGATTCGATATCAGTTTATCCTGTACAATGGTTCCATCCCGCATTTCTATGATACGTTTTGCGTACTCGGAAATGTCATGTTCATGCGTTACAATAATGATTGTAATACCCTGATCATTTAGCTCCTGGAACAACGCCATAACTTCTATGGAGGTAATGCTGTCAAGGTTTCCGGTGGGTTCATCGGCAAGAATAATCGCCGGATTATTAACCAGTGCCCGTGCAATGGCTACACGCTGCTGCTGGCCGCCAGACAGCTGGTTCGGTTCGTGATCCATACGATCTTTGAGGCCGACATGCTCCAACGCCTCCATCGCCCTTTTACGAGGTTCCTTATAACGCTGAGTACGGTCATAAAAAAGAGGCAATTCAACATTTTCAAGCGCAGAGGTACGGGCAAGGAGATTGAATCCCTGAAACACGAATCCGAGTTTTCTGTTTCGTATATCAGCAAACTTACCGGGATTAATCTCATTCATATTAATACCGTCAAGATAATATTCACCGGATGTGGGATGATCAAGACAACCAAGCAGGTTCATCAATGTCGATTTGCCGGAACCCGATGCTCCCATGATTGCGATGAATTCTTCGTTTTGGACTGTCATATTGATTCCCCGCAGTGCGTGTACTTCCACATCGCCCATTCGGTAATTTTTTGTCAACTGTTTTAAGTGTATGACTACAGACATAGTTTACCCCCTCAGCATTCTGCCCATCATTCTCATATCCATTCTCTGATCGGCAGCATTGTTGTTAACTTTTTGACCTGTATTGGTAATGATTTTCATGTTTTCAACAATTTGGTCGTTACCAAAAACTTCAGTCATTTTCCCATCGGTTAAACCTGTCTGTACAGGATACATCTTATATTTTCCACCGTTATCCTCTGTCCAGAGCCGTGTTATATTATCCCGATAATTCTTTCCCCTCGTCTTTTCAAAATCAGCAAGTCCCGTATTTTTTTCATATCCCGTTGAATCATTCGAACGGTTTGTCGGATTTGGGTGAATTTCTTTTAACATTTCATCAGTGGGCTGAACCCGAAGTGCCGTATTCGGCACGAGGAGA
This sequence comes from Candidatus Latescibacterota bacterium, assembly GCA_016927495.1. GTDB lineage: Bacteria > Latescibacterota > Latescibacteria > Latescibacterales > Latescibacteraceae > JAFGMP01. The sequence continues at coordinate 9,882 of JAFGMP010000304.1, read as the reverse complement.
ACATTTTCCTTTTTTTCGATAATAAAATCGATGGTTGCTGTCATACCCGGTAAAAGAAGTCCCTCGTTGTTTTGCGCATCCACAATCACCGTATAGGTTACTACATTCGATATTGTTTCAGGCTGAAGCCAGACTTCACGAACTGTCCCCGTAAATATGTTATCGTAATACGCCTCTACACTGAATCGTACCTGCTGTCCTTCTTTTATCTGACCGATGTCGCTTTCATCAACCAGCGCATGGATTTCCATTTTTGAGAGATCCTCTGCGATAAGAAACAATGTCGGTGTGGAAAAGCTTGCAGCAACAGTCTGGCCTTCTTCAATGCTGCGGTAAATGACTTTTCCGGCAATGGGAGAACGTATAACCGCATAATTAAGATTGAATTCAGCCCTTTCCAAAGCAGTCTGTGCAGATTGCAATGATGCAAAATTAGTTTTCATGGTGGTTTCATACGTCATTAATTCAAATTCGGATATATAATTTTTTTTAAACAATTCGGTGTTGCGATCAAATTCTTTCACCGATTTGTCATACTGCGCCTGGGCTCTTACGATTCCGGCCCGTGCATCTCTTACGGAAGCAGCGAGAAACGTGGTATCGAGTACTGCAAGAACCTGGTTTTTCTGAACCATATCATTGAAATCAACAAAAATCTTATCGATCGTACCGGAGACCTGGGTACCAATCTCGACAGTGCTAATCGGTTCAATCGTCCCTGTACTGGAAATGACATTTTCAAGGTCACCCCGCGTAACTTCGGTATACTCGATGCTGGTTTTCGCATCGGCTCCGTTTTTAGATCTCAGAAATACTAAACCAACTACGACTATCAGTAAAATTCCGGCAATAATTAAAATTCTTTTCATTGTAAATCCACCTTTTTGTTAAAGTGTTTTGGGCAGGTTATCCCACCGTATTGAGCAACATACTGATTGAATTGATAATATCTGCATACATAAATCCGAACCATATTGAAGCGGCTACTGTTAATGCGATGTATACTTTCATGGCCTTTCCTCCTGTTTTATATTTTAGTTCGTTGGCTTCATTATTATCCTGCAACTTCGCTTATCAAATATTGCAACCATTATGCCAATTTTGATAAAATTACGTAATACATTGTTTATATTTTAGTTACGAAGAGTATGATTCGGAGTAAATTACCAAATGAGGGTGACGCATTTTTTTGTCAAATAAAGGAGAAATGTGCGTATAATCTTGAAATTTAATAACTTATATACTGTTGGGAATTTGATTTGCTGCTAAAATTTCGGCACCCCTTTGAGAGGAAGCGCTTATATATTGGATCTTTTTAGGCGGCTGTTCAGTGTGTTACGGGATATGCCGAGAAGTTGTGCTGCGATGGTCTGGTTTCCACCAGATCGTTTTAAAGCCTCATCGATCAGCATGGCCTCAGTGTCTTGAAGTGTGGGGAGTTGTTCAGGAAATTCCAGTTGAACAGAATTTGATAGAGCCGGAACATTCTCCTCAAATCCCGACATGTCAGGCATTATCTTTTCTTTAAAGGACTGCATTGAGAGAACACCCGACTGGTGCCGGGAAACCGCATCAAAAACCATGCCTTCCAACTCTCTTACGTTGCCGGGAAAATTATATGTCTGGAGAAGGGATAACAATTCCTTTGGTACTGTCGGTTTTTTCTTGCCCATTTCCCCGGCGGCACGGTGAAGTAAATAGTCGACCAGCAGCGGTATATCATCTTTCCGTGACTTCAGGGGTGGTATCTGAATATGATGGGCAAACAGGCGATAATACAAATCTTTACGGAACTCACCGGATTCCAGCATAGATTTCAGGTCTTTATTCGTGGCGACAACAATTCTCGCATCGGTTGATTTAGCTGAGTCCGAACCGAGTTGATAATATGCATGTTCCTGCAGAATGCGAAGAAGCTTCACCTGTGATTCACCGCTGAGATCGCCGATTTCATCGAGGAACAACGTACCCCCGGCAGCTTCCTCGATAAGACCTTTTCGGTCACGATCCGCACCGGTAAAAGCACCTCGTCTGTGGCCGAAAAGTGTATCGGAGAATAGTGTATCATCCACGCCGGCAACATTGATGGTAATAAAGCTGCCGCTCCTTTTGCTGACAGAATGGATTGCTTTTGCAAAAAGCTCTTTCCCTACCCCTGTTTCTCCCGTGATGAGTACCGGCAGGGATGTGCCTGCAATCGATTCGACATACTGAAATATAGACCGCATGACTTTATTCTGAGTAATAATCGGCATAAAAGCTTCGGGGAATTTAAGCTTATCCGTTAGAAGGTATTCTTTCAGCAGAATATTTTCGGTTTGCATTTCCGCCTGGCTAATCGAACGCCTGATGTGTGTCAGCAATCTGTTATTATCCAGAGGCTTCATCAGATAATCAAACGCACCGTTTTTCATGCACTCAACTGCGGTTTCAAGTTCGTTTACTGCAGTCAGCACCGTTACGGGTATATGGGGATATTCCTGAGTAATTTTCGGTAGCAGTTCAAGGCCGGAGACATGCGGCATATTCAAATCAAGCAAGATGACACTGAAAGGTTTTTCGGAAAGCAGTCCGAGAACTTTACGGCTGTCACTGCATTCCACGACATTATTGATACCGGCTGAATTGAGCGCAAAGGTTACACTGAACAGAAACTGTTTTTCATCATCGATAAGAAGTATGGGTTTATATGGAAATTTCGAGCGTTCCATTACTTAGTATTCCTTATCTCAGCCTGACACCGGCAGGCTGACTATAACCGTCGTTCCGATGCCCGGTTCGGATTCAATATTCAATTCACCATTATGTTCTTCCACAATGCTGTATGATAGTGACAAACCGAGTCCGGTTCCGCCCGAATCACGTTTGGTGGTAAAGAACGGATCCATGATGTGTTTTAATTGATCCGGTGAAATACCAACTCCCTCATCACGAATCTCAATCAGGACTTGATGAGTATTTTGATCGTAATAAGTCTTGATAAACAGGCCTTTATTTTTATCTGGCAGTGCCTGACATGCATTGGTAATCAGATTAATAACAACCTGTTCCAGTCGTTGAAAATTACCTTTTACGAGCGGCAAGTTTTCTCCGTACGTAACATCGAATCTGTCTGTAGATTTCTTAATAAGATTACTCATAATGAGGAGGGCGGCATCGATGATAGCATTGATATCAACCGGTGTTTTTTCCTCACCGGTGTCACGCCTGCTGAAAGTTCGAAGTCCCTGAATAATTTTTTCGATACGATTCGCTCCTTCGGTAATGCCAGAAATAAGATGCCTGATTCTATCCCTGGCATCATCATAAGGGATACCGGCAATATCATATTCTCCGTGAATCTCATAATATTCCTGTAAAACAGGGGCGAGATCACCCCAGGCTTTTGATAACATCTCGCTGTTGAGCATGATAAAATTATTGGGATTATTTATCTCATGAGCCACTCCGGAAATCAGAATACCGAGTGATGCCATTTTATCGGCCTGCAGCAATTGCTCCTGCTGCATTTTTGATTTTTCTTCGGCTTTTATGCGGTCGCTGATTTCTCTCCTTAAGTCATTGCTTTGTGCCTCGACGGTATGAAATGCATTGCTGAATCGGTACGACATAAAAAGTGCCTGTGTAATGATAAATATGATAAGAGCGGCAGGTACTAACTGTATCGTGCTGTCTGTATTGAGAACATCGTTAATCCCGGCAGAAAGGAGCAATATGTAACCAATTAAAAAAACCATCGCCCCCTCACGCTTTCTAAAATATGCTGCCAGTAAAACATACAGAATATAAACACCTGCGGCTATGATAATTAATTGGAAAATCTGATTCATAACAATAAGTAAACCTGTTGATGCAAATATTACCGTTAGTGAAAATACAACAGTTATAAGCTGTATAATTTTCATCGTATGTTTTAAAAACTCACGGGGATACAAATTGTGGATGAACATTGAGAAAAAGAGAACTGTCCAATATAACGCAAAACTCGAAATTTTATTTTTAAGTTCCCAGTCGATATCGGTTATCACTGTCCACCGGGGATTGAAAAACTGAAATCCGTCACCCTGGAGTATTGTGTACAATGCAAGTAAAAAGCAGACAGAGTTGAAAAACAGAGGTGATTTATCCTCACGCCTGAAAAGGTAAAGGCCAAGGTGATACAATCCCATGATGAACAAAGTGCCGAAAATAAAAGTCCCTTTGAAGCGGGTGCGTTCCCTGAACCGGAATAATTCTCTGTCAGTTCCAAATCGAATACTGTTTGTTATTCCACCTTTTTTGTCATGATAATTCGACATCTGGAAAACAATTTCGATGCGCTCTTCATCCGTGGAAAAAAAAGCCGGTATTCCCCATGCTTCGGGAACGGAGGATTCGGCAGTCGTCCCGACACTGCCCCGTGAGCTGATTTGCCTGCCGTTTACAAATAATATAAATGCTTTATCGGATTCGGATATTTCAAAAGCCATACGACTATGCTGATGATCCAGAAGGATAGTCAGACGATACGTTGCATAACCATTGTTTGATAGTTTTTTTCCGTTAACCACATATTTTTGCCACTGTCCGGGAACAAAAAACCAACCGGATAATTCCGGCGGGGTATCTCCTTCAAATTCAGTGGGAGTTAAGAGATTTTCCCAGTAAAACTCCCATTCACCATCCAGCTTGACAGGGCCATCACGACGGAAATCCCATCCCCGGAGATCAAGTTCACCCTTAACAGCTAAAGGCTGTTGCCTGCCGGAATATGACCTTTCGCACCCGTTGAGCGAGAGAAGAATTATGGAGAAAAGCAGCAAAAGGTACCGGAGATATATAGCACCGACAGAATATGTCAAATTTGAAAAAACATGTGTATTATAATTAATTTTCGACATTTTCATACTTGAAAACCTGATTTTTCAGAATGGCAGATTCGGTATTTAAACATGGTATATTTAGATTAACATAACTGGGTCAAAAAATCAATCACCATTTGTTATGCCGGAGAAATGATATCAAGCCAAATTACATTTTTTCACATTTTAACTAAAATACTTGTAGTCAGACCGAATTACGAATATAATAATGTATCTTGAAAAGAAATTAAGCGGATGGTTGTTGACTGAAAGGAACAGTAAAAAACACAAGTCAAAAAACATTGATTTCCCATAAATATTTTATGACGTTTTTTCCTAATCACTTTATATTCATGGAGGAACCGTGATAGATTCAATAGTTGTTGCGACTTATTTTCTTATCGTTTTCATCGCAGGATACTTCGTAAGCCGCCATTATAGTCAGTCAACCGATCATGAATTTATAACCGGCGGCAGAACCCGAAAATGGTATCAGGTTTCAGTGGCTCTGTTTGCAATGGCAGCGGATCCTTCCGTTATGGGAGTTGCGGGTCTCGGTTTTTTGTGGGGATTATATCTGATCCAATGGCCCGGAGTCCATATGTGGTTCACTACATGGTTTGCGGCCATGTTTCTCGTGCCGATATACTGGCGTTCTCGGATCGTAACCACACCTGAATACCTTGAAAAAAGGTTCAATGTGCAGTGCCGTGCGTTTTTTTCATTAATACTGATATCGATTCTCATCGTAACTCTTGCCGGAGCGATGTATCTTGGCGCTTTATTGCTGAAAAACCTGCTCGGCTGGTCGATGATCGCGAGCATCATACTTATTTCTTCGGTTGTCGGTTTTTATGTCATATTAGGAGGCATGAAAACAGTATTGTCGATAGATTTCTATCAGGGATTACTCATTATTATAACGCTGGTTGTCGTGAGTGGAATGGCATTATATAAAATAGGAGGATTTGCCGGATTTGCCGCAAGTATGGTGAACGGGAACGCCGGAGTCAACCTCAACAGCATTATCCCGCCATCCGACTGGTCGATCTTTACGGATAAATACTTTCCAATGCAGGCGGTAATTGTCTGGGCAACGATAGCAGGCGTGGGATGGATGTCTTGCAATTTCAGTATGGCCCAGCGCCTTCTTGCCGCCAAAACAGAGAAGGATGCCCAGAAAGCCCTCCTTTTCCTTGCGATACTGGTGATTTTTTACCCGTTTGTATCCTTTATGGTCGGCGCAATCATGAGAATCAAAATGCCCGGCATCCTGCCTGATGAAGCAATTATGAAAATTATCCTCGAAATGTTCCCTGCCGGTGTTCGCGGATTTCTCGTAGCGGGCCTTATGGCGGCTCTCCTCTCAAGTGTCGACGGCATGCTTACCGCATCGAGCGCGTTGTTTTCGGAGGACATTTATCAGCGAATTTTACGTCCCACAGCCAAATCATCGGAATTGAAAAAGGTAACCCGCATTGTGGAAGCTTTAACAATCCTGATGACAATATCATTGTTCCCTCTTGTCGTTAAGAGTCAATCGGCGATGGCATTTATACAGAGTTTTTACGGTGATGTACTCGGAGTTGTCGTTGCCCTGTACGTCTTAGGAGTTTTCACAACAAGGGTATCACCCTGGTCGGCATTTATAGCGATGATTTCAGGAGTCGCTGTATCTGTGTCCCTGGATATTTTTACGGAGATTAATTTTACCTATATCGGATTTTTCTCTTTTGTATATACAGTCATAAGCGCCATGATACTGTGCCGTTTTGAAAAACCTCTTCCGGTCGAAAAGCTCACAAACCTTACGGTTTTTACACTTCCCGATGTAAAAGGACCATGGGTCGGACTCAAGTCATGGCCGGCTTTATGGAAATGGGCACTTTTTCTGGCATCGATCTGGTTTGTTTTTTCAGCCGTATGGGAATATTTTGTAACCCGTTGAGATAAAAGTGGAATGGGCTAACACACAGGTCTGCCCCTACCATATGTATAAGATTACCTTATTTTTATTATCCGGATAAGATCAATAGTTTAAAACTTTTTTCCGGCCTGTACGTGTAAAACATATATGCTTAAAATTCAGATAACACTTAAAAAATAATGGTGTTGAAAATTTTACTTAACTTTTTACACAACAATGGTGGGTAATATGAGTTTACACATATGGAATCGAGCGCGTAAGTATTCTGTATCTCTTGTTGCGGTATACTTTAGTTTGATATTCTTGAGTACAACTGTTTATGCTATTGAAGAAACTCACCCATTTATACTATACACACCCGACAGCGTAGACACTATTCGCGAAAGGCTGGACAGGGAACCGTATACATCGTGGTTTGCAACAGTCATAGGGGTGGCGGATCAAACGCTTGAAGACAATATCGATTGGGAGACTACAACCATATCCAAAACAAACAGGGGGTATTATGCCAAAATGCTGGCCTTTGCATATGCTTTCGGAGAAACCTCATCCGTAAATCACCGATTATACGGCGAAGAGGCCGCTCAGGTGCTGTATTATATCAAAGACAGTAATTTCAATGACAATTATTCCAGCGATCTCGAGATTTCAGAATGCGCCACGTTATGGGCTGAAACATATGATATGCTTAAAGGCGCCGAATTCGATTTTATTGTAGACGGCTATACCGATATGGAATCATCAATCCGAAGCAAATTCAAAAAGCTCAGAGACTACATGGCAAGGGATATTGATGAAATGTTCTCATTATCCGGGATACTGCCATCGATTCAATATGATTTCCCTTCGGTCTATTACGACCTGGCTCATACGGATAATCATCATGTAAAGCTTTACGGCGCGCTTACGGTTTTGTCACTCGCGATTTACGGCGATTCAGGATCGGACGACGATTATAACCGTGCCAGATCGAGGTTCTTTGACGTTCTCGATATTATGACAATCACCGGTGACAATGATGAGCCGGTGGGAGGCTGGGCTGAAGGGCCATATTATGAAAACTATAGTGTCCGCCAGTATTTATCGGCGTTTACCGCCCTCAGGAACAAAGATGTTTTGGATTTCACTACACGTACCGAAATAGTGCAGACACACCTTCTGCTCCCCAAATTGGTAATGCCGGACGGATATATGCCGCCGATTGACGATGGCGACGCGTTCAAATTCGATACAGCAGGCCTGCTGTATTCCAATCAGACAGGTATTGCGGGAAATGAAATGCTTTCATGGATGTGGAATTCCAGCGGCAAACCGATTAATCCTCTCTTCCTTGCGGATTATATCTCACAGTACAATGACACTCCCCCGGCTTATTCCAATCCGATTGATATGGGCTGGGATCCCACAGAGTTTTTCCCTGAAAGCGGATTTGCCAGATTCCGCAATTCATGGAATTCGGATGCGGTCTACATGCTGTTTCTTACCGAGCACGGTGAAGCACGATATAACGGACAGGCGCATGAACATCCCGACGCCAACAGTTTCATTCTGCATGCATATGGCGAAATGCTGCTGATGGACAGCGGTTACGGCGGATTCGATTATCATGACGCCACGAGATATGCTAAAAACCATAATCTCATTCTGGTGAACGGACAGGGCCCAGAGGAAGCATCTCGGCCATCTTATAGCTTTTGGTATGCAAACGGTGCCGATGCATACCTTACCGATTATTTTACGTACGACACCATCGATTACGCCATGTCGAAGACAGCTTACCGCGGCGCTGATTTCAAGCGATCACTCCTGTTTCCCGATCACGAATATTTCATTATGTATGATACTATGTCCGGTGATTCGGAAAAAATATTCACCTTGTTGCTGCATGGTAACGGCGGCGGTACGTCGGGTGGTACTTTTGCGCAATACGATCAGGGTGCGGTCTGGGAGCATGGCAACGCGGCGGTTCGCACCTATACGGTGGGATCATCCGATATTGTCTTCGATACGGAGGATATGTCCCATGCCGTATACAGCAGCGAACCCATGCTGACTCACACTGTCCTTAAGGTTTCTGCTTCAGGTTCGGACGAACGTTTCCTCACCGTTCTTTTTCCATCGCCGAAAGACAGCGATATGCCTGAAATCAATCCTGCGGTTGTTACAAACGGCAGTGGAATAAGCATATCCAGCGGCGCCAAAACCGATTTTACGGGTATGCGACTTTCTGAGTCTGATTTGAGCATTGAAACAGGAAACGGTATCTATACATCAGATGGTGAACTGCTGTATGTGAGTGTGAACTCAGAGTCTGATGCCACAAATTCATTCATTACCGGAGGGACATACATCAAACACGGCGAAGATATGCTTGTGAGCGCTTTTATCCCTGCAAATATCAGCCTGCAGCATGATCCCGTATCAGATATAAGCGGTTTTATTCAACCGTCACAGGAATCTGAGGTTAACATAGTTGTTTATGCTGTCAAACCTGAAGTTGTCTTATTCCGTGGTGAGGAAATTCCATTCGAAAATGATAGCGGTAATGTGAGTTTTAATGTTTCTAGCGAGGGAGTATGGAAAGTTGTACGGGCGGCTGAGGTGATTGAACTTGAACCCCCGGAGAATGTTGCGGTTTCCGATACCGGGAATGATCAGGGACACAGTCTCACTATCAACTGGACCGCTTCTCCGTCCGAAAGCGAAGGACTTGTCGAATGGTACCGGATATACCGGTCGCAATCCGATGTTATCGCCGATATATTAACGATTTCTGAATTTAGCTCACTGGAAGCGCTTATAGAATGGGAAGAACACAACACTGTTCTGGTCGATTCGGTAACTGCCGGAATTTCGCTATATAAAGACAATGCCGTCGCCCGAAACGGCGTATCGTATTATTACTGGATAGAAGCAGTGGGATCAGATGGCGCAAGTCAAAAGACCGCGGCTTTGTATCCGACATCCGTCAAGGAACAACCATCACCGTTTTCAGTCAGTCCACCCTACCCCAATCCGTTTAATGCATCCGTATCTCTGTCGTATTTTCTGCCTGCGGAAAGCAGTATCACTATTCTGGTCTACGACGTTTTGGGCAGAAAGGTCAGATCCCTT
>JAFGMP010000303.1 GCA_016927495.1 Candidatus Latescibacterota bacterium | reverse complement strand
TAAAATCACCGGCCGGGCTGAAAATCTGAAGTCCGAGAATAGAGGTTATATAAATATTGCCGCGCTCATCAACGGTCATGCCGTCCACCTGAGGATTGATGGACTCACTGTCGAGAATTTCGGGTGTCAGGCGGATTTTCCCGAACTTCCGCATGTTCGATACACTGTCGTCCTCGTTGATGTCGTACGCCATCATAAAATTTTCTGGTGTGCTGTTGACATACAGCGTCTTACAGTCGGGACTGAGTATAAGGCCGTTCGGTTTTTCGAGAACACCGGGCGCCATCACCCTGATAATATTGCCGTTTGGCTTTCTGTAAAATACGCTCCTGCCCGGCTGCATGTGCGGTGGAGGCATTATCTGTGGATCGGTGAAATAAATGCCGCCTTTGTTATCGACAGCGATATCGTTAGGGCCGTCCAGACGTTTGCCGTCGTATTCGCTTGCCAGTATCCTGACAACTTCACCTTTTGTGGTCATCTCGATCACGCGGTGCTCGAACGTATCGCAGACTGCAAGGTTTCCGTTTTCGAGGGGAAAAGTGCCGTTTGTCTCCATTCCGGTGGCGATATACCGGTATGTGCCGTCAGGGTCCATCTCAACCGTTGCACTTTTTGAGGGATCGCCGTTCCACCGGTCGTCATAATGCATGCTGGAAAAATACAGTTTGCCGTTAATCCACGATGGCCCTTCGATATAGCATAGTCCCGGTCCCTCCACGGCGCCGTCCACTACCAGCTCTATCGAAGCTTCTTCAGGGATTATTTTATGGTAAGCTTTCAGTCCTTTTTTCATGCTTTCGGTAAAATCAGGGCGAACCGGCCAGAACACATCGAGCACATCACAACCTTTCGATCCTGTTGTATTCCCGTGAACCATGCTGCCCGGAAGATACAAAACGTTATCTTTTTCCAGTTGGTGAGTGCTGTCGAGAACCGTTTCATCGATGTCGCCGCGGAGCACAATTCTGAGTTGTTCTTCGGGATGAAAACCGGGAGAATACTCTGAGCCGGAATCCATTCTGAGGAAACTCAACTGCATACCACGGCCTGAAATGAGCCGTGCATCCGCCCCCGGATACAGTTGCGTGAACTGGATGTCGTAATAGTTGTATATTCTGTTCGGTCTTATTGATGGTTCGGTTTCATAATTATCTGTCCCGACAGTACGGGGTATGTAAGTAATTCCTGCCTTTTTTAAGTAGTCAGTCCGGACAGGATGATATACCTCTATAATTTCAGCGCCTTCCTTCCCGGCCTTCAGCGCGCTTTCCGCTCCCTTTTCGAGATATACGAAATCCATTCGGCCGCGCCGCCCCGAGATCGGTGTCATTCGTTCGTACTCATAACCAATCATAGTAACAAACGAGCCATTGATAAGCTGGTTTACCGATCCGTTGAGGACAATCATAATTCGTTCTCCGGGAAGAGTCTCGCGGGGAATTTCCGCTCCCGGAGCAATAGTCATGCGATTGACGAGAACACCTTTTCCCCAGCATATACGGGCTTTTGCGTCGGGTACGAGTTCTATTTCGGGAAGCGAACCGATTGAAGTTATCTCACCCGGTTCAGGATTGGGATATATCCCTGTTTCAGGTATATCGTTACGGGTACGGCCTTTAATGTCATATTTACCTATAAGTTTTGCATTTAACGGTTTCCAGTCGGATTCACCCGCTGAGCCGGCATCGGGTAAAAGGATGAATAAACCTGATGCTATTACTGCAACCAGTGTAATAATCGAAAACATTTTTCCGAACATATACATTCCCTCCGCTTTATCGTCAACAGGATTTTCAATCATGCTTGTCAAATATATTTTATCTTTGCAATTTTCATATTTTACCGTTAATTGATATGTAACTCTTTTAATTTACAATTATTACGGGATTTTCCAAAATATATTTAAAAATTGTTCCAGATAAGATTTGATATTTACGTCAGAATTTATTTTCTTTGTGACGTTACAATTACATTAAATTCCAATTCTTGATAATTAGACGACTTTAACTTATCAAATTCACAACGCTTATATATAGGGGGATATCTTGAATATTAAATCCTGTACATTAACAACAATTTTTCTGGCTATCGTCTGTCTCGGTTTATTATCGGTTTCATGTAATAAGGGTGTGTCATCACAACAAGATAGGCTCGATATCCCTACTTCATCCGGAGCTCAGTGTCTGTTACTCGATGGAAATACCGAAAAACTGCAGAGGGATTCGGACGGCACAGTCACCTGGGAAGCGCCTCTCGGAGACCGTGTCCTGTTCTCTTTCCCATTGCCCGAAGGCAAACGTTTCGAGGATTACGACCTCGGCAAATTCGACCTTAAAATCGATGGCGGACCTGTGGATGTGATAGTGTTTATTGAACAGCCGGGACAAAAACGGCGCGTCTATCGGCCCATTGATATCACAATCCCCCGTGAGGGATGGCAAACCATACACTTTGACCTTCGCCAGCCGGAAATAATCCGTGAGACATATTACGAAGCCGAAACTCCGAGATTCACTTTCAATCTCTGGTCGGTTAAAGGCGGCTACCCGGATGAGGAGCCGTCACGACGGATTATGATAAAAAACCTACGGCTGGTCAAACGGTATCTGGATGTGCGCTGGAATGGCAGTGATTACACATCGAACACCGATGCTGAGGGTAATCTTGTCTACACATATCCGATAACTGTGGAAAACCGCGATACCAAAACCCGTAACATCACTGCCCGTATCGAACAATTCGAGGGCAGAATAGGTTCAGCAAAAATATCTCCCGCAAATGCAAGCATTGCTCCGGGTGATTCAGCTTCTTTCACAGCAACCCTGAACCTTCCCGCCGTCAAATTATTGACAATGCCCGCTTTGTACTGTGAATGGTTTTTGCCGGTATTCACCGTAAATGGTGTGCCGGATTCAGACGAGGGTATCCTTCGTTCGAGTGACCGTATAGCTTTACCTTTGATTATCATGCCGGAACATCTTGAAAATCCTATAATCCTGTTTGGCAAAAACGATCTTGAAAAAATTAGGGAACGTTACCGTACGACCGCATGGGGAAAAAGAGAAGGTGAACAGTATATAAAACAGGCCGAAAATATCCTCCGGAATGATCTGACCATTCCTGATGGTCCGGGCTGGGCAGCGGCTTACTATTTCTGTGTCGAACATAGAACACCGCTGAAAAATGAAGGGCCCGGCAAGCATAAATGCCCCATTGGCGGTGAATACCTTGATCTCGATTTCATGGGTGTCGATCTCGACAGAGATTACAGAACAAACCAGCACATCGCTTCTATGAATGCAGCTAAAACGCTGGCAATTGCGTTTGCGCTTACGGGCGACAGACGGTTCAGCAGCGGATCGCTTAACATTCTTCACCAGTACAAAGAAAAGTACTTCACCTGGGACTGGCTCGATCTGGATGCCTCGACCGAAACCATCGATAAAGGCAGAGTCCAGTTTTCCAAATATATGGAGGCGATATACATGCTTAATCTCACCGAGGCATATGATCTCCTTAAAGGCACAGGAGCCGTGTCAGGAAGTGAGGCACACGATCTTGAACATAATCTACTCATACCCATAGCTGTCGAAATGACCGATTACCGCATGGGTATGTTACACCGTCAGTCGGTAATTACAAAAAATGCTCTTGCAACGGGACTTTGCTGTAAACATGCCCCGCTTCTCGCTTTTGCGACCGCAAGTCATGCAAGTGTACTGAAACTGCGCCGCTGTGCAGCAACTGCCGATGGAATTGCCCATGAACACGGATATGCAAACATAACAAGGCGTCAGTTTCATATGGCCGGGATGCTTTACCGCGCCGGTATCGATACGTACGACCATATGTTGCAGCGACTTCTCTGGGGATCTCTGTGGTGGAACGTTCCGTTCAAACCCGATAAACATGCCGCTGAATTTCTCGATGCATCGAAGCATTATCCCGATCCCGTATATCGTAAATATGCCTCACGTAACCTGCTGGACGGGGAAGCGCCATCAGCGCGGGGCGCAGTTGTGGATTTCGGCCTGCCCCCATCGGTTAATTTTCCCAATTCGGGGCTGAGCATTCTCAGACGGTCATGGGAAAGAAGCACCATGGATGCCGAGTTCAAATGGGGAATGCCCGATAACCGCGGATCGTTTTCCGTACTGTCTCTGGGATTATATTTCGGAGGATACAACTGCCAGAGTTATCCGGGACATTTCCCATGGGGTTCCACAGACCTTCACCATGAATGGCAGATACAGTCGGCGTCACACTCCACACTCGTTGTGGACCGCCGTAACCAGTCGGGAATGAAAGATTACTTCAAAGATCATTATATGCCTCATACATCGAAACAGTTGTTGTTTGAGGATGGCGATCATGCATCCTCGACCGTAGCCTTTAACGACCGCATGTATCCGGGAGTGCAAATCTGGCGCGCCGTATGCGTGCTCGATGGCGCCTATCTCGTTATGGATGTTCTCCGCTCCGATAAGGAACATACGTATGACCGCTGGTTCCATGGTGTACCGGATAAATCAAACGGCCTCGGCGGTATTCATCTCAAGATGACTTCAAAACCCGAACCACTCGGTGATACCGATGGTTACCAGTTGGTAAGCAACCTGTCCTCGGCCAAAACTGACAGAGATTTCGGATGCGACTGGGTAATCAAAGATGTAAACGAGCCGTTGCATCTGGCCATTAAAGTACTCAATACCATGCCGCTTGAAGCAATACACGGTTTTGAATGGTCACGGCAGTACCGTACCCCGGAGAAAGAGTTTTTACTGTTGAGTCGTACCGCCAAAAACGCTGATTATGTGGTCATTTACGAGCCGCACCGTGGAAAATCCGGCCTCTCAAGGTATGAGAGGTTCAATGTACTCGATAAAAACGGAAGTATGGTAAAAGGCGCTATCGGGGTACGGTTAACCCTGTCGGGTAAACCCTATGAAGTGATCTTCAATCCTGACAGAGAAGAAATCAGCACGGTTAAAGGCACAACGACGGATTTACTGTCGATTGAGGTATTGCGATAAAAATATTCGAACGTGTATCCTGCCAATAACCTTTTCAATAGTCTATGATAAAAAACGACATTTTTCTCTGGGTGAAAAAATATAATACGGATATCCCTTTACCTCAGCAGGATTTTGTTATTTGATGTTGTTAAGTCGTTGTTTTTTATGGAACTCGCCCCCTCATCCCCCTTCTTTAAGACTGCTATCAACCTTTCCGGTAATATTTCCCCTGCCTGCTTTTATCCAGGTTGATATTGAAAGTATTCCCCCGGAAATTCCCTCATCAAATTTATTTTTTTTCAGGGACGGTATCATATTTTTATTTAAAATACTGCGAGTCAAATCTTTGGGTAGTATCTGCTCAAGGCCGTAACCGACTTCTATAAGCGCTGTGCGTTCTTTCATCGAAAGAAAAATAAGAACACCGTCATGGGCTGTCGCTCCTATGTCCCAACGTTTGAATATTTCCATTGCATAGGTATTTTCGTCCAGCTTATTCATATGCTTAACGGTGAGCACAACAACTTCGACACCGGTCGAGATCCATAATTCACGCAGATAGTTATCGAATTCCCGTATTGTCTTGTTCTGTAAAAGACCTGCGAAGTCATTTACATGTCCTGCCCGGTCAGGAAAGTTATCAGCTTTACATTCCGTCGGCAGGATGATAAATATGAACATAAGCATAAATGATATAAATTGTAAATATTTTCCCGAGCTCATAATTTACCCCTGTTATAATGATTTTCAATAAAAGAAAAATCCAAATATTCCATAATATATGTGTTAAAATAAGGCATATATTATAATTGTCAAGGTTAATATTTAATACTCATAAGTTAAAAATAAATAAAAAAATATTTACTACATATAAACTTTTTTTTAAAGTATATTAAACATAGCTATAATCTCATTACTCAATTTTTTACGGAGACATAATTGAAGGATTCGACAAAAAACAAAAAACAATTATCAGACGAGAATATCCGGTTACGAAATCAGATTGCTGAGTTGGAAAAAAAGCTGGCAGATTCAATCCACACCGGAAATGAAAATAAACAGTCTGCAAATTTAGCTCTCATTGAAAACAAACAGACAATTCAGAGTATATTTGAACAATCCACCGATGGAATACTTTTGATTAATGAGGAAGGTATTATTATCGGATGGAATAAAGGACTGGAAAAAATTACAAAAATCGGAAGAGAAGAAGTATTCGGCCGATCATGTATTGACGTCCAAAACCGTCTTCTGCCTGATAATCTAAACCCGGATGAAAAATGCGATATTTTTACTTCAAAAATAAATCAATATCAAAACACCGGGCAGATAAACTGGCAAACTCAATATAGTGATACCGAAATAAAAAATTCACATGGTGAAATAGTATATATTCAACAGTATCTGCACCCTTTTATCACACCAAAAGGTGTCACATTTGTGATAATTATACGGGATGTAACAGAAAAAAAACTGTCGGAACTTGCTCTTCATGAACGAGAGAAACAGTTCAGAACAGTACTCCAGAATATGCCGGTAATGATGTGTGCCAATAATAAATCGGGTGTTTTCCTCGTCTGGAATACGGAGTGTGAAAGGGTAACCGGATATTCCTCCGATGAAATTGTGGGTAAAGCAAATATTGCCAATATATTATACCCGACCAAAGAACACAGGGAATATATAATCAAACAACGGTCAAAAAAAGCTCCTGATTTTCGTGACTGGGAAATTCAAATAAAGACAAAAACAGGTGAAACCAAGACGGTATTATGGTCCAATTTCACCGAAAATTTTCCCATTCCAGGTTGGGAAAGCTGGGGGATCGGAATCGATATTACCGAATTGAAAAAAGCGGAAAACGCACAAAAAGTAAGTGAAGAACGTCTCAGAAAAATCATTGATTTAATACCTCATTATATTTATGCTCGGGATGAAGATGGAAATGTATTACTTGCAAACAAAGCAAGCGCAAATGCTTTCGGAACAACCCCAATAAAAATCATCGGAAAAAACATTCGGGATTTCATAGATGACAAAGAATATGCCGACCGCATCTTACAGATAGATAAAGAATTAATTGAAAATAAAAAGACTCTGCACTCAGAAATACAATCCTCGACCGACAGGGATGGAATAACCCGTGAATTCGAAATCACAAAAATTCCATGTGATTTTCCGGGTTTTGAAAGAAAGAGCATATTGGGAATATCGATTGATGTCACCGAACGCCAAAGGGTTGAAGAAGCGCTGAGGGAAAATGAAGAAAAATACAGGGCGCTATTCGAAACTTCGCGAGATGCATTGGGATTTGCTACACCCGGCGGAACAATTCTCGATGTCAATCAGGCATGGCTCGATATTTTCGGTTATACCCGTGATGAAACTATCGGACACAATATTAGTATGATTTATCTCGATCCTGAAAGTCGTTCATCTCTTAAACAGGAATTGGAAGAAAAGGGATATATAAAAGATTATGAAGTAAAATACCGCACCAAATCAGGAAAAATCCTGGATTGTGTGGTTACTGCCAATGTGAGATATGATGATGAAGGGAATATATTGTACTGGCAAACGAATACAAGAGATATAACAGAACATAAACATATGGAATCACAGCTTATTCAGGCTCAGAAAATGGAGTCGATAGGCCGACTGGCCGGCGGTATCGCTCACGACTTCAATAATTTACTGACAGTGATAATCGGTCGGGCTGAACTGGCTCTGGTATACCTTAAATCTGATAATCCGATGTATGTAAGCATAAATGAAATAAAAACTACTGCCGACCGCGCCGCAGCGCTTGTACGGCAACTGCTGGCATTTTCCCGCCGTCAGATAATAAAACCTCAAATCATTAACCTCAATGCGCTACTGTTGGATATGGATGATATGCTGTATCATCTTCTCAACAAAAATATTAAACTGATTTATGAACCTGCCAAAAAAATCTGGACCGTTAAAGCCGATCAAAGTCAGATAGAACAAATAGTTACGAATCTTATCGTTAACGCGCGGGATGCAATGCCGGATGGAGGTACCATCACCATCGAAACAGCCAATAAACATCTGGGATCCGGTAAATTTGACAATCAACTTAATGTAAAACCAGGTGATTATGTCATGCTTTCTATCCGTGATACGGGTACAGGAATGGATGAAGAAATACTGTCTCACATTTTCGAGCCATTTTTCACAACGAAAGATATCGGCAAAGGAACCGGTCTCGGACTTTCCACATGTTATGGTATTATTCAACAGAATGAAGGACATATTGAAGTTTTTAGCGAACCCCGCAAAGGAACAACAATCAATGTATATTTTCCGAAAAACAATGATATTCCTGAAGATGCCCCTAAATTGCAGAAAAAAACAACCGTAAATAGAAAATTTAACTGTTCTGTCAGATGAAATAATAATCCTTCCCAATCAGCTTATTGTTGAGAACATAAACCATGATAATCGATGCTCACACGCATCTCTGGGATATAATAACAGGTGATATTGGTCAACCTGTAAGGTCAATCGGGAATGGTTTAATCACCATCGGGCAACAGAAACTGCTCGGTATGCCCGCATTTTTACTCGATGGACGGGCGCCGGTTGAAACTTTCATATCGCTCATGAATTCAACGGGAGTCGATGCGGCTGTGGTTACGCAGGAATATCTTGACGGAAATCAAAATGAGTATCTTGCGGAGGTAAGCAAGAAATATCCCGAACGTTTTTTTATCCATGGCCTTCTGGAGTTTCGCAATCCCGACGCGCTTTCCGAAGAGTTTCACCATATGAGGGAAACTTTCGGTTTCAACGGCATTAAAGTACCCGCAAAATATCTGGCAGAGACCGATCCGCGGATATACCTTACCGACTCACGGCTAACGGCTGTATTCGAAAAGATGAAACGAAACGGTATGATACTGTCGATCGATCTCGCAAGCGGTGACACACAGGTAGAAGAAATGCGCGAAATTTCACATGCATTTCACGGCCTGACCATAGTGATCGGTCATTTCGCCATGACCAACCGTTTAGGCTGGATGAAGCAACTGAGTCTGGCAGAAGAACCTAACATCTATATTGAATCCGGTGGAATTACATGGCTGTTCCGGAATGAGGGCCCCCCGTTTCCCGGTGCACAGGAGGCATTCCGCACAGCAGTCGACCTTGTAGGTGCAGACAAGTTGATGTGGGGCAGCGATTTCCCGCGGACTCTGGTGGATTTCACCTACGAACAGACTCTTGATTTTCTTCGTAACGGATGTGACTTTCTCGATGCCGGTCAAAAATCAACCATACTTGGTGGAACCGCCCGAAAAGTATATGGATTTAGCGAACCGGTGAATCCGCAACAGCGAATAACAAAGATTACGGAACTGGATTGACATGCCCGCGTTTCCCATTAAAACAGTATAGTCCGCAAATTACGCAGATTTTCACAGATAAAATGCTATTGTTTATATATGTATAATACATGTGCGATGAAAAAAGTTTTATGGCGATCCCCCATTTTTTCGGAAATACGGAGGAATAAGGGAAAAAAGGTACAAGGAACAAGATATTTGTAGGGGCAACCCCCCTGTGGTTGTCCCAAATTATTGTTTGTCTGAACCATGATTTTCCTGAATTGCCTGATTACTTGATTTAAAAAAAGATTTGTCACATCGGAGCTATATTATCTGAGAAGACATATCATGATAATCCTTTAATCATGTAAATCATGGTTCAGTCAATGAAAGAGCCAAGGGATATACGAGACAGTGAAACATTGATGCTATCCTCTGTTCTTTTTCATGGATAGAATACGCTGTAGCGTATTTAAAAAAAAGAATTACAAAAACTACCGCGTGGATTTTAAGGGACCGTTAGAAAAAGTTTTGTATGAAAATGGCATTCGTTTAATAATAGGATCCCTCTGTCACTTTTGTGACATCTCCTTTGATATCCGTTCTCCGTAGTAGTGACTACTAAGAAGGATGAAGTGGGTGAGGGCAATAAAAAATTGAACCCAAAGATGTTATCATCATCAGTTCAATATATATCCTTCGGCAAGTTTCGTATACTGTTCTACATGCTGTTTTACCCACGCATCATCACGATTGAGTTCTTTTGCCATAATTTCGGCAACTTTGAGCGCCATTTTAATACTGGCTCTCGCATTCAGCAGCAGCGACCGTGTACGCCGTGCAAGGAAATCCTCAACAGTGCGGGCCATTTCATGGCGGACAGCCCAGATAACTTCCCCAACGCGAGTCGGCATATCGGGATGCAACCGCTTACTGTTTTCGGTAGATTCGAGTAGTAAATCCCGAACCGCCGGAGCGTCAGAACCGTATATTTCCAGATCCCCGAACATTTCGGCATTTTTATGATAACCGTGTATATGCAATTCATGTGTGACAGACGGTACGGCATCGAGTTGAGCCACTACAGACGCATGGTCAATCGTATCCTGTGCCATTTTACGGTATGTAGTCCACTTTCCACCGGTGATGGTTATAAGCCCGGAACGGGATATATGTAATACATGGTCACGGGAAATCGATGCCGTGTTGGCCTCATCACCGCTTCCGACAAGCGGCCGTAAACCGGCATATATACTCAGAACATCCGACCGTTGCGGATCTTTTATGAGATACCGGGCAGCGTTCGACAGAAGAAATTCGATTTCCTCGTCAAGTGCCCGTGGTTCCAAAGAAATATCGCGCACCGGAGTATCGGTTGTACCCACAATCACACAATCATGCCATGGTATGGTAAACAATACACGGCCGTCATCGGTTTTCGGCACCATTATCGCGCTGTCTCCGGGAAGAAACGATCTGTTCAAAACTATATGTACACCCTGGCTTGGTGATATCATTTGTTTTGCTTTGGGATCATCCATACGTCTGACAGAATCGGCAAAAACACCGGTAGCATTGATTACTGCTCCGGCATTGAGTTCATATTTTTTTCCACTTTCTGTATCATGCGCAACAACCCCATGTACCATACCGTTTTTTTTAATCAATTTTGTGACCTGCATATAATTCAGTAAAGACGCCCCCTGTTCGGCAGCGGTTTCCGCCATGTTTATAACCATGCGGGCATCATCGAACTGGCCGTCATAATAAATAACGCCGCCCCGTAGTTCATATGTCTCGACGGTTGGTATATGTTTGATGGTTTTTTCTTTCGACAGGAGTTTTGAAGGACCGAATCCCATTTTTCCTGCCAGCAGGTCATACAGCTTAAGACCGATACCGTAAAACGGGCCTTCCCACCAATCATAGGCCGGTACAACAAATGGAAGGTCATGAACAAGATGAGGAGCGTTTTGAAACATAAGCCCCCGTTCCTTCAGGGCTTCGAGCACGAGTGAAATATTACCCTGCTGCAAATAGCGGACTCCACCATGGGCAAGTTTCGTGCTCCTGCTCGACGTCCCCTTCGCAAAATCACTTTGTTCCAAAAGAAGTGTCCGGTACCCGCGGGATGATGCCTCGATAGCTGTACCGACACCGGTAGCGCCACCGCCGATTACAATAAAATCCCATCCTTCGGATGTGTCTTCAATTCTTGCCAGCATTTCCTCACGATTCATGATAATCTCACCGGATTTTAAAAAAACGTTAGCGTATAAATAACCTCGATATTAGATCAGAAATCCTAATAATCAGACCGTTTCTGCCATGATTTAAAAACCCGTGAATGATATCAGCCATTTCGGGTGTTCTCAGATATCCGTATATTTTATGGTGATTTTCTTTTCCATTGATCTTATAATCATTAATTACGGATTTATCAATTGCGCGGATATTATGTGAATTTTCCATATAGTCATCACCAAGATTGTAATTAAAAGCGATTTTATCTTCAAGATCGGACAAATTATACCAGTTTCTTACCACGTTTTCAGGAGTTCTGACAGACTTATCTTCCCCGAATGTTTTTTTCTGTTCTGCAGCGATTTTACCCATAACGGCAGGAATTCCAAGGGGAGATCCCATGGTTACAAATGTGTCTATTTCTATATCCGCCACATTCTCCGCCAGAACGTCATACGCTATGATCGATCCCATCGAATGGGCGATGAGCAAAATCTCTTTATCTTTATGTTTCTTCAATACATCAGCCATTCGTTTGCGCTCTGCATCTTTTATACTGTTATGCGTGAGATTTTTTTCTTCCTTTTTTGTTGCATAATAGTCGCCAAGTTCTTTAAAGAAATGCCTGATAATCAAATCGGTGACAAATGAAAAATTGACTGTCATGTCATCATTGAGGAATATCTTATCAAGTTCATTTTCCACAAAATCCAGTATTTTTTTTCGTATGTTGCTTGGTTTCTCTTCAATTGCCTTTTGGGATGGAGTATACGGTTCCCCGATATATAACTCGTGCCCTGTATCTTTTTCGTTCGGATTCAACGGTGCTTCATGGGTTATATCAGCCCAGTAGACAAGCTCAAAATTCAAAAACATTCTGTCGTGACCGGCTTTCTTAAGTCCTTCATGAATTGCTTTTAACCACCATTTTCTTAGTAACTTTTCAGGCGGTTTATTTCCAAGACCATGGACACCGATAATAATTTTCGACATTAGTTCTACCCTTTGTCGCGTACTACCATTTTCACACTAACATATTCAGAATTTGAGAATTGTATCGCCCATAATTTTTTTAGTAAACTTAATATCATTTAACTTGACATTTAAAAGTAAACTTTTAGATTGATGAATAATATATAAAAAATACGGAATACTATTACTCATTAATTTTTCTTACTATGATAAAATCCAATGATGGTGTTTAATTCGATAATAAAGGAGCATATCTCAATGCGCAAATCCTTCTTTGCCAGACTTGTAGCATATCTTGTTTGTATTGTTGCTTTATCACCTGAAATAACTGAAACTCAGACATCGGATAATTCGTATAGTAAAGAGCAAATTAATGAAGCCTCGAAAAATAATATCGAAACTTTCGGCGCATGGGAAAATCCGGACGGAGATAAAATCGGTGGAGGGCATTCATACAGCAAGATGGTTTCCCATGGCGATTTTATAGTACAATCACTGGATGAATTACTCGATGCATTGGAAAACGCAGCAAACGGGCAGATTGTCTACATTAAGGATGATACCGTAATCGACCTGACCGGCCAAAAAAACGTTGTACTGCCGGGGGGTGTGACACTTGCAAGCGGTCGCAACGGTGATTCCTCCAACGGAGCGTTACTTTATACCATTCAACTCGATACCATGCCGCTTTTTGTTACCGGTGGTGAAAACGTCAGGATTACGGGACTACGTCTCCGCGGGCCGGACCAGGAACGGAGAACCGAACAACTCGGTGAACTCATGTTAGAGGGCGGCCACCGTGCATATTACAGAATTACCAATTCTGACGGAATACAGGCATTGCACTCAGGTCTTGAAGTCGATAACTGCGAACTCTGGGGATGGAGCCATGCTGCAATTTTTCTTAAATCCGGCGCCACTGAAGCTCACATTCATCACAACTATATTCACCATAACCAGCGATCAGGGCTTGGGTACGGTGTATGCCTGGATCAGGCAAACGCCCTTATCGAAGCCAATCTGTTCGACTGGTGCCGTCACCACATAGCCGGTACGGGACGGCCCGGCACAAGTTATGAGGCGTGCCATAACATAGTCTTCGAACATGCAAACGGCCACAGTTTCGATATGCACGGAGGCAAAGACCGTAGCGATGGAACCGATATAGCCGGTGACAGTATTATTATTCACCACAACACTTTTTTCGCAACCGATGTTTCTGCATTCGTGATCAGGGGTGTGCCAACCGAAAAAGCGGAAATACATCATAACTGGTTTTTACATAAAGACAGCGCCGCTGCGGTTAAACAGACAAACGCCAACGGGAATATGAAAGTATACAGTAACCAGTATACTACCGGAAGATTATTGAAAGACTGAGACTGTTCCGTCATAATGAAATCGATTTATTTTTTAATAAAGGAAGAATAGGATATGTTCAATTCAATCCGGAATTTGATTATATATATTAGCTTTTGTTTGTGTATCATTGAAACATCAGCCGATAATTCATATCCTGTTTATCCCTATCTGAAATTTACATATCAGGGCGAAGAAGTTGAAATATCGACCGATTATGCCAACGGCGCTTTATATAGTGTCGAAGAACCGGAAACAAATGTTTTTGATATATGGCCCTATGCAGAAGATGAATACAGAAGTGGCTGGGTTTGGTTAAAATCATTTACCAGACCGGGTGAATGGGATGCCACCGGTTTTTGTTTCAATTTTCGTATGACAGGATGTAAAGATAAAAAAATAAAAATCAACATTCATATTAAAGAGACACGAGACAAAAACACCGTTTCGTATATGTGTTCAAATCCTGATTTTCCTGTATTCAGCTATGATGGTGAAACATGGAATCGGATGGAACAAAAGACTCTGAGCGACCATCCCACAAAAGAATACTGGAGAATAATATCTTTTGAATATACATATACTAAAGATACGGTATACATTGCATTTCAATATCCGTATTCAAGTGCCAGGTTGGATATGTTGATAGAAAAAATTAAGGCTTCACCATATTGTTCAATTGGCAAGGCAGGCATTTCGACTGAAGGCAAAGACATAAAAATGATTAGCATAACCGATCCGGACATTGATATAAAAGATAAAAAAGTTGTTTGGTTTACCGGACTTCAACATAGCTCTGAATTGGCTGCAGGCAGGGGATTGGAAGCAATGATCAACTTTCTGCTTTCAAATGATACATATGCGCGGAAAGCTCGCGAGTATTATTTGTTCAAAATTATTCCGCTTGTCAATATCGATGCAGTCGATGAGGGAAGAGGTAGAGCACACAGTACCGGAAGAAACTTAAATCGCGAATGGATTAATACATATCCAAAACTTGAAGTCGCTTCGATAAAACAGACATTTTCCGACTGGTTTTATAACGGCAATCGATTTGATATATTTATAGACTTTCATGGATTTTCAGGCATTAACGGTGACTGGCAAATTACAAGCCCTGATTATAATTACATAAGCAGTCAGGAAAAAGAATATAAATTACTGCTTGGTTCGATACAAAAGTATTTTCCGTATTCTTATTATGGTAAAAATTCAATTGTCGGTACTGCCTGTGATGCTGTGTATGAGGAATGTGGTGCTTTGTCTTTTACTATTGATGGCTGGATATATGACAGACCGAGACCCTCAAAAGTAGCAAACTTATATTCTTACTATGACCAGGGACACCAAATATTCGCACTTGAAGATTGTCAGATTTGTGCTGAAAATTACATTAAAGCTTTTGTCGATTACGCACACATGTCATGGAAGACCGATATTAAAACCGAAGAACCTGAACCAATCAGGCTTATGCAGAATTATCCCAATCCTTTCAATTCGGATACAACCATATGTTATATATTACCCGAAACCTGCCAAGTGTCAGTTGATATATTCAATGTGACAGGCCAACTTGTGACCACATTAATCGATGACATGTCACAACCGGGTTATTTTAGAGTTATATGGGACGGCAGAAATACAAACGGAAAGAAAGTCGAAAG